>JAUWOU010000107.1 GCA_030612005.1 Candidatus Thorarchaeota archaeon | reverse complement strand
CTACACAAATTAATGACTTGGAGGATAAGCTAAGACGCCTCTTTGCGGACAAGCAATTCAGCTTGATCAAAAAGATAGCCAATGAACTGGATCGTTTACGAAATGAAGTAATGAAAGCTGTTCAGACTCTTCTCGAATTCGACCTATTCCTAGCTGTTGGTCTATTTGCTCTTGATTACGATCTTACAATACCTAAGATATCAATGGAATACACCGGTGTAGGTGTGCAGGGTGCCACCAATATGTTTCTCGCTGAGAGTTTTCTGAAAGGAAAGCATGGGAAAGTTCAACCAATCGATTATAGCATTGGAAAAACACCATTTCACCCTGACGGAACAAATGGAGAGAACTGTGCATTAATCTCTGGAGCTAACAGTGGTGGTAAGACAACCATAATTCAAACATTAGCTCAGATTGTTACAATGGCACAATCTGGCTTCCCTGTACCTGCAAAGCAAGCTTACGTTCCAGTATTCGAGGAACTATACTTCTTCTATAAGAGTCGAGGGATGGTCAGCGCAGGAGCGTTTGAAACAACACTCAAACAGTTTGCAGAGATTGTTGTATCTGAAAAATCAAAGCTTGCGCTCTTTGATGAAATTGAAGCTATAACAGAACCCGGAAGCGCAGCTAATGTCATTGCTGGTTTAATTGAAATACTTCAGAGCGACCCTCAAACATCAACGGTAATCTGTAGTCATCTAGCTAGGGAGATTCAAGAAGTTACAGCAGTTCCTATACGGATTGATGGTATTGAGGCTCGTGGGTTAGATGAGAATCTTGATTTAATTGTAGATAGAACACCCTGTTTTGGTAAGCTTGCAAGAAGCACCCCCGAACTGATAGTTGAGAGGCTCTCAAAGCTAACCAAAGGTCCCAAGAAGGCTGTCTATGAAAAGATACTTGAGAACCTTAATAGAATAAGAGAGTGATGACTCACAGAGTGTTGGTATTTGGTGATACACACATTCCATCCCGTAGGGATTCAATTCCAGAAGAATTCTATCAACACATCAAAGACAATGTGTATGATCTAGCTCTCATCACTGGAGACCTTGAACGAGAATCTGACATGAGAGCTGCTTTACCGCCTCTACCAAGAAGTTTCATCGTAATTGGAAATATGGACTACAGCAGTTCATACAATTTCCATGAACAAGTACAACTTGATGATTTCAATCTCCTTCTAATCCATGGAACTCAATTACGACCTCGGGGAAGTATCGAGCAATTGTGGGAGATTCTACAGCAAATCGGAGGGGATGTTGCAGTTCATGGTCATACTCATAGAGCTGCTATTGATTTGTACAAAGACAGGTTATTTCTCAACCCTGGGACGATATCAGGAGCAACTGGAGGGTGGGGTGGTCGAGCAGATGCAAGTTTCATAGAACTTGAGGTTCAAAGTAATGAGATGAAAGTCATACTCCACCAGACTGACTGGCGAGTAGTCAAGGTATCTGAGATACAATTCCTGAAACAGGATAATATAATCATTAGAAAACTCTGAAAATTCGATTGTTCAATATGTTCCCCAAGGATCCGGGCTGACTAGGCGCAGATAGATTTTCTTCAAAACATTAGAGCTCTCTAGTAATGCTGCTTGTAGTGTACTCTCTTTATCCACGTCAACTTTCTTCGATTTCAAACCAATAAGTCCCCCCAAAATCCCTTTGGATGAATCCCCTTTCAGAGATACTGTTATGGGAATTACACTCATAACATCCTCATCTGGGAAGATATCACGAGTGAATTTCAAATCCTTGAAGAATGAAGCAAGCGTTTCTTTAACTGCAGCTTTCTCTTTAGTATCTGCTCGGAGTTCATTCACAATCTTAAGAGAACGTTTTCTCAGATGATCAGAAACAATAGATTGTACTTGCTCTGCTAGTGCTCGATCCATAGCGCATGCAATCCCGATGTTTATCATGAGGATACGTATTCTGTCCAGTATTACTCCAACATCTGCACCCACGATAGATTTTCCTCTCATAGAGGCCAACCAATCCTCATAAGCTGCACTCACACTACGCAAGTCATCCTCTTCAGAGAACTGGTCCAACTCCTCTGGAGGAAGCAAAGTACACCACACTGCCATTGAAACGTTGTCTATATCATTGGGTGCCATGTCTATTTCTCGTTCTCATCTGTTTTCAGTATTACTCGTCTGAGTATTGCTTGAGAGACTTCTTTCTAATACTCGGATGACTAACTTTCAGATACAGATTGGTGAGAAAAATGCCAAAATACAAAGTAAAGATTGAGGTCATAGATATCCTAAGTGATGGTGAATGTTCAATGGGCCAGAAGATTGGGGATGTCTTTGAGTATCCAGCAGATCGTGGGAAGATGTGTCCAAGTTCATTCTATGTTCTCTATCCTTGGATAATGGTTATGCTCTCAGGTGGAAGCTTTGCTGAGGAAGGCGATGGGAGTGATTTTATGACGACTGGTTGTCCTGATTACAAACATCAGGTTGTGTACAAGATATCGCGAACCGTTATTGAAGAATAATTCATTCATGTAATAGCAGGTAGCTTTTTACTCATAATGCATTGCTAGACAAGAACCAGAGGCAATACTACAATGATGCAAAATCCCCATAATCCGCGAAAAATATTGAGAATCGTTTGTATTCTGTTTGTAACTGTTGGTCTTATTTCCGCTCTTCCCATGAATGTCATTGGACAGGATACTTTGACGCTCTCCTTGAATCGTAACATGGGGTTGGGTCTTGGTAGTTACATAAGTGGCACATTCACTCTGCATGGAACAGGACCTGATACCATTCAGAATCTTACAGTATATTTCAATGAGGTTGAGGTTCATTTTGTCACTGGAAATACCATTAGCTGGCAGTTCAATACTGGTAATTATGAGGGCGGTGCTACGAATATTACACTCATGGGAATTGATGAATCTGGTACACCTCACTTTGCAAGTCGGGTGGTTGTATTCATTAGTGACGCACTGAACAATATAGTCTACATTGGAATTTTTGCTCTTGTAGGTGTACTCTGTCTTGCCAAGTATGGCCCCCGACTTATGGACCTTCGAAAGAAGTAGATACATGTTTGGAGTCGCCCATTATGACTGATGAAGATAGATACTCAATCAACCTTGATGTAAAATACAGTCCTCTGGAACTCATAGACATCCGCAATCTAATTCAAGAGAGTAAGAAAAACTGGCAGAATTTCTCGCTCTCTGAAGTAAATGATTGTGTGGTCAGACTTGGTGTCATTCATGGTGAATTTCATTGGCACAAGCATGAAAATGAAGACGAGTTTTTCTATGTGATAGATGGACTTCTTCATATTGATCTGGAAGATAGAACTGTAGACATATCCCCAGGTCAAGGCTTCATGGTACCAAAGGGAGTGTCCCATCGCACAAGAGCTCCAATACGCACTTCAATCTTGATGATTGAAGGAAAAACAGTTACACCTACCGGTGATTAAGTAAGAAAATACAGATTTCAAATCATTGTTCTCGGAACCTATGAGTGAAAGACCCATATGCAATGTACAGCACATATTACGTAATAGTCAAGCAAAAATCATGTAGGTCATGGTATATGATAATCAAACAGCAATTTGGCCGTACCAAACACTCAAGCACACGCATCATTTTTGGTGGATATGCTTTGAGCGACGCATCGCAAGCTGAGGCTGATCACATTCTTGAAATGCTACTGGAATATGGTGTGAATCATATTGACACAGCACCCATGTATGGAAATGCTGAGAAGTGCATCGGATCGTGGATGGAACAACATCGGGATGATTTCTTTCTGGCAACAAAGTCACGAAGTCGTTCGTATGATGGTGCTTGGAAGGACCTTCAACGTTCTCTCAGTAGATTGAAAGTTAATCAAATCGACCTTTGGCAAATGCATGGTCTAACCAACCCTGTAAGTTGGTAAAAGGTTATGGGACCTGGAGGTGCCATGGAGGCTTTCATTGAAGCTCGTGAGAAGGGACTGGTACGATTTCTGGGCATAACAGGTCATGGTCACAAGGTGCCAACAATGCATTTGCAGAGCCTAGATCGATTCGATTTTGATTCAGTCTTACTACCTTACAATTATTTACAGATGCAGAGACCTCGATATGCAGCTGATTTCAACACGTTAGTTGATCTGTGCAACAAACGCAATATTGCAATACAAACTATCAAGTCTATTGTGAGGAAACCGTGGGGAACTAATCCCCAGACTCATAACACGTATTTCTATGAACCATTAGTAACTCAAAACAGCATTGAGAGGGCAGTACATTGGTCATTAGGACTTTCAGAAAGTTTTGTGATTACTGCGGGGGATATTCAACTCCTACCGAAGATACTCGATACCGCTACTCGATTTGAGAAGCAACCATCTGATTTGGAGATGAGTGCGATTGTTGATGAATTTGAAATGAAGGCGATTCGATGTAGTAATGTTGACTTCAGGTAATGAATTCAGAAGAAGTGGCACCGCAACTAGCTATACTTGCCTGCAATCAAACCAAGGGCAGCGAATAACAAAAATGGACCTGAAAGAAAAGAAGTGGCGCCACCGGTATTGAGTGAAATGTGTCTGGACGAAGGTCATATGATGAAAGACCTTTTAGTCAGGCTTTTTCTACAAACGAGAAGAATAAATCACCTTAGTAGGACGTGACGATTTGGAACTTAGAATTGCACTTATCGGATTTGGTGTTGTGGGTCAAGGATTTGTTAGGATCCTAGCCCAACAGGAAGAGTGGCTTAAAGAACAAGGCTGGGATGTTAAACTAGTCGCTGTATCTGACATTCAGAAAGGCTCAGTCTATAATCCCGATGGACTAAACATAGATACTCTACTCAATCTCATGTTGAATGAAAAGACGATAGCAGGATATCCTGATGGTGTGATAGGTTTTGACGGGACTAAGACAATAAGCGAATCAAATGCAAATCTGGTTGTTGAGGCATCCTGGAGCAATCTTGAAACAGGAGAACCCGCTCTTTCTTATGCAAGGAGAGCAATAGAAATGAGTAAGCATATTGTCCTGACGAATAAAGGCCCACCAGTGCTTGCTCTCTGTGAGCTCAAGAAATTGGCGCAGGATAATTCAGTAGAACTTAGATACGAAGGAACGGTTCTGAGTGGGACTCCAGCAATCAATCTTGGACAACTCAATCTTAGTCAATCTGGTCTTCGAGGGTTTAGAGGAATTCTCAACGGCACCTCGAACTTCATCCTGACGTTAATGGAGGAAGGCCAAGATTACGACGCTGCGCTGAAGCGCGCACAGGATGAGGGATATGCTGAAGCTGATCCAACAGCAGATGTGGATGGTCATGACGCTCAAGGTAAGGTTGTAATACTTACAAACTCTCTTCTGAATGCAGATATCAGACTCTCAGAGGTTCATTGTGAAGGAATCCGAGGCATGAGCAAGGATGATATTGAGTCAGCAAGAAAAGAAGGCAAACGATGGAAGCTCATCGCTAGTGCTGAGAGAATTGATGATGGAACGATTATTGCTTCTGTGAAACCCGAAAAGCTTTCTTTGAATCATCCTCTTGCATCGGTCATGGGTGCTACAAATTCAATCACCTTCTCGACAGAGTATCTTGGTGATGTGACGATAACAGGTCCGGGAGCTGGTGCGTTTCCAACGGGATACGCTATCTTCACTGATATCTTAGACATTATCAGATGTATTAAGTGAAGGAACCGTTGCCCGAAACTTAGACAATCTAGGACATAGCGTCCAGGACTGATGTTCGGTTCCTGCTTCATCGAGGCAGCATCTTGCAGGTCTCGAAAGACCCACGAAAACGTCTTACGTCCTCTCCACGGGCGTTTAACGTCCCGTCCAACTGGCGGCGACGGTAGAGTGATCCAGAAACTTGGCTCTCGTTTCAGAGTTTCTCCACAACTGATTCTTCTTCTTCAGAGTATATAAACTCCGACAGGACTGCTCAAATGAACATCTAAGGAGTGTCCAACTTTGACCAAGTTTAGTGCAGCTGTTAGCCACCCTGCGATGTGTTCGATTTCAACTTTTACTCTCTTTCACACCCACTCTACACTGGTAAGTGTAACTTGAAACCAAATGAGGGTTTCTGATTAACTGACAGTAAAGGAGAAGAGAAAGCGCTATCGGTAGTACTTAATCCGGATACATCAAAATCTTGAATGAAACGAATCCTAGAATTAGTTTCTTGAGAAATGAGAATAGTAAAATTAACTATAGTGAATGGCGCCACCGGTATCTTATGTCTAAGAATTGCGACCAGCTAATCCATCTTCAATGTTCTTTATTCTCTTTACAAATTTCTTCTTCGTGTATTTATCAACCTCAGGTAACTCGGAGAGCCTTCGTAATATATCAAGAAACGAGGAGTCTTTTCTTGCTGCCTCCAAGTCAGCATTCTTCTTTTCCATTACTGATTTTCTGTATTTTCGACCACTTATGATGCCCAAAATCGGCGTGAGAATATATACAGGTACGGTCAAAAACTCCAAGCCCGCTAATGCCCCCTCAGTAATCGTTAAGCCCAATAGAGATATTACAGTTATACCAAGTGCAAAAAACAGTCCATAGACAGCGGCATCAGCATCAGAAAATGGCGGGTTTATCTTCTGTTTCACTTCGATATATGATAGAAGCTGTGAAGGACTTAATGTATCAATCTCCCAGGTTTCGATATCGACAATACTCTCTTCGTTCTCATCTAACACATCAAATGGGTTAGTATTCATATCCCCCCACTGGACACGTTTCACTTCACATTCAGCATATTTCGAGTCATTCTGAAGGATCTTCTCTATTTCCTTGCATTTTTCATCTCTGTAGTACAGTCCATACTCCACGTCAGATACATCGATCTCAACTTTCACTCTCTTTCACACCCACTATACACTAGTAAGAGTAAATTGAAACCAAATGAAGATTCCTAACAAACTGATAGAAATAGAGAAGAAGTGGCGCCGCAGGGGAACACTGCAAACCTTTTTTGAGGTAAAAGAAGAAATTCAATTAAGAGAGGAGTAACAGTTTCTTGACGCATGGAAGTATCATTGAAAGGGATCATTGCGATTGGTGTAGAAAGCCACGAGACCAGTGGACAAATACATTGCGTTACTGGGGAATGGGGAAATACTATTGCTCAGCCAAGTGCTACGCAGCTGGTGAGTACCAAACAAATCTCTATCTCGCGTTCTGCTCCATCCCTACTATGGGTGTTGGAGTAGCATTCCTCTCGTTTCAGCTATTATCCGATCCTTCTGAATTCTACATTGGTGTGACCCTGTTTATTGTTGCTATATTCTTTACATTTTCATCAGTCTGTGTTTACATACCTATGATTGGCCGGGCTGAACGTCACAAGCGAGAATCGACTAAATAAGAGCAGGAAGAAGTGGCGCCGCCGGTTACCAATAAACTTTCAAATACGAAATGAAAAACTTCTATTCTGAAATTACTGTCTGAACCAATATGCGCTCATATTGGAATAGTCAAATGACAGCCCACGATTCTGTGTTTCAATAACAAAAGAAAACAGTCTGTATAATATTGGAAAAACTCTCACTACAGTGGGTATTCTGATCTTTGGAGGATTGTTGAGAGATACTATTTCACCAGTATATTGATTTTTCGAATCTACGAGCTGTATTCTAAACCGATTACTTATGCGCTTCACTGAAATTCCCCTAAATGACTGATTAGTGATAAGAAAATTGCTTGAAGAACGATATTGTCGGTAGTACCATGGAACATCCCAATCTTTAGGATTGATGGCTAAAAGAAGCTTGCGCACTTGAATCACTCTATCTCTTGTCATTAATGAAAGCCTAGCAACTTGGCTATCTGAAAGTGAAATTCCATCTCCTAATTTCCAAGGATTGGTGCTATATTTTTCAAATTTTATTGATTCTTGAAAACTTTGGAGCATTGTTGAAAGTTTCACACTCCCGAACGGCTCTTGATCTATCGGAAAAAATAATTCTATTGGAGAAACGAGTTTTTCAAAATGAATTCTTTTTAGATTCGTATATTTTGAATATATTACATCAAAACAAGGGAATTTCTCCCCCTTGTATCTGAGTGTATATTTATACTTCCTAGAAATCTTTAGCTTATCCATTGGAAAAGTATGCAAACCTGTACGAAACCTCGGATAGGATGCGGGTCTTCCCCAATCCTGCAATTCATCTGCAATCATAAGTAGAACCGCAAGTGGGTTTTCACTATCGTTAACGATAGTATCTTGATTGGAATGATGCAGGCAAATTGCTGATGCAATCCTTAGAGCTCGACCAGTTATCTTTTTACAGCATTGTAAAAACACAGTCGCTCCAACTATTGCATGAAAAGGCTCCTCGAACAAACCCGCGTGTAGATGCTTTTCGGTTATTTTTGTTTTTTGACACAATTGTTTGATAATTTTTTCATTAAGTTTTTTTTTGGTAGTGTTTGGAAGTATTTCAGTTTTAAAATCTAAAAGTTTGAAACTTCTTCTTACATTCTTTTCAATGCTTTTCAAAATTTCTCCAGCTTCTTGAAGTGGATAACCAGCATCGTGAAAGAGTGATGCCAAAATGACTTCCTGCATCCTTCCATCAGATATATTTTCATTTCGACCCAACTGGCAAGCAATCAGAGCTGTTCTCAACATATGATCAAGATGGTCTCGATATATCTTACCTCGAAATTTAGTATGAACATGTTGAATTAATCCTTCGAATTTACTGAAACTGTCAATGATGTGATAGAGGTTCCAAAAACCACGTCTACTCAGAATTTCATTTCCTTTCGCTTGTCCCAATTTTCTTATCATATTTATAATTGCCTGTGCTGCAACTTCGGTATCTCCCAATTCCTCTGAATCCATCCATCGTCCTAGTGCTGCATTATTTCTGATATTTTTCGGTAACCGACTTCGAAGCCCTTCATCAAAACGAACTGTTGCATTTGAAGCTCTCACTATTATAGCTCCTTTGATTTAGTGAATCTGTTCTCGAAAGCTTCCGAAAAAGCATCATCAAAGTACACAAGAGCTTGAGAAACCGCTCTTGGATCACTTGTGCATATTCCAGCTTCCAGATTCTTCTTCATAGAAGGTGCCACTAGGTTTGCAGACCCAATATAGAGTTCCTTGTTATCTACTATCACAATCTTAGCATGAAGATGGTCTGCTGTTTCGATACTGAACCTTCTCTTATGGAGACCTCTGACAGTTTCTTCATGATATGGATCATCATGAGCTCTCCGAGTTAGGATTCTGATTGAAACGTTTTTGGCCTCCTTTACATGTGTGAGCTTCTCCTCAATTTCCTTTATCCCCCAAATCCAAGGAGACGCTATGAGAATCGTACTTTCAGCTGCGTCAATCATATCAAGTAATTTTGGAAGAATCTCTCTATCTCTCACGAACATAACATTTGATGATTCGGATTCTGGTTCTGGAATTTCCTCCAAATCCATCGAGTACGATTCAATTTGATTATGAATCTCTTCTGCAATTCTAAGAACTTCAGAATACCTGCCGATATCATAACTATCATCAGATTTTTGGAGCCCCTCATCTGCAATATCTTCTAGTTCAATAGACCATTGCTCTAACCTCTTCTTGGGAACATAGAGAACTTTCTTGTCCAGGTCATTCCAGAGTTCATGTAATTCCCCTGAAACAATCTTGATTTTATCATATCGGGCTAGATCGTAATCAGTTGAAGCATACTCTTCCCCAGTTCTGAAGATTCGAAAGAGACTTTTTCCCCAGTGTTCCAGCAGTTCTCGCTCAAACATAATCTCATTACTATCTCGTTCTTCATGGCCACATTGAGAGCACCCTTCTGCTTTGAGGTGCCATTTCCCACATTCCTTGCATTTGATTACTAAACCATCATCGCGCATTCTGAAGTGTTCTGCGCATAGAGGGTAGAAACCACTCTTCTTTCCACATATCTGACAGACCATCTAGTCTTCCTCCTGTCCCACTTGTTGCTGAGGTATTGCCGGGTATTAAGATAATCGAAAAATGTAATGTGAATGGAATGATCAGGATGATAAGAAGTGATACAACCCATAGTAGGAATTTGAAAAGAATCGTTAACTACTAATACTTGTTTTCTTATGCACACAATAGGGAGTTTCATGGTAAGTTTAGTAATTTTATACAAAGCAAAGAGACATCGATTAACTATGTTTTCTGCTGTAATCTTTGGTCTTTTCAATATCATTCTAACTCTATCCACACCATCCAATGGATTCGACGCAATCGATATGTTGGGATGGGGAATTGATGGTTTTATTTGGGTAATTACATATTTGCTCTGGCGTTTTGATAAGAAACATTGAGTAGTACAATGATTGCTATAGACGTTCAAATCAATTGCTTAGCATTATATGATTATGAGCTATGTGTCAAATATGCACGATGACTCTCAACAAGCATTGGAGCGCTTAATCAGAGAGGGTCAGAACATTCTTGATGCATATCAGATTGATAGAAAATCTTTGAAATCATCAGGAGCTGAATCAGGTGATTCTATCCTATCTGAGATTGCTGGAGCTATTGCAGGAGATGTCTTTGAATCACCACGTATTGGATCTGCAACTAGGAGGATATCCAAATCATATCTCAAAGATGAAAGAAAGAAGAAGCTGCAAGAATTCGATGATAGATGTTTGAACCTTACTAATAGCTGGATTTCAAAGGTCTATGACTACCTAGGTGGAGCTTCTACCGTAACAAAAACAAAGCTTCAGAATAGTCACAAACTTCTATCCAAGTTCTCAAAAATTGAGAGTGCAGTGAAGCCCGTAACCAAACTGAAAAAGGGTATCAGTATTTTGAGGCAATTTGCTTTGCTAGGTGTAGTGGGAAATAAGACACTTGCAACACCAAAATCAGCTGGACTTGTTACTGGACCTGGTGGGCAATTCGAAGCCTATAGACAAATACTGGAGATTGCGGCAAGAGCCAGAGGTTTCTTGATTGTTGTTGATCCATATCCTAGTCGTGAAACATTGATTGTTCTTGAAAAATCCCCACACCATCAACCTGTGAAAT
>JAUWOU010000030.1 GCA_030612005.1 Candidatus Thorarchaeota archaeon | reverse complement strand
GGAATGAATACCACTGAGAAGAATAAGAAACTCAGAGAGTTCAGAGAGGAGCGTTATAGACTTCTAACAGATGCAGCCTACAAACGACGAGGCTGGACTCGAAACGGTGTACCAACCATGGACAAGGTTAAGAAACTTGGTCTTGATTGGATTCCCGAAGTGGTCGACATCGTGAAGAAGCACGAAGGAACTGAACCTCCAAAGGAAACTCTTCCTGCTTCTGATGAGGCCTGGAAATAGAATATGAAGGAGAGCTGCAAAGCTCTCCATTTTCCATTCTATAAGAAATGATTATCAAACAAATCCTCGACTGGGAGCAGCACCAAGTTTTAGTTGTGCAGCGCGAGCATCATCATGAGGTGCAGCTCCTGTGAGCTGCTTCTTGAGTTTCTTGTACTCGTCTTCACAAGTGGATTCAAGCTGGAATTTCGTAATGCTCAATTTGATCTCATTACTGTTGAGAGTTTCGATAAAGTGCGGTGGTACAAGAAGATCAATGTCAGGTTGAACCTTCAGGCGCTCAAGGAGTTCCTCCAAGAAACCTCCACCAAGCAATAACCACATCATGTTATCTTTATCAAACCAGATGTCAATAACAAACCCAACCTTGAAATCATCGGAATCAATAACCTTAATGTCGGAGAGCCTTGAGAAAGCAATATCGGTTTCAGCCAAAACTCCTGGGTCGATGGTTTTCTTCAGGGACTCACCATCAACATTCAGGTAGACTTTATCGGAGATAGAATCAACATTTTCAAGTTTAATCACAGGATCAATATCAGGTCGTGCTCCAATAGATTCCAGAAGTTCTTCGACCCTTCCTCCTCCAAGCACTATATACTTCAAGTCGAGTTTATTATCAGCGCAGTCAAATATCCAGTCCATAACTTCACCGACTTTCTCTCCATTGGAGTCGACTACATCTTTATTTCGAATGTCACTATATTTTAGTTCACAGCATTGCATCATCCCTAACCTCTTTATTAGTTCACTATTGTTAATATATAAGCTTTCGCCTTACTGAATACGAAATGTGTAAACTTGATTTGGGCTTACGTCCTGAAAAAGTATTTGGAAACTCGCTGAATGGTCTCAATTAGTACGTTCGACTAATAGTCCACACACCTATTAGGCTCGAATGCCAGTACGGTTAATCGTAATTGGGGAAGATGTTGTATGAATGAAACCTTAACTCCTGAACGAAAAAAAAGACGAGAATCCATCAAGGGTCTATCACGATTCACATATTCTGGCTCACTCACTAAGGAGGTCGTAGAGGATATTGTCGCAGCTGCTCCACATGTTCAAATTCTGAATATTGAAATTTCCGACGACACAACATTTGAACTTTCGATTCTGAAGGAGTTGAAAGATCTACTAATGTTGAAAATCCTTGAAGGTCCCAATCTTACGCATATCAAACTAGAGGGTATAAAAGAGCTCGACCTACTCAGTGGTTTTGAGATTAATGTAAATCCCGAGAGCATTGAAGAGATTGATCTTACTCCTCTCGCAAATCATCCTAACATCCATGCTGTAACGATTGCAGGTCCAGTGAAGAATCTGAGAGGGCTTGAAGCGCTCAATACCATGCCTAAATTTGGATCCATAGGTTTCTATTCACTTGATGTTCCAGAGATTGATCTAACAGCACTCTCTGGATGTAAGAATCTTGAGAGTGTCTATATGGGAGATATAGGACCAGAGAATCCAACGAAGCCATACAAGGTCACTCTTCCCAAACACGTCCCTTTGAAAGTACTTGAAATTTCAGAATGCTATAGTGATGATCTAAAACTGGAAATTGATTTCTCATTTATGGAAGGCCTTGATTCACTTGATAGTCTATGTCTAGCAAACTGCAATCTAACCTCATTCGATTTCAGTGCATTATCATCACTCAAGAGGATTGGTAAGATTGACCTATCAAACAACAAGATAACTCACCTAGACATTACTCCAATTCGTGAGATACCTATGTTCACAGAAAAGGCACTGGGAGAATCACCCTTTGTGATCGATGAGGAGGTCATCATTCAGATTGCGAAAAACACGGAGAGAGATCTTCAGGATATTAACTCACGACCGGATAGAGTTGTTAAAGACCATGATGGGCATTTTGCTATCGAGTATGAGTTTGGCCATCAGTGGGTCCGGAAGCTATTTGCTAATCACATTGTGGAATGGATATAGACATCTCCGGCAGAGTTAATACTGAAACAACCAGACCACTTATGTCTTCGAATCGGTTTGCTTTATTCTCAAACTACTAACAGTCCTTAATTGAATGTCATCTCTAATCCACTGCGCATGTTCAGACAGAAATGATGCTACTTCGACCTCTGCACGATTCAGTACTTTTGAATAATTCTCAGAACTAGCAAGTACTGATTTACGATGCACACGTAACTCTCGATATACACGTCTAACATCTTGTATCTGTTTTCGAATTCCAAAAGAGAACATTTCGTCAATCCCAACTTCAAGGGCGTATAAACTTCTTCTTCGACCTCTACCCGCTCCACTATTATCAGAATGTCTTGCAAGAATGCCCATTGATTCAAGCTGTGAACATAATATTGATACAGAACTTGCTGAAAGTCCCGTCATAGCACTAATCTCACGTGTGCTTAACATACGTTGCGATTGATTACGTTCACTGTATAAAACTAATAGAATGTTTGCGGCACTTCTTTGAATCCCCATAATCTGCGCACATACTTCTAATGCTTTTCTAATCGGGGGATGGATTTCAATTGGCTTCACTTATCGTTTCTCTCCTAACTCTTGGAAATATTATTTTGAACATAGCACCCTCTTCAGGAATTCTTGGAATCCGATCGTGAACTCCAATGCTCCCCCCATACTTCTCTACAATTTCACTCGAGAAATGAATACCTAAACCGCCAACTCTTTGCCTTGGGTCAAAAAGGGCACGTTTCATAGGATTAGTAATTCCCGAACCATTGTCTGCAATCGTAACCACATAATTATCTGATGTCAAAAACAAATCAACCCATATACGTTTTTGAAATGATGAGTTGTGATCTAGCGCGTTACTCAGTAAATTGTTTATCAGATCTCCTAAGTACTTATCAGCCATGATGATTTCATCAGGTGCTTCATAAGTCAATTCTATTGAAAATTCATCATCTCTTTCTGACAAAGTTTCAATGCATTCGAAGAAAATCTTAAGCAATGACCGCTCTACAAGGGGTGTCATCCAAAGGTGATCTGTCGACTGAACCTCTGATATTATCTTAATACACTTATGAACTGACTTCTCAATCTGATCAGCAAAACGAGGAATCAATGCTACATCTTTTTCAGAATTAACATCTTTCACGAGCTCGGCATTACCAAGGACAACCTGCAACTGGTTTGTTATATCGTGAGCTAAAACATCCAGATAAAGCCGAGATCTTTTAGACTCCATTTCCAAGCGATCTTCAGCCCACCGTTGATCAGTCACATCTAGATTGTACTCAATCATTTCAACGAGGTTTCCATCAGCATCGAATATCGGGTAACCAAAGACCTGGAATATTCCATCAGAACCATCGTTTCTAATATGGTTATGTTCAACAATCACAGGCTCCTTAGTTATTTTCATCTGGTCAAGAGGGCAGACAAGACCAACCTCTCTACAGGGTTTATCGCTTCCATGTGAAAGTTTGTAACAGGTCATTCCCGGCTCTATTGGATTATTCATCGCTGCTTTATTCGCCATCTTGATTGTGTAATCATTCGCGTCTATTACGAAGAAGGGATGAGTTAATGAGTTTATAACCCTCTCCAGAAAATTTCGTTGATTCTCTATTTCTTCATCAGCACGTTTACGATTCAAGATGTCATAAAAGAATGCCACCATATTTCGATATGAAGTTTGGAATGCTACAACCTCGAATGCTCCAGAAATTTGTTCATCTGTGTATGTAACTTGTTCAGTCACCCAGCTGGTACCATTGAGCGCAGCTTCTCGGTAGCGTTGTGGAATTTCGGTATCTGCTAATGCCGGAAAGGCTTCTTCTATAGTTTTTCCAATGAACTGGCTATTATCAACTCCCAGCAGAGAATCTGCTGCGGGATTTGCACCAGAAAACACAAGTCGTTCCTGGGCATCTAACTTGTACATGTGAACACCTACAGGTGCAGACTCGATAATCTGTCTGAACTTCATTTCACTCTCTCGTAGAGAATCTTCCATTTGCTTACGTTTAGAGATATCATGTACTACGCACACAAATGAAATTGGATTTCCATTATTATCCCTGAGGACAGACATATTTCGTTCAGCTGGAAAGGTTGTTTCATCTCTTCTAACCATCAAGTATTCTATACTAAGAGTTTCTTCTTGTTTCATTATTCTTTTAATATTGTCAATTGCACGGTTGCGATCCTCAGGCGCGATTAGTTGCAAAGCATCGGCACCAATCATTTCTTGAATTGATGAAAAGCCGTACATCTCAGCTGCGTGTCTACTGCAAAGAATGATCCTTCCCTCAAGATTCACTAGCATCACAGCGCATAGTGAAATCTCAAGGAGTTGGGAGAACAACTCGATACTTTGAGTGAGAGAATTCGATTTCTCACTCATCATTAAATCAGGTGTGTTAGAACAGCCTTTGCATTGTGCAGGTAGATTTTCACTGATTTCACGCACTATTTTGTCACTCCTTATAAGCTCAAAGTTACTTCGACCAAATTTCGATCTAGTCATTGTTTGACAAGAAATGCTAACTCTCAAGAATGTCCCTTATCCTGTTCGCCGCACGAACTAGATTAAATTCTGCATCCTTGCCAGCTGATCGCTTCCTTATTCTGGATATCCAGCCTTTATTCTCCTCCGTTTGAATTGCTCCGATTCTGAACCATCTATTTTTCACCATAAACTCATGAATGGAGAATGTCATACCAAGGGCTCTGATTAAGGCACTTCTGGGATGACCGTATCCTAGATTGTCGTTTATTCGAATTGTTGTATCTGAGAAGAGGGATATCATTGCAGCTAACGTCTGACTTGATGAACCATCAGCAGTTCTCCCTGCTACGACCAAACCTCGTTCGTTTGTTACTACACAACTCGCGAATTTTCGTTTATCAATCATTAAATCACTAAGGACT
Source organism: Candidatus Thorarchaeota archaeon (assembly GCA_030612005.1). Taxonomy (GTDB): domain Archaea; phylum Asgardarchaeota; class Thorarchaeia; order Thorarchaeales; family Thorarchaeaceae; genus SMTZ1-45. The sequence goes on along the minus strand of JAUWOU010000030.1, from coordinate 22,368 downwards.
CCATCAAGCCTTTCTAACTTACCTTCTCTCAACTTACAACTCCTCCTTTCATGTTACAGTTTCGTCATGTAGCTTGACGTCCCAGAGGGACACAATCTCGTTTATCTGATCACTTAGATTCTCTATCTCGAAACTCACTAAGCCAAGCTGCGCTTTATTCGGAAAAATGCATGCAAGCATGACATTATCAGCTACGTTTTTCAAAAGGATTGAAAAATTAACTAATCCATTCTCATCGTCGGCATCAACCAACACTTGACGAAACGAGCTCTGTTGATTAACCAATCGGATGAAGTCTTCGGATATAGTAATCAGACCAGCTGACATACTACTAATCGCCATCTCCATATTCTCAGGCATATCCTCATAGAATAGACGATGAGCTAGAATATAGCCATCTACCGTGAAGACCGTAAGTCCCCACACAGGAACTCTCATCTCGAATTCAGTCAGAAGTGATCTAATTTGATTGACGGGTGGAATATCTTCGTATTGTTCACTCATATTATCACTGTCCTAAATATATTGAGATTGAGAAATCACTTTTTGGAGGTCATCACCTTCTGTGTTTCCAACAGTAATATCCTCAATCCTTCTCAACAGGAGAATTAAAGCATCCTTGGAAGACTCGCGATTCTGGGCAGACATTCCAATTGACTCTGAAACACCTAACCAATTTGCTACATCCTCAGGACTCACTGAGTCATGTCTATCTTGTTTGTTTGCAATTGATACTATAGGAATATCACCAAATGCAGTTTGGGTTTCAGCCAAGATAGCAGATGCATCGCCAATCATACCGGGGTCAGATGAATCAACAATCATTAGAACACCATCACTATTTGATCGCATGGTATCTCTAACAAACTTGAAATGCAGCTGACCAGGTACTCCTCGGAGTTCAATCTCCTTCGCAATCCATCCCTCATACTCAGATACTTCACGGGTGTATTCGTCCTTAGGGACTATCAAACCCATAAAGCCAGACTCTTTCCGGACCCAGACTACTCGACCTAAATCGAAGCCAGTAGTCGTAGTGCTTTTCTCGCCACGGTATTCCTCCTTCATATCACGCTCAATCGATATTGCTTTCGGATCAAGCGAATGGATGAGGGTGGTCTTACCGGCCTGGAAAGGCCCAGTCACGTAGACCTTATAGTCGTATGACTTTAGTTTCTTTATTATTGACAAAGTATTCGTTCTCCTTTTTCTCCTGTTGAGTTCGTTTTGTTTTCTCAATTAGACTAACATATTCAAACTAGAGAATCGACATTATTTCTGATGTCGCATTATCCATTTCGAAGTCAATCAGTCCAATCTTGGCTTCCTTCGGGGCAGTAGCAATCAGAGCAGCTTTCCCTAGAGTTCTAACGATCACTGTCTTCTTCTCACCTTCGAGGACTATGTTCTTGGGATTTCCTGATCCCAAGGCAGCACCTACTCTACCACCGATTGATACCAATGCGGCTGCCATTGCAGACACTGCTTTCTCATCTACACCCTTGTGAAGAGCAGCAGCCATCAACTGGCCTCTGTCACTCACTAGAGCACAGCCATCAACTTCACTATCTGCTTCTAGCTTCCTCAAAGTATCTTCGAGTTTTTTCATTTTTGCACTCATATTATATCACCTTTCTATTTCTTTTCATAGAATTCACACGTATCCTTCTCCTTCGCAGAAGCATAGATGTTCTTCTTATTGCACCAGACCATGCCTTGAGCATTATCGTCTCCGGCATGTACACAATCTGACAGTTTTGACATTCATATCACTCCAATGAGATTGTGAAGGAGCAAGTGTTAACCTCTGGTTTCCATGTACAACGCTCAATCATTGAGTTCTTTCCAGTAGTAGCCTTAACTATACTAGCAAGGATTGCTGTTAATGCACATGGTGGAATGAGTTCAGGATCTCCTGCACGCAGCACTGCTGTTGCAGAAGAGAAAACACAGTCACCAAGGTTGATCTGTATCTCAGAGTCAGTTACACTTACGACTTCTGTTATTTGGCATGCACCAAGCTTCTTCAACTCAGAAGCATATGACTCAACCACAGACTTTACATCGCTACCCTGAACGTCTAGTTTCAGATTATCTAACATGCCTTTGGCTTCATCACCAAATGCTTCAGACATCTGAGCCCAGATAAGCGGGATTTCCAAGCCCATGTTCAACATGGACGTTGCAACAGCAACAATCAGTGCGTTGCTTGCGTCTAACAGTTGTTTGTAATCCATTTCTGTTATCTCAAGGCCGCTGCCTTTCTGCCACAGTTTATCCGTGGCTACATGGCCGATTAATTCTTGTAATTATTAAACATATATATCTTTCTGTAATATCTAAAATATTTACATTATATGAATTATATAAGAATAGAGGCATGAATCTTCGGAAATAGTATGCCTGCGATTATTAAAAATAAAATAAGAAAGATCTGGAGGTGCAAGGACTCAACACTGAAAATCAGTATGAGTCCATATAGAACCATCCAGAATATCAGTTGGTTTCGTAGTCAGAAATTATCATTTACTCGGATTACTTCGAGAGCAGAATCATAAATGAGAATGCCGTCTTGCGTTAGATTAAGCATCGCTCCAACTGGCACACGTTGTGATAACGAGTAGAGCTTAGCTGGACCAACCTTCCTCATTTCCACTTGGCCCAGAATCTGTAAGACGTCTAGGTACCTTGCAGTACTATTCCTGTTGATATTGATGTGTGTAGAGAGCTCAGTTATTGTCAGCCCCTTTGGATACTTCCTCAGAATATTTCGAATGCTCTCAGGAATCAGTTTCTCACTCTCTGTCATCCATGCAGCACCTGCTACCTAGGGGTGTACTCCACTGTCTGTGGAATACCAAATCCCCCTGTTGCAATCACAAGTAATCACGTCGATATGGGTTCACTTGAATGTTTCCAGAGTTTAATTGCGTATCATTCTCTAATCAGGCTTTGGTCTGCGTCCAATAGTGCCTTGGCTGATAGGATTCTTCTAGTGAACTCCCGCAGTCGGTCCGCGTTACTATTGGCTTCCCGTTCCATAGCTGTAAGTGCATTTACAGCCACTTCATCTTGAGAGTCAATCATTGCCTTCATCGTCATAATCTCAGTCAGCATACCTTCCAATTCGATATTAAGACGTCTGATGCCAAACATGATCAACCCAGAAAGTCCTTCACTCAAAGTATAGAGAGTAGGTCTTCTACCTCGCCCTTCTTGCCTCATATCGACACGGCTCTCAATGAACCCCAGTGATCTCAACTGTGAGATAGCTACACTGATGCTCCCTCTTGAGTAACCGGTTATACTTGACAGCTCTTCAGGAGAAATCGGGTCACCGGACCAGTAGTTCTCAGTTAGTAGAACCGCTAAAATGTCACGAGCTGCCTCTGAGAGTCCAACCCATTGTAAATGTTTCTTGCATATTCGCACAAGCTTGATGTATGAAAGGGAATCTCTGTCGGTCATTTGTGTATACACCTTCTATCCTTTAAGTATGGATAGAACCATTAAATATTATATTACACCGCTATATATTTAAATCTTCTTATTATTTCGATATTTCAGAAAATAAATTGGTTTATTTAAGAAACAAACGAGAGTCCATATAAATGTCGGATTCAGATATACTATACACTCACACTTTTCCACACCACAATAATAAAGACCAATTTTATGATAATCATAGGTGTCCAATTTGCTAGATCCAAGTATCCAACGGAGGCTAAACAATTGAAAGTTCGTATTCTAGTTGTTGACGATGACGAGGACCTACTCTTTATTGCCCAACAATACCTGACTGCACAGGATTCTGATTTCGTTCTAGTCCAGACTAGAACAGCTCAAGATGCTCTTCTACTCCTTGATGAGGAGGACTTTGATGCGGTCATCTGTGACTTCTATCTTGGGCCAGGAGAGATGAATGGTCTTGAGATACTGGGATGGATGAGGGATCGAGGCTGTGCTACTCCCTTCATAATATTCACAGGAAGAAGTCGGGAAGAAGTGGCGATACAAGCCCTGAATCTAGGAGCTGATTACTATCTTGAGAAGGGTGATGACCTTGAGAGCCTCTTTATAGAGATTGGATATCATATTAAGAGCGTCGTCAGGAGTAAAAGAACTGAAGAAGCATTACATGAAAGTGAACAGAAATATCGAACACTCGTACAATCAATTAACGATCTCATTTTCGTCATTGATTCGAATAATAAATTCATACAATATTACTCAGAAAGGAGCGAGGACCTTCTAACTCCTCCAGAGTTTTTCATTGGAAAGCACATCACTGATGTCCTACCTCCAATCATAACAGAATCATACCTTACACTAGCTGAAGAAGTTAGAATAACAGGAGAACGGAGAAGCTTTGATTATGAGTTAGAAGTTCAGGAAAAGACGAAATGGTACACTGCGAACCTTGACCTGCATGAGGATAATGAGAGCATCGTTGCCATAATTGAAGATATCTCAGAACGTAAACGTGCAGAAGAGGAACTCAAAGATGCAGAAAGGGATTGGTGTTATACATTCGATTCAATTCCGGACATGGTTACAGTCCTGGATAATAACTTCCAGATAGTGAAGGCAAACAAGGCAACTTCAGAATTTACAGGTATCAAGCTTGAGGAACTAATAGGCAAGAAATGTTATGAAGTGATGCATGATTCATCAGAACCATTTCCTGTTTGCCCACATCTCAAAACTTTGGAAACAGATGAAATAGCTTCTGAGGAGATTTATGATCCGCATATTGGAATACCCATTCTTGTCACAACATCACCGATCATTGATGAAACAGGGAACAAGACAGGTGTTGTCCATATCGCGAAGGACATCTCCGAACGCCTAGCCGCAGAAGAAACAATCAAGACCAGTGAAGCTGGGTTCCGCGCTATTTTCCAGCGTGCCGGAATAGGAATGGCTCTAGTTAATTTGGACCAAGAGATTCGGGAAGTGAATATCGCGTTTCAGAAATTCCTCGGTTATGACCATGATGAACTGGTAGGAATGAAACTCGGCGAGATTAGTCACATTGAGGATGCACCAAAGGATGCTGCACAGCTGAAAGACATACTTGATAGAGGTGAAGAAAGCTATCAAATGGAAAAGAGGTATATAAGAAAAGACGGAGAGATTGTTTGGGCACGACTCACGGTTTCATTGATCAAGGACGTTGATGGCAATCTTCAGAACACTATCGGTATGGTCGAAGACATCACAGATTGGAAAAAGGCTGAACTAGCAGTCATAGAGAGCGAAGAGAAATATCGAACCTTGGTCGAGTCCTCACAACAAGTTATTCTCATCCTCCAAGGTCAGGAGGCAACGATTGTTTATGCGAATGAAGGAGTCGCCGCTTTGGGTTACACTCCAGAGGATATGACTTCTCTGAAAATTAATAATCTGCTTCAGCCTGAAGATCAGTCCCGATTTGGTAAGTTGTATCAGGATATTACTTTCAAAAGTGCTGAACCACAGCCTGAGGGCTACGAAATCCGTGTTGTTAGAAAAGATGGAGGCATTGCTTGGATGATAGGTCATCCATATCGTATAATTTACAATGGACAACCGGCTATGCAATCATTACTTGTAGATATCACAGATAGGAAACAAGCTGAGCAATCACTTAAGGAAAGTGAAACACGCTTTCGAGGTTTGTTCGAGCATGCAGGTATTGGCATGGCGCTCGTTGAGTTAGAGGGAAAGATCCTTGAAGCGAATCCATCCCTCCTGAAATTCCTCGGTTATGAATATGAAGAATTAGTAGGAATGTTTGTCGATCAAATTACCGATCCTGAGGATGTGGGGATAGACAATGAATATCTCCAACCAGTGCTTCAGAAAGAGGAACAAGGCTACAACTTCGAAAAACGGTATGTTATGAAAGATGGTACAGTCGTCTGGGGTAGATTAACTGTTTCAATAGTTAGAGATATGACCAATACTCCTCAATACACAATTGGTATGGTGGAGGACATCACAGAAGAAAAAAGAGCTAAAGCACAACTTCAGAAGGAACAAACAAGAGTTAAAGAGTACATTTCAGAAGTGAAACAGAGTGAAGAGAAGTATAAGCTGCTTTACGATAATCTATCTGATGGGTTGATTCAAACAGATGTAAGGGGAACTATCACTCTGTGTAGTCCGCGAGCAGCAGAGATATTTGGAACAACACCCGATGATGTGGTTGGAACAACTATATGGGGTCTAATTCATCTCGATGATAGGGAGAGAATAATTCACCAATTCAGAAACAGTCTTGAACAACGAGAAACAGTACTAGGCGGATTTGATGTAAAGGGGGTTCGCAGGGATAGATCTGAATTCTACTATCACGTTACTAATACAATACTGATGGAGAATGATAAACCAGCTGGATATCAGAGTCTAATTAGAGATATCACTCATCTCAAGGAAACAGAAGAAGCTCTTAGACAGAGCGAAACGAAATTGAGAAACATTTTCGAAGAATCGCCAATGGGAATTGATGTTTTTGATGCCTCTGGAAATCTCATCGAAGCCAACAAGGCTTGCTTAGACATATATGGAGTAGCTTCGATTGATGACCTTAGAGATTTCAATCTATTTGATGACCCCAACCTTGGAGAAGAAGTCAAGGAAAGAATTCGAAATGGTGAAACTATTAGAACGGAAGTTCTGTTTGATTTCGATAAAGTACGAGACCTTCACCTCTATAAAACAACAAAGACCGGAGTGGAGAATATTGGGGGTGTCATTGCTTCACTAGGACGGGATTCGGATGGATTACCAATTGGATTCATCGCACAAATGCAAAATATCACTAAGAGGAAAAAGGCAGAAAGAGCGCTTAAAGAAAGTGAAGCCAGGTTTAGGAGCGTGTTTGAAAGTGCAGCAATTGGTATGACCATTGTGGATTCAGATGATCATCTTATTGATGCGAATAGAGCTTACCAAGAATTGTTGGGATATGAACTTGACGAGCTCAGGGATATGCTTACTGCAGATTTCACACATTCTGAAGATGTACTAGTAGATGCTCATCTGTTTGCAGAGATCTTGGAAGGCAAAAGAGAAAGTTACCGCATGGAGAAACGATACTTCAGAAAAGATGGAACACCTATCTACGTTAGTCTTTCTGTCACGAGTATTAGAGATAGTAGTGATCAATTGAAATATGTTGTAGGAATGACTGAAGATATCACTTCTCGAAAGCAGACAGAGAAAGAGCTCTTACTCAGCAATTTTGCAGTAGAACGTTCAACAGATACAGTTCTCAGAATTCTTCCTGATGGAGGAATCACTTATGCAAATCAAGCGGCATGTCTGTCTTTAGGTTATTCTAAAGATGAACTCCTTCAAATGACAATATTCGATATCGATTCAGAGATTGAACCTGATACTTGGGTTGGAGAATGGCCAGAGTTTAAGAAAAAGGGTTCATTGATGAAGCAGTCCGTTCATAAGACAAAAGATGCAGAGTTTTTCCAAGTTGAAATCAATGCGAATTATGTTAACATAGATGGAGAAGAGTACAACTTCGCATTTGCAAGGGATATTTCTGAACGTAAGCAGGCTCAAGAAATCCTAGCTCAGAGTGAGAAGCGGAAAGACAGCATGATAAGAGCGGCCCCAGTAGGAATCGGATTGGCAAGTGATAGAGTAATGACATTCGTAAGTGATACATTTGTCAATATGATTGAGTACACACGCGAAGAACTCCTCGGTCAGGATGCAAGAATGCTGTATGAGAGCGATGAAGAGTATCAGCGCGTAGGCAGAGTGAAGTATGAACAAATTCGCGAACAGGGTACTGGGGCTCTCGAAACGCGCATGGTAACCAAAAGTGGTAGAATCATTAATGTTGACTTACGATCAACGCCGATTGACATAGATGATTCGTCATCAGAAGTAACATTCACAGCGATGGATATCACAGCCCGAAAAGAAACTGAGGAGAAGTTAGAAAAACGAACTCATGAGCTGCTTGAACGAATCAAAGAAATCAATTCCCTCTATTTTGTTTCTGATATATTGAAGAATACAGACAGACCATTGAAAAAGGTCTTCAGCGAACTTATCGAAACAATTCCTGCTGGATATCAATATCCTGACATTACGTTTGTCAGAATATCACTTGATGACGAGTATACTTCTCAGAACTTTGCAAAATCAATCTGGATGCAGTCTGCTAACATCGTATCTTCAGGTACTGTCGTAGGGACTATCGAAGTGTTCTACTCTCAAAGTAAACCAAAATCTGACGAAGGACCATTCTTGAATGAGGAGAGAGACCTCATCAATACTCTTGCCAATCAAATAGGCGAATTTATTGAACGAGTCAACACACAGAGAGAATTGCGCGAGAGTGAAAGAAAGCATAGAACAATTGTCGAATCCATGCAAGATTTAATTTTCGTCTATGATAGCTTGGATTATTACACAGAATATTACGCGGCTAGCACTCATCTTCTGTACACTGATCATGGAAATATCCTAGAGGAGCATGTTAGTGAAGTGTTACCCCCGGAGATTGCCAAGATGTACCTGCAAAACTCAAATGAGGTTCGGACCACTGGGAATCCTGTGACATATGAGTACGCGCTTGAAATACAGGGTGAAAACTATTGGTTTGAATCCACCCTTTCATTAAATGAGGATGAAGGCAGCATTATTGCTGTAGTCAAAGACATCACCCAGCGTAAGATTGCTCAAGATGAAACACAGAATCAGCGTGATTTCTTGCAGAAAGTCCTAGATTCCCTCACGCATCCATTCTATGTAATAGATGCAAACAACTACGAAATCAAACTAGCAAATAAGGCAGCCAGATTGGGCTCTCTGGATGAAAATCCAAAATGTTACTCACTAACTCACCAAACTAATACACCATGCGATGGAAGTGACCATCCTTGTCCACTGCTGGAAATCAAAAGAACTGGCAAGCCTGTTACTGTTGAACATAGACACTTTGATGAAAATGGTGATAGTAGAGACTTTCAGGTTCAAGCATTTCCAGTCTTCGATGACAAGGGTGTCATCACTCAGATGATTGAGTATGACCTTGACATCACAGAACATAAGCAAATGGACAGGGCTCTTGAAGAGAGTGAGCAAAGATTTCGAGATCTATATGAGAAAGCTCCATTGAGCTATCAAACACTGAATGAAGAAGGCCAGATTATTAATGCCAATAGGGCATGGCTTAACTCTATGGGGTATTCTGCTGAAGAGGTTGAAGGCAAATACTTTGGTGATTTTCTGACACATAAATCTAGAGAACGCTTCCCAGAACTTTTCGAACAGTTTAAGCAAAAAGGTACTATGATTAATGCGGAGTATGAGTTAGTTCGAAGTAACGGAGTCCATTTGATAGCCAGGTTTAATGGAATCATTGTATACGATGAAAATGGGAAATTCAAACAAACTCACTGTATCTTTCAAGATGTCACTGAGTTGAAGATAGCTGACGACCTTCTAAGAAGACAGAAGGAAGAACTAAGTGAATTGGCTCATGTCATGTCACATGATCTAGGAAACAAGATGCGTAATATTCGTAGTTTGGTGTCTTTGGTTAAACACAATTGCGAAGATGAATCACTTGACAGAATTGACCAGATTGCTCTTCGATCAAATGAGCTGCTTCAAACCTCAGCTGACTTGGCTGACGCAGGACTTGTAATAGAAAAGAAGGAATTAGTGAATCTAAACGACTTTGTTCAAGAAATCGCTAATACAACGATTCCTGACCATATCAAATACGTCCAGGATGAACTATCAACAGTCCAATGTGGACGTGAACAGATTGGCCAAATCTTTCAGAATCTATTCGAGAATGCTGTTCAACATGGGAGCCCAACAAGCATTGAAGTAAAATCGCGTAGAACTGAAACTGGTCAAGAAATCCGGATCATCAATGATGGGAGTCCCATCCCTCCAGAGAATCGAGAGAAAGTATTCCTACGCGGGTTTTCAACTAAAAGTAAGGGAACAGGGATTGGGCTTTCCATAGTGAAAAAACTTGTTGAAGCACATGGATGGAGGGTTTCACTCCTAGATGATAGTAAGACCACATTTTGCATTATAATCAGCGAGGGTTAAACACCAGAATTATGTGCACATGTTCTAGCTCGCATTAATGCACTTTGAACCATATCAGAGTCTTCAGCTATGGAAAGCAACCGAGTCATCTCGTTCATAATGTACAGAGTCGCATCGTAAACACATTCTAGTTCTTCAGGAAACATGTGTTCGTTTAGGGGACAAAGAACCAGTAGATCATCGCAAATAGAAACTTTCGAAAGCCATGGATGTTTGATAATGCCTTCTGCATGTGTTTTACGGATGATACCAAGTAGGTATCCCTTTGACAAAAAAGATTTGCACTCTCGAATGAAGCTGTTCAATATTCTTTCATTTGTTAGGACCATATTGTGCTCTACGGTTACTTTTTGGATGTATCCCATGCTGATGAGGTTTCCCACTTCCAGAGAAACAGTTTCAGTATTCTGAATGTTCAAAGTAGAAAAAATTGTTCCAAGATTATTACGACCTTCAAGCTTTCCAACAACTCTCATTGTGTCAACACAAAGATCCAGAGGGTTATTTTGGGATAATAGGAAGCCCAATGAATCTCTTGAAGGAATCAAGATATCATCGTTCGCTGGAACGTATCCGAGATTGATTAGATTGTGCCAGTAAATTCCGGATATAATCTGAAGTGCATCAGTTATAGATATCCCCAAAAACTCTGATGCTTGAACAACATTGATACCTTCCTCCATAAAATGGAGCAGTTTCCTGATTTGGGTTGAAACGTCAAGAGAATAAGAATCAAGTTGTGCTTCCCTCCATTCGGGTCTTCGCCATAATCTTGTGTTTGGGGTTAGACGGTCATTTATGAATACGTTCCTGACAAAATCCTCGTACTCTCCGATTAAACCGCCTTCAAAATGTGATGTTTCTTTAAACATCGCGTAGGTTGCTTCGAATTCTGTGATGATTATCCGGAGTTTGCTACGTAGCTCGCTTGTTTCCCTTGAAACTGCAAGAACTCCGACAGCCCATTCTCCCCCTTCAACGATCAGAGTTGTATCAGAACCATAAACAGTCTTCCACTGTGCTTGTTCGGACCCAAGAAACTCACTGAGAAAACTTGCCATGGCACTCACGAAACCTGAGAGGAGTTGGGGGTCAGTCGCACCCATCAAGAACTCATGTGAGTACATTGCAACACCAGCGTCCTTATGATAAATAAAAAGTGACTTTTCATTTGATTGCCCTAATTCAAAATCCTCAACAGAAATACTGGGTTCCAATCTAGAAATATGCTTGGATTTTTTTTGGTGTGAGGAGTATTTTGACAAAGGATATTCACCATTGTTGAGTTTTAGAAAACATTGAATCAGAGAATGAATTAGAGGGTTGATGGGAGCAGTTTAGAGATGGGCAATGCTTCGTTGAATCTATCCTACCGGGAGGAGTATATCGCAAGACGGATAGTGAATTCAATCTCATTTGGATACTAGCTCCCACCATTTTTCTCAAATCATTGAATTATCACACTTCATCTGGGGTGTATGATTAATGTGTGATCTAATAAGATATCACAATTATCATCAAACACTGCATCGAATAATCTGCAAGCAGCACATTCGCTATTCTCAGAATCTTCATCATCATATTGATTCAGAATTTCAACCAATTCCTTTAGCTTTACAATCATGCTCATGACCGTCCCAGTGTGTGAATCTAAATTATGTATTATTTAATCTAATTTAAATATTTCGGATATATATAAAAGAATGATAGAATTGATAATTTCATATTGAAATCTCCTGATACTCTATCCACTCAGTGAATTCAAAAGCTAGCATCTGATCAATCTGTGGAATGGATTTAGATTACTCAGACAACTCCCCTAGTAAAGGAGAGGTCTTAATGAAATAATCAACAGTATAGTTAGTAGTATAGACAATTCCTAGAAATTCTACCATACTTATCAAGTGTATTATTCGGAAGTTAGAGTGAACACTCAAGTAAATTTTGGTGCAATCTAATGGAAAAAACACAATTTCATAGAAATCTTGTAACAGTGGTTTTAGCGTTCATTTTGGTCTGGTCATTCATCGGTACTTTCCACTCGACCGATTACAGTCAGACAATCATGCATGATAATGTTGCACCAGATTTAGTTGAGAAGTATCAGACTTCAGCTTTGGAAACATCGTGGTTTCATGATTGCAGTAATGTCACTGGTTGGGAGAATTACTCGTCATCAGTAGACTTACCACTTAATTCGATTGGATCCAACTTGTTTCGTTGGCCATATTTTGCTACATCAAATACTACAACTGACTATTCTTCGTACATCTACAACTTGGAAACACCTATTGTAGTTGGAAATCACTTAAAATTAAAAGTACATTTTGACAATATGATCATGACCACTCAACTTGGTGATGCTGCGGTTATACTTCTTGATGAAAATTACGATCAAGTATGTAAAATAATGTATAGAGATGATTATTTTGACACAGGGGACATTTCCCTTATCACTGCAGTTTCAGAAGGAGAAGGTAGTTTCGCAGCTGATGAGTGGCAAAGCAATTTATGGCAACCCATAGTCCGTTTAGAGTACGAGGGTTATGTAGAAAACCTAGAATATTGGAGTAATAATTTAGAATTTGGATTGATGACAGCTGATTACGATAATTCGCAACGTATAATCAACCATGTCCTAGTCTTTTTTTCCTGCCCAAATAATGGATATGAATATGCAGACATACGAATTGATTGGATTGAATTAACCGGAGGTTCCATGACAACCATTGACTCTCCCACTGATATCGAGATGGATTATACTGAAATTGGGAATAATGTGACTTGGCATCCTGAAGCGTATTATCCAGAAGAATATGAACTGCGGATTAATAATGTCCTTCAAGAAAATGACACATGGGATGGTTCTGATTTGTCATTCTCACTGAACGGTCTTGGTTGCGGTGAGTATGTCTATAATCTGACTGTAATCGATGAACTTGGCTTTAGATTGAGTGACAATGTAACTATTACAGTCACGGATTCTGTAGATCCAACGGTAGAAGATGTTCAGGATAGAATGTTAGAATACGGAACTAGTGGGCAGAATATTACCTGGGAATGCAATGACCTCTATCCAGATTCATTTAATATCACGCTAGACGATAGCTTATTGATTTCGGATAGCTGGGATGGAGGGGATCTATCAATTCCTCTCGATGGTCTAGATATCGGACTGCACAATTACGAAATAACGGTGAATGATACATCAGGTAATTTTGCTCAAGATACTGTCACCGTAAATGTAGTTGATACTTCAAGTCCAATCATTATCACACCAGGTAGTATACAGATGTATGAGGGTGAAACTGGCCGGTCCATTATTTGGACTGTGTCAGACGCTCATCCTTCCACATATGAGATATACATTGATGAAGCGCTAGAAACCAGTGATTCTTGGTCGAGTAGTATTTCAATTTCACTCAATGGATTGGAGTTCGGCGTCCACGAGTACTTCCTTATTGTCTATGATGAATTCATGAATAGTGCAAATAGTACCGTTGAAGTCAATGTTGTGGATGTAACTAATCCAACAGTTGTGCCACTTGACGATTTAGCAATCGAGTTAGGAACCTTAGGAGAAGCATTAATCTGGAGCTGTGATGACTTTCATCCTGATTCCTATCTGATTATTGTTAATGCAATTGAGATGGAATCAGGAATCTGGAATGGTTCAGATATATCCTACTTGCTGAATGGACTTGATTTAGGAAACCATGTGTTAATACTCACGGTATATGATACAACTGGTTTGAATGCAACCGATGAAGTTAACGTACTAGTAAGTGATACCACTGCGCCCACGATTAATCACCCAGAGGATATCACATTTGTTTCAGGAAGTATTTGGAATATCATTACGTGGGAAACTCACGATCTCAAACCTCAAACTTTCCAATACTATCTGAATGGCACAGGTTTAGGAGAAACAGTATGGACTGTATTTGGAATCCACCTTATCGTTGATAATTTAGATGTGGGCATTCATAATATCACGCTTCTCATCACGGATTCTACAGGAAATACAGCTTCAGATTCTGTTATTGTAACAATTCTTTCGAGTGAAACAAGTTCAACAACAACTGAGACAACTTCAACGACAACTGAAACTAATTCAACAACTAATACTGGTTCAACAAATGAAACGCCTGATGGAACGATGACGATTTTAACCATAGCCGGTGCAGGAGGTTTAGTTTCTATTATTGTAATAAGTATCATCAAGAAAAAATCTTGACACAATTCATCAAACTTGAATGTGCCAGAATGGTATGGTGTCAATCTGTTTAGGACAAGTAGGTAGAGCCATTAGGTGGCCTTCCACATAAAACCTAGTCATGCAGATACCCCTGGACCCATATGCCATCGGAGTGTTATGTGCACTTGCAGCAACAATCCTATTTGCAATTACAAACGTAATCTACAGAAAGATAGACAATGAGATTAGCGTAATTGATATTGTCATCACTCGTATTTGGGTTAGTCTACCACTTGCATACCTTTTTGCTGTGGGAGCAACAGGGACAGTTTATGTCACTGTACCACCAGATTCAATGATTCCGCTCGCATTATCCATGATTTTCGGGATTGTTATTGGAGACACAATGTACTACTTCAGCCAAGAACGCATAGGCGTTGCTAGGGCGTTCCCAATTGTAATGAGCTATCCTCTTGTCGTGTATCTCATGGCGGCATTGTTCCTTGAAGAATTGGTCATACCCCAACGTATCCTGGGAGTAATTATTGTAGTAATCGGAGTTGCCCTGATTGCGCGATCCGAGCATGCAGATGATAACGTACACAATGAACGCTGGACCGATAGAGATCGTAAGATAGGTCTCATTTTTGCTTTCACGACAATAATCATGTGGTCTGCAAGCGATGTCATCTTCCAATTTGGTGTAACCTCAGTGGGAGCTGCTGAAGCAAATTACTTCAGAATGCTTGTTGCATCAATTGTCTTCATTCCAATATTCATTTTCTCACTAAGAGGTGGAAGGCGACTGCCGTCCCGACGAATATCGGGAATTGCAATGATCACAGGACTCATTGGAATTGGACTCAGCCTCATAGTCTACAGTTATGCAATCAAATTTATTGGAGCGACTATCACTTCAGTATTGATAGCATCCGCTCCAGTCATCACAGCTCCACTTTCAATCGTCTATCTTAAAGAGGACGTAAACAGGAATGTTGGAATTGGAACTATCCTTACTATTATAGGAATTCTACTAGTGGTGATAATCTTCTAACCAGTTCTGCACATCTGGGAAAACCTATATCACCGTTCACGCAGAAGAAATCTATAGAGGGGAGTACAATCACGTTGTTGATGTGTAACTCCATCATAAGGAACACACTGCAATGCAAACGACTGGTTTCGAAATAATTGGATATTCTGTGGCAGTTATTTTTCTTGTTATCTGTTGTCTTTCATCTATCAAAAAATCAAAAGACAAATTCGAAAACTTTGAGGGACCTGAGAGAATACCTTCATATTTGAGAAAGGAGATTTCTCGAACAGCGTCGTCAAAACAGCAACGGAAATACTACACTTCAGAAACAATGAGGACATACAAGAAACCAATCCCAGGGGTTGCCCGCTCACTCTCAGCCGCAAAAAGCCGCTCTGAACAGGATCCGAGCACTGTGAAGGCATTGAGAGGGGGAGAATTCATTGGGAATAGAATGCGCTTCAAGGTCAAAGTTGTGAATGAAACACAATATACTATTACAGATGTGAAAGTGTTCCTCATTTCGTATCCAAGCGAAGCTCTGCGTCTAGCTAGCGATGATGACGACGAGTACTTCCCTAAGATTGAACCAAAGGGATTTAGAAGTCCAACCTTCGACTTCATGCCAACTCAAGATTGTGTAAGAGGAGATATAATTGCAGGAGTATCCTACATCGATGAGAAAGGTGCAGCCCAAACTCTAACGACTAAACCATTTATCATTCGCTCTGTTTGCGACCTCCTTCTTCCTGATCAAATTGGTCCTGATGAATTCGCACTTAAGTTAAAGGAACATGAATCGGGGGAAATAGTTGTGAAGGTCCAAGAATGGACTGCTCAAGAGATGTTTGAAAAATCTCTGAGAATCATAGAAGACGCTAATTTCTATGAGGTGGAAAGTAACAGCGAAGAACAGGATGGTGTATTCCATGCTTCAATCGCAGGATTAGCAAAGGGAAAGTATACTGGAAAGAGCATTGGTGTAAAGATACTCGTGTCAGGTCCAGTTGGTCAAAAAGGGGCGAACTGCACTATCCAAGTGTCTGGAGAAGACCAAGCGATGATCCTTCCAGCTATCGACGACCTCAGGGAGAGACTCAGTGCATGGCTCTGTCCTTTATGTGGTTCTGCGTTAACATTGGAAAACGTGGAGAGATTGAAAGAAGGAAAAGCAGTGGTCTGCCCATTCTGCAATGTTTCAATTGGACGGTAGAATTTCCTATCTACTAACTAGGAATGAAAAATATAAATTTAGAGCCCATAGAAGGGGCTCTACTAATGCTACTTCAGTCTAGTAAACTTCTCGAGGACTTCCCCGGAGGCGCTCAGGCAATTGACCACCATCACCAAGGATCTCAAGCTCATGATCGCGGCCACACCGACCACCGTCATTACATAGAAAACCAGATTTGGTAATCCCACGGGCTTGGCGTTCAGCAGCACGTTTTGCAATCATTCCAGTCCCGGAGGGGACAGTCATGATGAGCTTCTTCTGGCTCTCATCTATGGCAAGAAGTATCGTATCGTCAGCAGCATTTCGCGTAGTCTCAAACCATTGAGATGTTGACGTGTTAAACTCGAGATATATTGGCATTCGAATTCTAGGCCTCCAACTGGCTAGTTCTTTTAATCTGACTAATGCGTGCATATTAATGAATCTCGGGCGAGTCCATTTGCATTCATAGAAGATGCGCAGTACCACAGTGGGCACAAACAATCGCATTATCAAATTCTCCAGGCAATGGTAGTGGTGCATCACAATTCTGACATCGAAGCTCCTTTAGCTCAGCACGTTGTTTCGGTGTTAAATCAATCTTGAAAACACGCTCAGCAACATCTTGAATTGTCTTTCCAACGTTATTTGCTGCACTTGCTACTGCGCCGCGCTCAGGATCGGTTAGAGAGCCAAGACCAACAGCTTTGAAGAAATCATTAATTGCTCTGCCAATCCTACCAAAAACTGAACCTGCTTTCCAGGTCAATACATCTGAAACATGAAGTTCAATGATTTCAGAATCGGGATGTCCAGGTATTTCGTAACCACGCTTCCAATCCACTCGCTCAGGTCTCTTAGAAGATATATCAGTACCACAACTGAGACACGTGAGGATATACTCACTCTTACTGAACCAGCCTTTCTTGACCTTTCGTTCACCAGAATCATACCAACATCTCTTGTGCGCAATCTTGTTGCAATGTGGACATTGGAATAGATGATACATGTTTGGTTTAGCTTTCATTTTTGTTCCAGAGTGAACTTTGAGGTAAGCTAAATCTCCCTCTGAATAATTTAACAAGTAATTCCCGCAGATGAAACATGTTCTGCCATCAAGCTTGTTCATTTTTTCTGGCATGATTCTCAAATTGGTAATCCTCAATAAGACAACGTGCGCGAGGCTTAAAGAATCTTACAGAATCACAATATCAATAGTTCACCGAAATTTAGTCAGCCGAAATGCCTTTAGCATAGTTTGATGCGACTCAATAATCAACTACATGACTTTGAAGGAGGAAAAAACAGTTACTGAAATACCCCTCATTGTAGACTTGAGTTCTATTGATGCAGCCTCTCAATCCATGACAGGAGGAAAAGCCGCTAATCTAACGAAATTAACCAAAGCGGGTTTCAATGTGCCAAGTGGTTTTGTTGTTACTACAAAGGCATACTCCAAATTCATAACTTCTAATCAGTTGGAGAGTCTCGCCAATGACCATCTTAGTAGTATCAACTACGAGGATGCTGGAGAGTTGAGTCAAGCAACTGAAACGATGAGACAAAACATTACAGCTGCGACTCTTCCAAATGAATTGGTAGTCGCGATTACATCAGCATACAAGCAGCTCGGTATGGGCCGTGTTGCAATCAGGTCTTCAGCTACAGCCGAAGATCTACCAGATGCATCATTTGCTGGTCAATATGATACTTCACTCAATATCGAGGGAATAGAGAATATTCTAGAACAGATCAAGAATTGCTTTAGCTCTATGTGGACAAATCGAGCAGTTGCATATCGAGAAGAGAACAATATCCCTCATAACCAAGTGCAGATAGCTGTTGTTGTTCAATCAATGGTTGATGTAAGATGTGCAGGTGTACTATTTACTCGAAATCCAATTTCAAAATTGCCTGATGAGATGATGATTGAATCCAATTTTGGACTCGGGGAGTCTGTTGTGTCAGGTTATGCAATTCCGGACAGGTATGTTGTTGCAGAAAATTCAGAGGGAGGATTCTCACTCGTAAGCAAGGAAATAGGCACTAAATCTGTAATCATTGTTAGAAAAGCTAAGGGAGATGGCGTTCAGCATTCAAGTGTGTCTCAAGAAAAAAGTCAGCAATCCTCACTTGAGGATGATGAAATATTCAATTTATCTAAGATTTGTAAATCGATAGAGGAACTATTCAAATCACCTCAAGATATTGAATGGGCACTTGATAGAGAAGGTCAAATTCACATACTACAATCACGACCAATAACCGTCAATCTAGAAAAAGATAGTGAATTGGATGACGTTTTTTGGACTAGAGGTTATGCAGATGATTACTGGAATGACCCAGTAACCCCATTATTCTTCAGTCTTCTCGGGGATCACTTGATACACATTGTAAATGTAGAAGCAAATGCAATTCTTGGATACAAGGATATGCCTGATGAGCTTCTCAAACTCTACAAAGGGCATGCTTACTTCAATCTAGAGGTCCTTCGAACAAAAGTGGTCAATGAGATGCCTCCATTCATCAGGTCAGCTGATGTCTTGAATTATTTCCCGGACGGAGGAGGACCGTTTGGAAAAGAAACAATGAGTAAATTGCCTTTTGCACTGACAACACGAATTATGGCTGAGATCAGGTTGATGATATTAGATGGAGATGGAGGAATGTCAAAGACCAATTCAGTCTATAATAAATGGAGTGAAGAAACCTTCGTACCTAAGTGTTTGGAATTTGATGAGAAATTTAAGACATTGAAGAAGAAAGGCACAGAAAATGAATTGTTAGAACTTATCAATGATCTAGACAAGACAATGATGCGGCACTTCAGAATGGTCCGGTATGGCTTACCGGTTCATACACTTGGAATGAATCTCATCACCAATTATTTGCTAAATCGATGGCTTGGTGAGAAAGCAGCCTTAGTCTTCTATCCAATTCTTCTGTCGGGTTTGGAACACAAGACAAGTGAAACCAACAGAAGGATTAACGAATTAAAGACAATCATTCGACAAGATGAAGACCTATTAGCAATAGTCCTGAATCAAGAATCAAAGAGTATTCTACCAATCCTTGAAGCTGATGATTCTATTACCAATCGGGAGTTTCATGAAATCTTCAAACAGTTCCTAGATGACTTTGGGGACCGTGGTTTCACCAGAGAACCATATTATCCGAGATGGCGAGAATCTCCGGAGTATGTATTTGACATTCTAAAATCCCTAGTATCAGAAGGAGGAAAGGACCTATCCCAAGCTGAGAAGGATCTTGCACGCAAACGAGCGAAGGCAGAGGAGATTGCAGAAAAAACAATGCGAGGTCAGAGATTTGGTCTGATTAAGTGGATGCTCTTCTCAACAATCCTTGGTATGGCAAGAACATACATCGGGTTCAGGGAGAATCAGAGATTCAATCTCGACCGTTGGATTACCAGAAATCGAAGTGGATTCCTTGAGATAGGGAATCGACTTGTTGACAGAGGATATTTGCTAGAGCCAATTCATGTATTCTTTCTATTTAGAAATGAACTCAGAAAGATAATCAGAGGCACATCAACATTGAGTCAATTAGAAGTTAAAGATCTCATAGAAGAACGATATGAGGAATTTCTAAAATATGAGAACACAACGCCACCCAAATTCCTGCAAGGTAATAGAGAGTTTGATGATCCTCTACCAGATTCAACCGATGGTTACCAAGGTTTACCAGCAAGCCAAGGAATCATTACTGGAACCGTTCGTGTTCTTGAAAGTGTTGAAGATGTGCCTTTGGTTCGCGCAGGAGAGATTTTGGTAGTACCAAGAACAGATCCAGGGTGGACACCAGTATTTTCAAAAATCGGAGGGTTAGTGACTGAATCAGGTGGAGTATTGTCCCATGGGGCAGTAGTATCACGAGAGTTTGGAATTCCTGCAGTGACCAATATCAGAAATGCATGTCAGCTGTTCAAGACAGGGCAGAAAATCACGCTTGATGGTAATAATGGACTAGTAGTGCTTCATGATTCGGGGTGATAATCATTGGAACCATTGACACACCAGCCAACATCAAACGACCCAGAATGGAACGAGAGTTACTATTTCTGTTTCTATGACAAAAAGAACAAAGTTGGCGTATTGAACCGAGTAGGCTTCAAGCCCAATAAGAAGGAAGGAATGACGTTCTACTTCATATTCCTCCCTGATGGCTCAATTGGAGCTTTTCATGCAAATGATGACTCAGTAAACTATCCCAGTGCCTTGAAAGTAGAAAATGTCGAACATCATTGTATTGAAGATGGAAAGTGGAAATACAAATTTGAAGGTCCAATGTTGATTTTCAACAACCCTAAAGATTTTGCAAAGGTAAGAGAAAATCCCGAAGTTATCAATGACCTAGTTGGAGCTAAGATTGATCTCAACTTCGAAGCAATCCATGAAACCTATGAATACAGCGAGCACATGACACCCGAATCTCTTGAAATCGGGAAAAAGACAGGTGACGTTCACTGGGAACAGATTGGAAAGGTAACAGGGACTATTCAAGTAGGTGAACAGACATTCGAAATTAATCAGTGTATGGGACAAAGAGACCATACTCACGGAATACGAGACTGGACCGGAGTTGGAAACTGGTTCTACTTTGTGATTTGGTTTGACGAGAATTTAGCTCTCAATCCGGCAGCGGTAGTATTGGATGATGGAAGAATGGCAGCAGGCGGATTCATCTTCAAGGATGGAGAAAATATTCCAATTGAATCAATCCGTATTTTAGAACATTCATATCAAGACAACGGGGTATTTCCAATTTCAACAGTGTTAGAGATTATTGACAAGAACGGTCAACAATACACCCTGAAAGCTACCCCAGGACCAATTGTACCGGTTCCATTTAGAGGGGATGATGGAGATGTTTCATTTCTAATCCAATCTTTTGGCTCATTTCAATTGGATGATAGAACTGGTGGATACGGCGCTTATGAGGTTTTAAGAAGGGCAAAGTAAGAATGAACGTATCACACTTGTATATATTAGGTAATACAAACACAAATTCAAGGCGGTCAGACTAATGTTTGAATACGTCCAAGAGAGAGAAATGGGTTCAAGACAGGAACCTCGAACATTGTTCTACGTAATAACAGCAGGCGAGGTCCTGCGCGATGACCCAGGCAAACTTTCAGAAAAAGGTCAGAACCAGATTTTTGAATTAGCTAACTCACGCCTTATAGCTGGAGTTAGTAAAATCTATAGCTCATCGACAAGTAACGGTATCGAAACAGCAAAGATACTAGCAAAGGAACTTGATACACGTATGGAGAAGAAGAAATGTCTGGATGCTTTCAATTTGGGAATTTCTTGGACAGATGAGAAGCAGCTCAGAGAAATTCTCCCATCAATATGGAATGATGAGGAATTTAGCGCTCCTAAGGGTGAATCGATTTCTGAGGCACGAGAACGATTCGGTGATTGTATGAATGATATTGGCCGAAGACATCCTGATGATAGTGTAGCTGTAGTTGGTCATACTATCATGTCTTGCTTATTCTATAATCTTGTAACAGCAGCACCTCTAGACATTAATGAATGGCTCATGACAGGTTTTGCATCCTGTGCCACTTATGAATATGCAAAAACAGGTTGGACACTTGTGATGTCACCTGACAACAGTTTCCTCAGTGATCCGACATGCGTATCAGATTGGCTACCCGAGAATTTGCTTGGATGAAAAAGAAATTGTGGGCGGCTGAAGCCAAGTCCGAAGACCTGACCTCAACAGCCTGTTTATTCTATTACTTGCGACGATACATCACACAGACGAGCACAATAAGAGCTACAACTCCACCAACTATCAAGTAGAGAG
>JAUWOU010000080.1 GCA_030612005.1 Candidatus Thorarchaeota archaeon | reverse complement strand
ACACGATGACACTCCAGTTACTCTTGGAACTATAATTATCAACGGAGCTTCGGCAAGTCATATTGGAGCTGGAGTTTGGAGGATTACAGATTCAAAGAGCAATGTTCAAGCTGAGACATACAATTTGGTTGCCTGTTCTTTGAATTTGCACGGAATAAGTGTAGTTGATCAGAACTCTCAATCTCATACTGTTATTTGGGATAGAATTCAAGTCTTGACAACATCTGTCGATGATGGCCGAATAAACAATGATACTTCGTGTGAGATTAGAGTAACCCTAATGCTGGAATACGACTCTACTTTCTTAGGTTCCGGAGATACAGTTACTCTGAATGGAGTACTCATGGTTTGGGATGGTGTAGATTCTAGATTTGAACTAGCTCGACAACAATCAATGGTTGGGCAATGGACCTACTTTGTTAATTCATCCACTCAAACTTCCTTTGGAATCACTGCTTTGAATCTTAATTCCCAAGAAATCAGTGTGATTTGGGATGAGCTATCAATCACAATAACTCCTGATGCAACAGATGTCAATGATTTTGTTACTGTCACCTTTGCATTAACTGTTATTTTCAGCTATGATTCTTCACCATGCACATCATATACTATTGATATTAGTCGTAATGGAACCTACTGGTTGTCTTTCACAACTTTGAATGTTTCGAAATTTGTTGATGATAATATTGTTCTAACATATAATTACTCAACTTTCGCTATAGCTGGTGAGAGTTCATTTGGAATCACCGTTTTCACAACCAATCTTGTAGAAGTGACATGGTCTACACCTGCAAACTTTCCTCCGTATAACAATGGGGTTCCAATATTGAACAACCCCGATGATTCCGATAACATGTACTCTAGACTAAAATTTTACCTAATTTCATCATCTATCGTGGATCGCGATGGTTTCGCTGATGTGGATTATGTAGAAATATCATTATGGCATAATGAGGGATTGTTTGAGGTTTGGCGAGTCCGATTTACTATGGCGAGTGGAAACTTCTCTATTGAACTCGGTTCTGAGTATATCCAGTTATCTTCCTGTAGAATAGAATTCTCAAGCGGGTCTCTGCTAAATATTTCATGGTCTATCAAGATTGATTGGGACCATGCTGACATGCAGAATGTTGATGTCCAACAATATGTTGTAGATACATCACTCGCATTTGATGACATCTTGTACGAAGTTGATTGGGATGTTGAAACACGTCTTGATTACAATCTGATGCCTTCTCTATCAGATAACCGAGGTGACGTAGATACAGTCGACTTACAAGCTTCTGGTACCGTTATCTACTACGGTTCATCAGATGTTTATCCGTTGGCTAATGAAACTGATGTTTGGGTAATTCACGACTTCTCTGGTTCATGGTCTGGAAATGTTAACGCTTTTGGTGAGTTATCAATTTCAGGTATCGGTTCATCTTCTCTTGTGAGAGAGAATATTTACACATTCAAGATTGTAGGAGCTGGTTCAAGTGCTGACCTGTTCTATACTACCAGTCCAACTGACTCATTCATCACTGATCGTATCGAATTCTATGATTCTGGTGTAGCCGACTCTCGAATCAATATCAATAGTCCATGTGATGTCTGGCTTATTGCTAAATACCAATTTGATGACTCCGACGTTCAAAGTGGGCTTACAGCATATCTCAATGGAATTCATCTTCTTACATGGGATTCAGCAAATAGTCGCTGGCACTTCCAAGAAGTTCGAAGTTCAGCAGTAAATCGTAGTTATACAATCAGCAGCGCTTCAGAAACTACATTTGGTATTTCATCTTGGGTGCAAACAGCAGCTGACCGGTCAGTAGTTTGGGATTCACTCATAATATCAATAACTGACCCGTTTGATCAACGAACGAATGTTAACACAAATGCAACGGGCATTACAGTAAGTGCAATATACAGCTATGATTCAACACCATTTGATGGAACTATAGTTCTGAGCAATGACACATTTCTGTATTCAACTGTCCACAGACAGTACTATACTGCAACTTCAGCTTTTGGAGATTCGTATGGAATTACTGTCATTGTGGTAAACGACCAAACATGGTGTATATGGGATCAGATTGAGGTTGTTTCAATTATTGCTAACATGACCTATCTAGATCCCTCCGAGTATGTTAGAGTACAAATTGAGCTTCGTTTTGACTTTGATGATGCACCAGTAACATCTGGGAATTTCAGTTTGAAGTTTGAAGAGCTCGTTCACCTAGCTGATGGGATATGGGAAGTGAATGTAACTCGGTTAACTTATTCGAATGAGAACTTCGATACATTAACAATTTGTGAAGCTACAGCATTTGGAATAACAAGCTTTGATATGTACGGTAATGAGCAAGTTGTATATTGGGACCGCCTTGAATTCTATGTAGCCTACACAACCGATTCTAGAATTGATGTTGGTTCTACTGGATTCATATTTTGGTCGATTAAGCTGCAGACTGCTGGAATAAATATTACTTCAGGAGTTATTGCAGAAGTATCTGATGGCTCTATTCTAATATATGTAAGCGATAGCTGGCGTTCAGCTCATTCAAGTGATCTCGTAGAAGACATAACATTCACTATGGTATCAGCATCTCTTGAAGGCATAGATTTCTTCGTCAGAAGTACTAGTGATGTAACTATCATCTGGGACAGAATTAAAGTGGTATCAACTTCTGCTACTATTACAAATCCAGAGATTGAACGATATATACAGATACAGGCTACTCTTGTCTTTGAATATGATAATTCTCCAGTCACATCTGGAGTTGTTACGCTCTGGGACCAAGATAGCCAAATGTCTATGATTTACAATGCAACTGGTGGTTTCTGGTTTGCGAATCTTACGAAAGTAGAAACTGGTAATTACACATTCTACATCAGTGCAGTGTCAGGAAATCTATACGGAATCACTGTTGTAGAATTAGATGGAAATATAATTACAGTTGAATACGTACCTGCTATTCTTCCTAGACTCACTCCGCTGATGATATTCACTATCTCATCTGGATTCGGGATTATTCTATTGGCTAGTGCAATCTTGATTCGTAAGAAGTATCTGGTTAAGGTTCCGTACGAAATCAAACAAATAAATCAAGCATTGAAATCTATGGAAAAGGGTGAGCCCGTGGAGCCCTTAGATGTACGTAGTCTTGACAATATACTGATTGCAGTACTCGAACCAGGATTAGTTGAACTCGGTTTAAGTTCAGAAGATATCTTTGGTGAGGATACCGTCGCTAGCGCGATAGAAGAATCATGGGTACCTGATTCTGAAGCTGAGCTTCAGGATATTATGGAAGAATTCAAAATTCCGGATTATAAGCAGGAAGTCGATGAGGGAGAGCTTGATATTTCCATCCTCTCTGAGAGCGAATCTGAAGAAGCATGGTCATTAATGCTCAAAGAAGTACGACGAATTGAAACCGAAGAAGGGCGAAAAATACCACTAACAAAGGAGGATTGGATTGAGCGAATCCCCTCAGAGATTAAGAGCATCTTCTTTGAAGAAGAGCTAAGGGAACTAGATGTTGCTGAATTGGAACATCTTTCACAGCTTACTCCTACCGAGGTGCAGGAGATAGTGGATTCAATTGCCGTAAATGAAGAGATGTATACCCTTGAACCTGAAACATCTGCATCTGCGATATCATCCGCTCTCTGTGAAAGAATAGATTCCCAATCAGGGGAAGAGTTGGATGAAACAGAAAAGAAGGAACGACTTTTCCAACTTCTACCAGTTTTTGTAAAAGAATTCTTTTCAACAACTTGGCTTGATAAACTCTCATGTGCAGAAATTGAAGAATTATTGACAATCCCCGAAGATGATTTGAAAATAGTGATTCAGTCACTCAAGGAATCTAGAGATGCTGCAGAAGAAACTGAAGAAGAACCAACAGGTGAAACTGAAGCTGAACTTGAACCTGAAGTTGAGGTTGAAGCTGAACCAGAAGTTGTTGTAGATGAATCAGCCGTTGAACATGATGACCCAAGAATGACCGAATTAGTTGAGAAATATGGAGAAGAGAAAGCCAACTTCCTGTTCACTATTCCAGAAGCGTTACTGGAAGGTATCCCTGAGGAACAGATCAAGGAGATGGATATGGACACCTTAGTGGGTCTCAAACAAGCACTGGAACCTGAAATCATTGAGGATGAAGTTTCTGAAGACACCACTGAGATAGAGGAAATATCGGAACCTGAAGCTGAACTCAAAGATGATCTCATGACTGAACTCAAAATTGAACGTGAAGCTGAACCTAAGGATCCTGAAGCTGAGCTTAAAGCTGACCTTTTAGCTGAACTCAAGAGTGAACTCAAACCTGAAGCTAAGGATACTGAAGCTGAACTCGAAATTGAAGCTGAGGATGAACCTGAATCTGACCCTGCGGATGAACCTAAGGAATAAAGTCTGACCAAAAGCTTGGAATTGGATTCTAATATCCTGACATTCCGAAACTTGTCAGGAACATCAAGAGAGCTTTATCTTCCATAAGCGATAACTTTCCCACCAGGCAAATAGTGCACCAACGACTCCGATAGCTAAGGCAATATATCGATCATAGATATTTGGCGGGGCAATAAAACTGAGTACAAGATATGCCAGTGTATATGATGTGAAGAACATCGCAACAAAGGCATAGCGTGGTAGAAATCTTCCTCGAAATCCGATGAAGTTTTGGAGCACACCAACTTTAACAATCTGCTTCACTTTGTAAGTATTGTCTGAAAGTTGTTCAACTAAATCCAAGGAAACTAATTTTGTCAAATGATGACTGGCCACTGATGGGCTTGACATATTCAATGCCCGTTGAACTTCTCTCACTCCAACTGATTCGTTACTAGTGAGCATATACCAATATACGCGAAGAGTATTCCCTCGCAGCTCTGGTTCAATTGCCATTTCAATCGGAGATTCTCCCATTCGATACTACATCCATGCGAACTTGACAGACTACAGTTTAATCTTTTATCACCTAAGCATTTTGTTTTTCTCAATATTGTCAATAGCGGTGTTCTATTCTCTGGACGGTGTGTTCTATTCCATGGTACTAAGTACAATTGATGTATGTATTCTCTCATGTTTCTAGTGATTGTCAGAGCTATTGATAGTGATACTAAACGCAAAATGATGGCTGGTGGTGTTGTTTCTGCAATATTGGCTGTGAGTCTTGTGACAACTCTCGGCTTTCTTGGTGGAGCATTTTGGAATCCATCCGGTTCTGGAGGTCTCAATATCCCCGTATACACCATCAATAATACCGTAGCAGGTGATTTCGCGGACTTTGTACCGTTTGAAGAGTTTTTCACACCGAATGCTCCGGAATATACAGTGTATTCAGGATTATCAAATATTGTGAATTTGGGGTCATTCCCAACAATCCCAGCTAATGTAAAAGAAATGATTGCGATTAACGGTTTTGCTGTTATTCCACAGAATGAGTTCAAGCAGATTCACGAGATACTAGAATATAATGAAGACAACTTCATCCCAAGTTTTGTGTCATCTGATGCTGTGCTTCACGCGTACCATGTCCTTTATGATTTAGCTTTGCGAGAGGTCGAGGTCTATTCCTTCTGGGATCTACTCGGAAATCTGACTGAATCAATGATGGATTATTCCTTTGCTCAATATGATGTTGCACCTGAAGGAAGGTGGAAGGATGCAGCTCTAAGAAACTTGATGTTCTTCTCAGTTGCTTTGTGTCTCATCGATAATGAAACAGTCATTCCAGTGGAGTTTCCAGCCGAGGTTGAACCCGCAGTAAACGAGGTCTTACAATTAATTGATGATCATGACCAGATGACAGATGAGTGGTTTATGGACTACGAGGAAGATTTCACTCAATTCGTTCCCCGTGGACATTACACTAGAAGCGCACTCCTTGGTCAGTACTTCAAAGCAATGATGTGGTACGGTCGAGTATCATTTAGACTTCAGCCTGAAGCACCTCCTGCTTCGAATGAGAAAGGTATGGATAACACAGCTCAAGCTATACTCATGTCACTAGCTTTGACTGAAGAAGTGACTGGACTCTCTGGTTCACCATCAGGACTTGTTGTCTGGGATGCTATCTATGAGCCAACAGCTTTCTTTGTTGGTTCAGCAGATGACCTTGTTCCTGCAGAGTACCTCGGATTGATTGAGAGTATCTATGGGAGTGAATTGGAAGTTTCTGATTTAGATGACGATCTCCTTCTTGAGCAGTTTATCGATGAGGCACTTGAACTAAGAGCGCCTTTGATACTTGGTCACCCTGTACCGGATACTGACACTCTTGCACAGACCATGGGTTTACGATTCATGGGACAAAGATACGTACCTGACAGCTACATTCTTGGACAGCTTGTTTACAAAAATGTTGGAACAATTGCTAATCCTCGATTGATGCCTATGGGATTAGACGTTATGGCAGCTTTCGGATCTGAACGTGCTTGGGAACTGTTAGATGATGAGAAGGATTACTTAAATTATGTGTCACAGATGGAGATGTTATGGGATAATATTGGAAATTTGACAATAGATGAATGGACACACAATCTATACTATCTGTGGATTTATTCTCTACTACCTCTACTATCTGATCCGGGCGAGGGGTATCCTTACTTCATGCAGACTGAAGCATGGGTCGACAAGCAACTGTCAACAGCTCTTGCATCCTGGGCTGAACTTAGACATGACACTATTCTCTATGCAAAACAGTCATACACATGGGAATTAACAAGTATGCCTGACCTTGTTAGGGGTTATGTTGAACCAGTTCCTGCATTGTATGCTCGTCTAGCATCGTTGTGCAATATGATGACAACTGGATTAGATTCCCGAACGCTACTCTCACCCTTGATGCAAAACAAGCTTCAGCAATTACATGAATTACTGTTGAATCTTCAAACAATTTCTATAAAGGAACTTGAGGGAACTCCTCTTACTAATGAGGAATATAGCCTGATTGAGGGTTGTGGAAAACTACTTGGTGATATTGTGGCAATGCCAACTGATGATCTCATCACTTCGGATGCAGATGATGATATGGCTGTAATTGCTGATGTCCATACTGATCCTAATGCAGAAGAAGTTCTTGAAGAGGGTGTTGGGAGACCATCAGTCATTCTGGTTGCAGTGATAGTTAATGGCGAACTAATTCTCACTCAAGGCGGTGTGATGTCATATTACGAGTTCACTTGGCCGATGGATGATCGTCTAACTGATGAAGCGTGGCAAGAGACGCTTGATCTTGGAGAGGCGCCTCCACTTCCTACATGGACTGCAAGTTTTGTGATAGAGTGGGACACTATCATAGTCACTCTAGCTGCGTCACCCCTCGAAGAACAAGATCTGTAGTGTGAGATCAACCGGGCTACTTCTTGTGGCCCACCAATTTAATGGTGCAAAAAGTGGTTCTATCATAAACACTGAAACCTTACATGTCTGTCTTACTTTGATTTAAGAAGAAAATCACTGATGGTATGAAGTTGATAGGTATGTCCTCTGACACAACCGAACCAGAGAAAGTTTCGATGTTTAAGAGAATTCGCTACATTCTGTGCGAACCATCGGATGCTATAGTTTCTGATGTTGTTAGAGTCAAGGCGAAACTCCTGTCTTTCTCATTATTATTGATAGTAATCGTATTGCCCGCTGTTCAAATAGTGTTGGGTATACTATTCGAAAACATGGCCACATTCCTCCTTGCAACTTTAATCTTCATTGTAATTTACATAATCAGTCGAACCAAGTACGTGGCTTTCGCAGGAATCACATTGACTCTGGCTCTCGCATCGATGCCGTATCTGTTTCTATTGATAGAATTCAACAATCAAAGCCAAACGCGACTGGCACTTAATCTCATCATATGGCCTGTCATTGCAGCTTTATTTGGTTCTCAATGGCTCACATCTCGTGTTGAGGCGCTTTTTATTTCAGGGGAAACACTTGGGCTAGTAGTATATTCTAACATCCATCCCGCTATTGAGATTTCAATGGCCATAGAACCAATAATAGATCAAGCAGCAATTTGTCTGGTTATCTTGATATTCACCTGGTCTTTGAATTACTACATTGCCGAACTTGAAGAACATAAGCAGTTTTTGGAACAGCGTCAAAGGGAGCTTGAGGTCTATACCTCCGTGCTAACGCATGATCTAGGAAACGACATGCAAATTATCAAGGGTCACATTGAGCTCCTCTACGAAATTGGGGATATACCAGATAACGTTGAACCATATTTATCAACGACACTTGCAGTGAGTGAAAGGATGTCGAAAGTCATCAAATTATTCTCCGTTGTCGGTCGTGGAAGTGAATACGATTTCCTTGACACTCTTCAGACCATGGCGAAGAATGCTAGGAAATCTAGAGTTGGGGCAGATGTGACACTCATGTTTGAACCAGGTGTTAGATCCTCAGAGATCCGTCCCGGTATATTGCTTCCTTTAGTTCTTGAGAATCTATTTAGAAATACTGCTGAAAACGCAGGTGATAGCGCAGTTGTTACAATTCGTCTTGGGTTAGTTCAAAAGAACCTTCTAATTACATATCGAGATAATGGACCCGGAATCGATGAATCGATACGTGACAAGATTTTCCGAAAGGGTGTGACAACAAAGGGAGAAGGAAAAGGTCTCGGTCTCTATCTATCAAAGAGAATCATCGAATCATATGGTGGAACAATTGAACTAATGGAACCACAGATCGGTATAGGAGCTGCTTTTCTCATATCCGTTCCAGTGCTCTAGGAAATGAATTTTCTTTTGTGAACTTGTGGATGCTAACAGGACTTTGACTAACGTCATCTTGGTTGCAGTGCTAGTTAATGATCAAGTGACTCTCACTCAAGGCGGCGTGATGTCATATTATGAGTTCACATGGCCAATGGATGATCGCTTAACTGATGAAGATTGGCAAGAGATGCTTGATAATGAAGAAGAGCCACCATTACCTAGTTGGACCGAGAGTTTTGTAATTGAATGGGACAACGTGATTGTTGCCCTCGCCGCGTCTCCCGTAAAAATACGAGAAAAGTAGTATGAAACCTACAGGGCCACATTTTGTGGCCCGCTCTTTATTTTTTTCACATAACTTCTGTTACTTTATCTAGTAACAGCATGAAACTGCGTAAACTCCTGCCATTGCTCCTCTGATAATTCTTCATAATCTATCGCTTCAAAAATGATATCTTGCAAATCCAATATGGAATCCTCCTCTAGTCACCTGTATTCAGTTCGAAGAATTTCCATTTATGAATATTGAATCAATGGCACTACATCTTTCTCTTTCATTGGGTTTAGTTCTTATCAGGTCTTGACATTCTCACCACACCTATTGCATACACAATTGCTCCAACCACTATCATGGGAATACTCACTATTAGCATAAACAGAATCATGTTACCACCTTCGATTATGAGTACGAAACCGACAATGAGTGATACCAGAAGGATTCCAATAAGTGCGAAAATTGAAACGAAAGTGTTCACTATGAACGCACTGCTTTTTTGATCTTCATATGCAGGATTGTTTGCGGTAATTCCCGCGCAAAGCAAGACTGCTCCACATGTAGTCGAATATGCGTATGCTACAATTGCTATAGCTTCAATGATGCTGAATTGAAAAACGACTGCTGATACGATTGAAGGGATAATGGCCATTGGTATAATGAGAATGAATGATCCAACGATTCGAGCCTTCGCAAACTTCCTGACTCCATCTGGAGCGGACTTGATTATCCAGAGTTGATCCTTAGATTCAAGAAATCCTACTCCTCCAAATGTAACTCCACTTATTAAAGCAAGCATCATTCCCAACATCAAGGTTGTCATAATCAAGATTATTGTGCGAATTTCCGCGGGAGCTTCTGGAGCGTCTGCTGGAATCGAACCCAGAACATAACTCAGAATGACGGGTAACAATGCTGAAATGATGAGACCATATATGAGTCTTGATACATTTTGCATTTTTCGAGTGAACTCTTTTATCGAGTTGACTGTAAGAACACCAGAAGGTCCTGGGTATATTCGTTTTATTCCTGCCAAGAATCGATTCTCGTCACCAATTGTAGTAATCTTCTCCGTGCGTGGACCCGCACCAAATGAGAATATTCTATCTGCTGAAATGTATGCAATGAAAACAATGAGTAGAGTGAATGTAAGGAGGAGGATAAGATCCCCTAAAGCTGTCAGCGTAAAAATACCGAGGAATAATTCCGCTGATAGTCCAATATCATTGAAAATAATTATACTCCATGAGATTATGTCAGCAGCCCATGTAAAGGGAAATAGGAGAAAAACATCCGTGCCAAGGATTGCAGACAAGGCATCCGAAAAGAACATCAATCCATACATTGGAACAATAACGATCACAGCAACAACCATTGACAATGCTTTAGCTATGTCGTTGCCACGGGTTGATTCTCCAAGTTTTGCTTGAATAGATGTAGTGATGAGATTTGACAGGAATAAGGTACTAAGCGCAACGAAGAATACAGTGAGGTACATAATGATTTGACCAAGTAAACTAACATGGAAAACAAATACAAACGGTGTGAGCATCACTGGCGCGGCAAATAGAACAAGTAGGCCATAGCTGGGAACTTTTCCCATGAACATTCCCACCATCATATCCCATGTACTTACATCGTTGCTCAACATAATTTCCCAATGCCCTATGCGTATCTCTTGCAATGCATATGAAATTGGATAGATAAGAAATAGAATCCACATTAATAACATAACAGAACGCATCAGACTTGGAAAGCTTAACATCAGCATAAATTCAAATTCAGGTCCAAGAGTACTGAGGATTGTTGTCATTATATTGGGGACAATAAACAATGCCCAGATGACTCCGAAACACAAGAGAAGGATTGTAGCAACTTTGCGGTTGCGGCGTAACTTTGACGTCTGTACATAGAACTCAGCCTTGGCAATAGCTAACCACTTTCTGGTCAGCTTCAGCCCCTCCAGCTGAGTAGTTTGGATCTATCCACTTGTCCTCCAACTATTTTCAGGTACGCATCTTCTAGATCCTTTGCTTCAGCTTGTTCAATGATATCACGAGGTGAACCTAATGTATTCAGAATACCCTCATTCAAAATCCCAATTGTCTCACAGACATCTTCTGCGAAATCGGTCATGTGAGTGCAAATGAAAAATGTTGTATCCATTTCCTTAGCCATAGCTTCAATGAGATCTTTGACAAGAGCAGTAGCTGCAGGGTCTAGTCTTGACGTAGGTTCATCAAGGAAGACAAGCTGAGGTTCATGTAACACGGTTGATGCTACTAGGACCTTCTGCTTCATTCCACTGCTATAGCTCTCGAGCAGATCATTTTGTCTCTCATCTAGACCCATCAATTCCATGAGACTATCAATTCGCTTGTTCAAGAGCTCACCGCTCATGTCATTGAGGCCTCCAATGAATTCAAGAAATTCAACCGCAGACAATTTTGAATAGAGCCCTGGTGTTTCTGGCAAGAGACCTGTAGCTGACTTGATTTCTCTTCTCTGAGAATCAACATCAAAACCACAAACCTTGGCATTTCCACTGGTTTGTTTTAATAGACCTGACAATATCCGCACTGCCGTTGTCTTCCCAGCACCATTAGGTCCTAAGAGTCCAAATACACTACCTCTTTGTACCTCAAGGTCTAGATTGCTTAACGCAACAACACTACCAAAATTCTTTGACAAACCTACTGTCTGTATATCGATACTACCTGACACCTAACCACTACCAATTCTATTTCGTGTTTTACTGTTATAAACATTTTACAAAATTCTGATAAATTGATTGGATTTCTGAAAACGAATTTTCACAGAACGACTGCACTTATTACTCTGCAATTCTATTTTGTATTCGAGGAGGATAATGATGAAAGATTCTACAATCGAACTTCTACATATTGCAGAAAGTAACCTTCTATATTCTTTCAAAGACATTCAACACGAAGAAATAAACAAGCAAGCTATGCCTGGGACCAATACTATCAGTTGGATTATTGGGCATTGTTTCTCGCACTTCCATATGGTTCTCTCTATGACTTGTCAAAAAAAACAGATACTCAGTGATGAAACATCGCATTACTTCAGATATGGTACCACAAAAGAAGAAATAGAGCGTACAGAATCCTCATTGACTTTTGAAGAACTCGTTGACAAGTATCTCGAGATATCCGCAATGAGTTTCACTTATCTCAAGAAACTAGATGATGCTGATTTCAAAAAGGTGATTTTTCCAGAAATAGAGGAAACCTTGGAGAAGAGTATTCAGAGGATATCTCTTCACTTTCTGGGTCATGTCGGACAGATTGTTCTAATACGACGTTCTCTTGGGAATCCTGGTTCATCATTTGTGGGTGGATCTCATCCAGACTCACGAAAAAAGATGCGCGAGGAATGGACTTCATGGTGGTCTAAATCCAAATCAGGATTCAATTGTTAGAGAGTGAATTGCTTCTGGAATTTACTTTGTCGATAGCAGGCTTTGATGCACTTCCCGCAGATGTCTTTCTCGATGCCTTTAGATTTCAGAAACAAAATGTACTTGCGACAGTTCTCTCGGTAGTCTGGTAGAATATCACGCTGTCTGATGAATCCGCAAGCATCTTCGCAAGCAGTACAATCTCCACACATCGACTCCATTCTTTTCCCTTGTTGTAATGTCATTGCAGTTATGATTGATGCAAACCTGATCGCACAACTGAACTTCTCATGGATGATGAGTTGGTTCTTGCCTCGCCAACCAATCCCCGAGTTTTCAGCAACGACTCGGTGTGAAACGACCAGCGGCCAGTATTCCCAGACATGTTCGACTTCCCCAATCATCCCACCGATAGTTGCCTTGAGGGGAATACCGTCGAATTGAGATGCTATTGCAGGAGCCATCCGATTAAGGACCTGATTGATTCGATCATATTCTCTTGCGTATTCATTCCAAAGTGGATAGTCTACCTCACTAGTTACTTTGTTATCTATATGATCAATTATGGGGTCTCGATATGCAACACCAATGCATATGATGAAGCCAGATTCGTAGAGAGATTCAAATTGTTCTTTGGTAATCTCTCTTAGTTTCTGCTTCTGCACTTCCATCAGTTCATCAAATACAACTTTGAAACTTGTAACCCCAATATCTCCCCGCTCTTTCTCATCATCTAGAAGCTCTTGGAACACTCTACGTAACTCTAGAGTGTTCTCTTTAGCGTCGTTCCGATGATTCATACTATGTTCTCCAAGGGATTACTGTGAAGATGCTTCCTGCTTTCTATGAGCTGCAATGAGGCCTAATATCTCTGCATTGATCTGTTCCGTTGTAAAGTGTTTCCTCTTTGCTGCTCCTGTAGGACAAACAACTTGGCATTTTCCACAACCTGTACAA
This sequence comes from Candidatus Thorarchaeota archaeon, assembly GCA_030612005.1. Classification (GTDB taxonomy): domain Archaea; phylum Asgardarchaeota; class Thorarchaeia; order Thorarchaeales; family Thorarchaeaceae; genus SMTZ1-45. The sequence goes on along the minus strand of JAUWOU010000080.1, from coordinate 982 downwards.
AGTAGTGAATTGACCACTGAGAGTTTTGGTCCATCTTCACGATCTTCTAGTGTGATAGCATCGAATGGACAAACCTGCTCACAGAGACCGCACCCAATACACAGGTCGTCATCAATGACTGCCTTATCCATCTGAATTCGAACTTGCCCTTTGAGTACATGTGATGATGCCGCACTAGCTGCCGCTTTGCCATCAGAAACACAGGCGGGAATATCCTTAGGACTCTGGGCCGCACCTGCTATGAAGACTCCTCTAGCTTTGGTGCTAACTGGTTCAAGTTTTGGATGAAGTTCTTTCATGAAGCCACCTTCACTCCGGTCGACTCCAAGCTTGTGTGCTAATTCAGCTGCACCCTCTGCAGGGTCAACAGCCATTGTTAGAACAACAAGGTCAAAGTTCAGACGTAAGAGTTGGCCACTCCCTTGATCAAAGATAGTAAAGCTGATTGTACCATCTTCCTCTTCAGTGAAATCACTTGGGAACCCGCGCACAAAATTCGCGCCATGTTCTCTAACACGACCATAGAACTGCTCGTACTCTTTTCCTGCAGCTCGTAGTTCGTGATAGACGACCCACTGGTCGATTGAATCATGGTATTCGCGGTGTGTCATTTCAACATGACGTAGTGTGTACATGCATCCGAAGTTACAACACCAGGGTCTACATTTTTCGTCACGAGATCCTGCACAGTTAATGAATGCAATATTCTTTGGAGTTTCAGTGTACTCTGGGGGAATCAAGACCTTACCTGCTGTTGGACCCACAAGACTCAGTAAACGTCCGTATTGACCTCCCGTGATAACTCTCTTGAATTTTCCACCACCATACTCTGGTAGCTCTTGCATGCTTATTTCTTGGAAACCAGTGGCTGCTACTATTGCGCCAACTGTGAGTTCAACTTCTTCTTCAACCATTAAGTGGTCGATAGCATCTTTCTCACAGGCTGCAACACCCAATTTGCATTCACAACAGATTGCACAAT
>JAUWOU010000021.1 GCA_030612005.1 Candidatus Thorarchaeota archaeon | reverse complement strand
GGATTGTAGATGATTTTCAACGTAAATTAAGGAACTATGATGATGAACCGGGTCGCGCAGTTAATCTACTTGCAGTAGAGATTAGTCAGATACAATCTGTGCCTGAATCAAAGAATCTCACAGAATGTCGATGCACTGATGGTTCCCGTATCTGGAAAATCGTAACGAATTTATCTGACGTAAAGACTGGCACCAAGCTAGCCTGTGCAGTTCTTCCTCCCGTTGAAATGATGAATATAGTAAGTGAGGCAATGTTCCTTGGTGGAGAACCATTACCTGAAACGACAGAGCTTGGTCCTTTAGAGAATCCACCAGATACGGCACTTGATCAAGCCCGTGCTCAAGTAATGCAAATTATGAAGAGGATGATTTAGATGCATCTGAAGGAAATTCAAGTAAAACTAGATTCCTTTGACAAGGCTCGTGGTTGGGATAAATTTCCTGCATCACTAGTGTTCGCACATCTTATAGAAGAACTTGGAGAAATATCTCGGCATATCACAGTCGATGAGGGATACAAAGTGGTAGGTCTTGGTCATGAAGCACCAAACAAGGATGAGCTTCATAGAGAATTTGCTCAAGTGTTCAATCTATTTACTCAACTAGCGAATCATTACAATATTGATTTGGAATCAAGTGTGTTGTCTGAATTGGAAATTATGGAAGAAAGATTTCCAGCTGAAAAGTGGTCCCGCCATATGAATGAACGGTGACTTCTTTATGCCATTTTGCGACTTGCTTCAAGTGCTTTCTTTGCCATATCTTCAAGGTCTTTCGTTGCGGCTAGGAGACCCAATGCTTTGTTGCGAACTTGGGTGATGTTCTTTTCCTTGGCCCATTGTGCAAGTCCTGTTACTAAGGGACCTAGAGCAGATCTCGCGGCTTCGACTGTACCAACAGCTTTTCCATAAAGCTCTACACTATGCTTCTTATCCTTGCCTGCTTCTGCTACTCTTAACCAGACTAGAGCGTGTATCATATAAAGCGCTTCCAACATGAGTGTTGGAGACTTTGGATTATCTTGGACTTTTTTCAGAAGCCTCTCTTGTCTGTCTTCAAAGACTTCTTTGAAGAAGCTGAAGGCTTTCTTATCGTTTCCTTTGTCTAATTCTATAATGCCTCTTTGTAGTTTATCGTCGATTTCTGACAAAATTGATACACTCCGTAACCAGTCAATCTAAGCTGATTGTTCTTTATGATTTGAACTATTATGGGTTTCGACACTGTCATTTTAAGGTCGTGTATTTCCTCATAATGAGTTCGCAACACTATTATGTTGGATTTAGAACCCTCGTGTTATCCTCAATATCCATGGAGGTTGTCTAATGGTTAAAACTACATTCACGTTCCAAGAACTCAAGCGCACAAATCACCGAGAAATAAAAGAGATGCAAGATAAGAAGTTCAGGGCTTTCATTCGCTATCAAGTCTGGCCTAATCATGCATACTATAGACGTCTATTCAAAGACAACAATATTGATCCATTCAATATCACGTGTATAGAGGACTGGGCAAAGTACAACATTCCTCTTGTGAAGAAGATTGACTACAAGGAGAACATTCCAAAGTTCGTCATAAATCCCTCTGAAGTAGATGGACAACCCCGAGAAGCTTCTGAATCAATAGGCAATCTCATGAAGTACTCGAAGGAAGCAGGTCATACTGAAATGGCCAAGTTCATTCGAAATAACGGTGCAAAAGTCAAACTTGGAATTGGTAAGAAGGCTGCAATGGCCCGACTTGGAGAACGTGCAAAATATCAATTTTCTCCATTGCAATTCTGGTTAAGCTCTGGAAGGGCGTCAGGTCTCCCTTCACCAGTATTCCTGACTCGTTATGATTGGGACCTATTAGGGAAGAACTGTGTTAAAGCCGGGCAACTCCCTGTTGATCCTTGGATCCAAAAGGGCTGGGAAATGAATAGTATGAACCTGTTTCCCTATGCACCACATTTGGGTTGGCATGCAGTAAATATGGGCCTTCGAGAGATATCAAAGTTTTACATTGCAACAAGTGGCGGAGGTGCAATTCCAAGTGACAAACTTGTTGAAATTGCCGGGTCTTTCAAGGCTAATGGATTCACTGGAATGCCTAGTTTCCTCAGAAATAGATTCTTCCGAGCAATGAAGGAATCTAAAGACTACGAAGCTCCTGAGAAAATAATCACACTTCTTGCTGGTGAGAAAATCTATGATCCTGTTGTCAATGATATAGTCGAAACCCTAGAAGAGAAGGGTGCAAAAGAGGTCCTTGCTATAGGTGGATACGCATCCTCTGAGAGTAAGATTTCCTTCGCAGTCCAATGTAAACATCATGGACCTTACCACAATGTGTCTCCACTCATGTTATCTTTTGAACTAATAACCTTCAATGATGATGGAACGTACGATTTCGTTGGAGATGATGAACCTGGTCATATGTGTCTATTCCACTTGGATGGCACTGGAACCGTGTTTGAAGGATTTTTACTCGGAGATGTAGCATCACACCAGGAAAGGGCTAAATGTCCAATCTGTGGATTAGATGGGCCTTTCTTCTGGGACGTCGGTCGTACAAACGATGCAGAAGCACAAATCGAAATCATGGGTCTCGCAGAGAAGAAGATCAAGGGAGCTACCGTGAATCTTACAGCACTCCGCTCTGACTTGATAGCTTTGTCTGAGATTGAGGAACTCCAGATTGAGGTTGCTAAAGAGAATATGGCTGATCCCTACAGCATGGATGTGCTTAACCTCTATGTTGCTCCAAAGGGACCAATCAATGCAGATTACTCATCTCTGATTCTCACTCTGCAACAGTTAACAAAAAAGAGTACTGAAGTCACACCAAAAGTCTTCATCATAGGTTTCGAGGAGCTTGTAGAAAAGGCTGGCGGAATGAAGTTTATGGATATTATTGACAGCAGACCAAAACCTGCGTAATATCAAGAAACCGGGCTGTACCACCCGGTTCACATTTTATTTTTCAATTGAATATATTCTTAACATCAGATTCAGTCTTTTCATAATGCGGAGCAAATATAACGATAAGCAGACAAATCTAACCATACGGAGAATTTCAAATGGCGTTTGAAGATAATCTTGGGCATGATTCCTCTCAGCCCATAGGTCAAGACTATACTGTTAGTGCTACAGGACTCATATCGAGAACATTATCACTATTAACGAGCAAGTTTGTTCATTACATCATCATTGTTGGTATCGCAGGTGCGGCAAGCGTGATACTCTCATATGTCCTGCTCTATGCATTATTCGGTTTGATTGGAGTTATAACCGCCGATCCCTTTGGCTATTTCATTAGCAATTTCTTATTGGCACCATCTCTAGATATAGTTCTTTTAGGAGTATTAGTAGGATATGCAATCTTTGCCTTTGTCCTTACTGCGATTCTTGGTGGGGCTGCAATCAAGTTTACTCTTGATGAGTATGGAGGAACGACAGGTGATGTTGGAACAAGTTTCTCACGTTCCTTTAGACGCTTTCCAACAATCATAATGGTACAGCTTTTGACTTCAGCTATGGTGGCTATTGCTATCACTCCCGCCACTATTCTGTCCGCTAGGGCAATGGCCATGATTGACATCACTGACATCACTGACCCATTTGATCTGATTTTCCCTCAAGGCTTCATGGAGATGCTGTTGCTATCTTTCGTTCTCCTTGCAGTAGGAGGGTTATTCCTGGCCTATTTTCAAACCAGACTAGCTCCAACCCTTGCGATTGTTCTTGACACCGATTTATCAGCTATTGACTCTTTTAAGAAATCCTGGGAGCTTACAAGTGGTAATTTTATGCATGTCTTTGGATCTACGATACTACTTGGTATTGTTGCCTCTGTGTTGACTCTGATCGTTAGCATTTTTACAACAATGACCTTACTACCGACTGCAACTACTCTAGTAATTGATGCAGTGATTACTACATTGTTGTTCGGTGCATTGACCTACATCTTCACAGTGGTACTATACAGAGATCTATCTTCTAGGAAAGGGACAAGTACAAGCACAGTATCATCTTCTCTTGATGAATTGAGAGTGTGAAAGGGAATAAGAAAAAGGAAAAACTCTGGGGGAAAAATCCCCCAGTTTATTCTACTTGAGATTGTGTTTCTTCACAAACTCAGTTAGAACATCGTCAAGATCTGGTTTACCAATCCTTACAGGTTATATTTGACATTGAGTTGATGCGAAGCAAATATAACAAAGTGCGGGAAGTATCTTTGAATACGGAGGTAGACAAATGGCTCTTGAAGACGAACTGGGATATGATCCATCTCAACCGAGAGATCAAGATTATACACTTGGTGCTACTGGACTGATTTCGAAAACAATATCAGTATGGGCTCGAAATATAGTGCGATACATTACAATTGTCGGTTCTATCAAAGCGGCATGTGTTATTGCTTCTTATGCAATTCTCGTTTTGATGTTTAACACTGTAGGAACTTTGGGTGCAGATCCTCTCTCCTTTTTGATAAACCTCTTCTTTTTCCCATCAGATTTCACTCTGTTAGTTGTATCACTTGGATTTGCGATCTTTGCGTTTGTCCTTAATGCGATACTCTATGGTGCTGCAATCAAGTTTACTCTTGATGAATACGGAGGAAATGGGGGCGATATTGGTGCGAGTTTCTCACATTCCCTTAGCCGAGTTCAAAATTTCATAATTGTCCAGTTGATACTGACATCTGTCATTGCCATTGTAATTATACCCGCATTAACATTTCAAGCTTCATTATCATTTCAAGCAATGGGTCTCTTCGCATTGGGTGGAATTTTCATTATATACTTCAATACCCGGTTTGCTCCAACACTGGCAATCGTGATTGACACTGACCTTTCAGCAATAGGCTCTTTCAAGAGATCTTGGGAACTAACGAGTGGCAATTTCTTTCACGTATTTGGCAGCGGTCTACTAATGAATATTGTAGTTGTCATCTTCAGTGGAATCGTTAGTGTTGTTGCATATTTCACTTATCTACCGGATTACGATCAGCTTGTGCTAGGGGCAGTGGTTACAGCTCTTCTTTTTAGTGTGTTTAACTTCATCTTCCAATCAGTCCTTTATCGGGATCTAATTTCACGCACACATGAAGGCTCAGTATCATCTTCTCTTGATAATTTAAGAGTAATTTGAGGGTGTGAAAAGAGGATAAAAAAGGAAAACTCTGGGGGAATTTTCCCCCAGTTTATTCTACTTGAGATTGTGTTTCTTCACAAAATCTTTCAGAACATCTTCAAGGTCTGGTTTACCAATTTCTTGCAGGTCGTATTTGACCCTGACACTTGGTTTGTCAATCTTGATGACACGCTTCAGGTCAATTGGAGTACCAATGACAATAGCCTCTGCATCCGATTTGTTGATTGTCTGCTGAAGCTCTTCCATCTGTTTCTTACCGTAACCCATCGCTGGTAGTACGTTTTCCAGATGGTAATATTTCTCAAAGGTATCTTTGATGCTTCCAACCGCGAAGGGGCGTGGGTCAATAATAATTGCACCAGCTTTCCTTGCTGCGATTAATCCAGCTCCGTAAGGCATGTCTCCATGTGTCACAGTAGGACCATCCTCAACAACTAGGACACGCTTTCCTCGAATCGAAGCCATATCTTCAACGCCGAGGGGTGATGCTGCATCAATGATGATTGCGTTTGGATTGACATCCATGATATTCTCTCTGACCTCTTCAATATCCTCATAGTCAGCTGTGGCGACCTTGTTAATAATTACAACATCTGCCATCCTGAGGTTTGTTTCACCAGGATAGTATGATATTTCATGTCCTGGTCTATGAGGATCGGTGATAACGATTAGCAGGTCTGGCTTGTAGAATGAGAAATCATTGTTACCGCCATCCCATGTAATCACATCAGCTTCCTTTTCTGCTTGGTCGAGAATCTCACCATAATCAACGCCAGCATAGAGGATAACGCCCATATTGATCATAGGTTCGTATTCTTCTCGTTCCTCGATTGTACATCTGTACTTGTCTAAATCTTCAAGGGTCGCGTATCTCTGAGCAATTTGTGATGTAAGGTCTGGATCGTATGGCATAGGATGTCTGATATTCACAGGTTTAATTCCCATGTCAACAAGAATCTGGTTAACACGCCTTGAGGTCTGGCTCTTACCGCATCCAGTTCGAACTGCGCAGATAGCAATCACTGGTTTCTTACTCTTGATTGAGGTGTTCTTTGGACCCATTAGACGAATATCCGGGCCAAGCTGATTCACCCAAGCAATTTTGTGACCAACCGTTTCATAGGGTAGGTCAGAGTATGCTAGAATGCATTGCTCAACATCGAATTTCACGATGAGTTCGGGTAACTTCTCTTCGGGGTAAATTTGGATACCTTTGGGATAGAGAGGACCTGAAAGTTCTGGTGGGTACATTCGATCACCAATTCCAGGAATTTGCTCAGCAGTAAAGGCAACAACCTCGTAATCTTCATTGTCTCGGAAATAGACATTGAAGTTTTGGAAGTCTCTTCCGGCTGCGCCCATGATAATGACTTTCTTTTTACTCATAATCAAATCCACTCCTTGGGAAGTGTGGGTTCCTGAGTCCGCTGACCTCTAAGGCTTGTTATGAAATTGTTGGTTCCGTCAATAATGCAATTTTGTACCTCTTCTCTGAAGATTTTTGCTGTTTTGGTTCCGATTTTTCGAATAGAAAACTACACAATCCATGAAAAAGTGGAATGAATTTACTAGAATTCATTAATACGCGGTATGCTTTCTAAAAATCGTAGTGTGTATCTTCCGTCAAGCTCGTCGGAAAATCGAACTATAGCTGAGAGCAATACAAAGACCTAAATATGGTCTGCTATCAGTATGAAGGAAGTGGGCTCTTCGGAGTCACTGCCGGATAAAGAATGGGGTGCAGAGTTGAAACTAGTTGACTTGGCTCAGGAGTCAGTGCGGATTCTTCAAGAGTGCGGAGAAGATGGAATTAAGAGTGACCTTTTGGCTGAGAAGTTAGAAACCCCCAAGCGGCGAGTGTATGATGTAATTGCTGTTTTGAAAGCTTTAGGTCAAGTTGAAACAAGCAGGAAATTTGATGGCACGACAATAACATGGATAGATCGATCCAAGGACTTTGTTGCAAAGAATGTGTATGATGAGCTTCGTATTCTTCTTTTAGAAGAGAGCGATGGGCGCAAGGACTTCCAAGTTCAAGTTGCAGAGCTGAAGGAACAGCTTAGGATTACTAGGTCCAAACTCAGGCGTGATGTTCAAGCGGTAGCAATGGTGAACAAAACTGAGTTTAACACAACCCAACTGAGAGTACGAGCGCTTTCAAGTAGCGGTATTAAACGTGTGAAGCATGATGGAATTGAAGTGCTTATTATCACAAATGAATCCGGTATAGTTGTGGACCCTTCTGAGATTGAAATTGATGAGCATGAAGATCTGATCAAGAATTTGCAACGACTATGAGTTTCAGCTTCTTACTTTAATATGAACCATACTTCCTCTTCTTACATCCTTCAATAAAGCAAGTTCTGCTTCTGAAGATGTGATTTTCCCAAGTATGTTCACTTTGCTATATGTTCGTAAGTCTTCTAGATAAATACAAAGAGCATCGCCGAGAGGCATATAGGCTATATCACCTTTCTTTACATCATTCGTTGGTTTTGAATTACCCTTTGATATATCTAGGGTGATTTGCATCTCTGTACGCATCAGAGCAGTTCTCCCTTTAATGGGAAGTAAAAACTTTATCTCCTCAACAATGAGTGGTGCATGGATTCTATTTAGAAATCCTTCTAGAACTAAATCCTCTTCGAATTCAAAATTTAGATGAAGGTCTGTATCACTCAAATCTGACATACCCATGTCTTGAAACATGAGCCTTAAAATGTTCTACGCTTAGGTCAGCGGCAAAGGCTTAATTGGTCTAAGAAGATAGTTGAATTGGAGCGGATATGACTGTCACCAACAAAAATGGATGTAGCATTTGTCGTAGATACAACAGGTTCAATGAAGGATGATATACGAGCTGTCAAAGATAGTCTCTCCGAAATTGTCAACCATATCACTACACGAACTGAAGATCTTGAGATTCGATTTGGAGTTGTTTCCTACCGTGATCATCCCCCTCAAGATAGATCCTATGTCACTAAGGTCTTTGATTTCACAGATCGGATTAAGCGAGTGAAGAAGCTAATTTCTGAACTACGTCCTTCTGAAGGGGGAGATACTCCTGAAGCTGTTGCAGATGGCCTGTTTGATGCACGTACGAAATTATCATGGGCGAAAGATGCATACAAGGTGATGCTGTTAGTAGGAGATGCTCCGCCACATGGAAAGAAGTACAATTCTATCGGAGATGATTATTTTCCAGATGGTTGCCCACAGGGACATGATCCAATCGAACAGGTTCAGCAGTTCAGAAAAGATTTTGGTAGTACAATGTTCATCTTTGTGTGTGGATGCAATCCTCTCGTTGAAGTATCCTTTCGAATGATAGCAGACTCTGTTGACGGAGGAAAATATTACTCCCTGTTGGAAGCTCATGAACTTCCACAGGCAATCCTCCAGATACTGGAAGGAGTTAGTGATTTGATAGAAGCTGACCGAAAGGTCTTGGCCTATTATGAAAATCATGATGGCATCTTTGATATGGGTGAGGCGGCTTCGAACCTATCCCTGGAACTTCGCGAACTAAAGACATGCCTATCTAGACTGCTAGAGTTGGGTCGTATCATTCGATGGCCCAAAGGGAGACCTCTCACATCTGAGAATATGGGTCTGAATGTTGAATTGGGTGAAGTACCGAATAATATCGTAGCTGGTAAGGCCTTCAATTACTCGATACGAGTTAAGAATCCAAGCGCTACTATAGTTAGTGTAAGAATCATCGCCTCTCTAGTAACATCTGAAGGGGTTTCGGAGGTAACTAATGAACGACATGATCTTTCTCCGAAATCTGATAAGATGCTAGAGCTCAAACTTGTTCCAATGACTGATGTAAAGGGAAAAGCAACTCTACGCGTAGAAGTGTTCTATGGGTCCAAATCCGTAGCTACAGAACTTTACAATACTCGCGTGTATTGATGGAGGGCTCTTTGTGAATCTGAAAGCAACACAGGGGCGTAATCAGAAAGGACTGTGTTTTGTGTCGGAGGATGAAGTTCCATTCAAAGAAGGTGTCTATCAGATTTCATATCATGGAAAGACATTGCTTGCTGATATTCGAACATCTGCAAACGTACCCCGAAGTTTGATTATTCTAGATCAACGAATATTCAGCTGGTTGTCCTGTAATAATGAATCCGAAGTTCTACTTGAAGAAGTCACTTCAATTATTCCAACATGTTCTGAAATTAGATTATCAATAACATCTACTAGAGACCTCGCTAATCGTACAATCGCAGATGCAATTTCACAACGAGTTAATGATTTGCATGATGATTTTGATGGATTGATACTACAAGTGGGTCAATCCTTTCAAATTGATAGACTTGGAATCATATTCACCGTAAAATCACTTAATCCAATGGATACTTCCAATCAAGCAGCTAGAATTGCTTGGGATAGTCTAGAGAAAATACATCTTGACCCTGTTGAATCCTTATCTCCATTCCATATAGTCTGCATTGTTGAGGTAGGTGCTGCAGCACAAATTTCCGACGTAAGCAAAGAGAGTGAAAACAATGTTCCGCGATATGAAGCCACTCTTGAAGCTATTCGGTTAATTTCTGAGGTATACTCTAATTATGGTTCTCATGCTCAATTTCGCGGATTCGCATATTCAGATGAAATAATTCCTTTCACATTGTTTGACCCAGAAACTGGCAACCCTACAGAAGTATCTTCGATTAACTCGGCTTCTCTTTTTATCGCGTTCATCAAATGGATTGAAACTTTGATTCCTAATCATAAAGGTCGGGCCTCAAATCCAGGTGAAGCACTTAAGCATGGAATCGAGAGTGCAGAGGAATTTACAAAATCAAATCTCATTCCTACAATCATTCTATTCTTTTCGAGTGGAGTTCATACTTCTGGACCCAATCCAGTCAAGATTGTGAAGAACAGAATATCGAGCGATGGTCCAACAATTTTGTGTTTCACTCCTGGTTTGAAATCTAACCTCGACGTAATGTTGGCTATTGCTGAGAATAGTCAAGGAAAAGCAATTAATGTGTCTGATTTTGAAGAAGTAAACACTATCCTAGAAGCGCTCATGGACCTTTCAGGCGGAGGTATCTGAAACTATGTCTGAAGATATTGAAACTAGACTTGAGGCAATGTATCACAGTGGACAGGTATCTGCCTATATCATTTCCAAATTGCCAGAGGGTAAACTAACAACTGGATGGATTGAGCAGGGGTTACTCCGCAAGGGATTTACTGGCAATCTCCAGGATAAGAAACACCAAGAGAATCTAGTCATTCCAATAGATCGATTTACTCGTCTAACTAGAGATTATGATGCAGAGATCAATCTTGGATTGATTATTCTTGGAGCACATGGTCTGGATAAATCAAAACTCATCACCCTTGTCAGTAATCAGTATTTTGCAAGAAACGGCTCCATCAATGCTATTGGATTCAATTCTGATAATATTCGAACATCGGAATTAATACATATCATTACACGATTTTTATCTGAAACAACAGAATCCAATATTGATAACGACCCTAATTTGGATTATATTGAAGAGCTTCTCACTGATGCTGCTAATGGGGATGTTCGTCATCTTCTATCTTTATCACTCCCAACGGGAACGCACAAACTTACTGATTGGATCCGAAAAATCCTGAAGTCTGATTTGAAATCAGAAGCAGTCTTGGCTCAAATTGGAGATCATCATGAGTTTTCACCTTCTGTTTTACTATTCACTCGATGGCTTTTAGGACTTGAAATCTTCAAAAAAACAAAGAATGCAATAGCATCGATTCTATTTGTGCAGGGCTCTCAAATTGTACTATGCTTCTGGGATAGTCCACAGAATCTAGCAACCTTTGCGATTATAGAGGGCGTAGATATAGAACGAGTATTGAGAAAGTATACCTTACCTCTGTGGTATACTTCAAGTGCTGTGACCGAAGACGAACCAAAAGGTCCCAAAGTAGTGATTGAAAAGACTAAGAAGAAAGAATCTCAAACCCGGAAAAGATCGAGATCTGTATCGCAAATTGAATCTGATTCTGTGACTCCTGATAATCAATCAATTTCCATTGTTCGAACACACTTAGCAGAACTAATCAATAGACTCTCTACATTAATTTCTCGTCTTGACGGACTTGAGAAACGTATACCTAAGGTCATTAAAGATACAAGGTCTCAATCGATGAGTGAACATTCTGAAAATGCCACTGAAGAACTGCGCAGTATCAAGAATGAATCGAAAATAATTGAAGATATTTCTGCACGCTTGCGGAAAATGGAAAAACAAATTGATAAGACCTCGTCCTCCGATTCTATGAGCTCTGATGAAATTCAAGGAATCATATCTAAGATGTCTGTCCTTAGAGAGCTAATTGATAAAATCGAAGTAAAGATTGACCAACTTGATAACAGAGTGACAGAAATTGAAACACTAAGATTCAAGCGTCGGACTGAGAGCTAGTGCTCATCGGGACTAGATCATCAATGACATCGAGAAGATGTCCAATAAATAGGTGTGAAGAAAATGACTCTATTGGCAGTACTCTTGCTTTGATTCCTTTGAGTATTCGTAAGGCTCCCTTCTGGTTCTTTTTCATTCCAAATGTAAAGAACTCTATTTGATATCGTTCATTCTCCTTAATTGCCTGGATAAATGGGAGATGTTCTTCATCATACCTACCAATATTACCTGAGAAAACGAGAAGAAGCGTAGGTCGTGATGGTCCAAAATCTTCTAGGTATTCTGCAATAGATCTGTAAGCACCGACCATCTGTTCAAAACCACCTGTTTCTCTAACACTATCAAGTATTGAGAAGATTAGAGAAACAAGCACTTCTTCAGATTGCAGGTCTCCAAGGAACTCAACATATGGTCTGACCTCGGATCCATGCTGAACTGAGAACTTCTCTGGAGATTCTGCAAAAGTTACAAGTCCAAGTCGCCCCTCAGTACGATTATGAGCTAATGCATTAACAACTAGAAGTGCAGACAGAGCTGCAATCTCTGCACGCGAGGTATTCTCATCTAGATTTTTCAAGAATGTCCCTACTTCTGGCACAAGCTTTGATAATTCTTCTAATTCTCTTATTGATGTATGAAGGGTCTTCAATGGAATGTCTTTCTTGCTCATACCTTTCCCTATAGAAATGCACATCACAACGTTCAGTTCACGAAAAGTTTGGCAGGGTCTGAGAATCATTTCATCTCCTGATATTCTCCCTATTTGACCCGACTTGAGATTTGGTTCAGTATATCCAATGCTCAGTGTTAATGGTTGTACTTCAGAACCAGCTTGTAGTTTTGATCCAACTCCTACATACCTTCCCTGCACACTATCCAAAATCTCTCTTTCGTGTAGATGCATCGATGAAACTAACTCTACATTGGATGAGGGTTTCTTAGATTTATATGAAAGAACAATCCTATTGATATCAGGTATCTCACTTTCTATCTTCACAATATTAACTACTGACGAATTGTGAAATCCTACGATTGATGCATCTATTTCAGATACTACAATCGATCTTTCTGTACACCTTGAATGTTCTTTCACTTGTCCAGCACACCATTGTCCTGTCCTTGTTTCCAATGCAAGGACATAATCTTGTGCAAGTACATCTAGCGCTTCCATGTCGGCAGAGGACATGAGAAATACCCCCTTTTCGGTTTTTGCAATCTCTACTTCAAAATGAAGTGCTGACATGATTGGGCGTGGTTCTTCTACTTCAAGGCATTTGAGAAGTGCCTCATCAAATCTTACGAGTTGTGCTGGTGAATCAAAGATTGGACCATCAAGTTTAGCATTAGCTCTAACAAGTGTTTGGAGCATCATCCCATCCCTTTTCTTCAAACTCTCGGTGAAAGCTTTCTTCCAACCAGATATCATTACTGCCCCATTCTTCTCCATTACAATTGAGAGACTGATTGCCTTCTCACTATTTGGTTCAACCACCGTTAGAACTGCACTATCGAGATTTACTATCCCGCCATCATCTTCTATCATATGATCGACAGACATTATTCTCAGTATATTTCGCGCATCAAGCAACTGCAGTATTCTAACAAGTTCATTCAAGGCTGCTTTCCCAAGATTCTCTTCCGCCATTACGGATTTCTTATTCTCGGTGTAAACTAGAAAGGGTGGTCTTGGGGGCAATAAATCTAACATATTTCCTCCAATAATTCGCTGAACTTCTTCAGGGCTTGCTGATAGGTTTCTGCTTAGAAAGTAGCTAAGAATTTCTGATACACTATCTCCAAGCTGCGTTTCTGGGTATGAGGATGCAAACATAAGACGTCTGGACCAGAGTTCGTCGCCCTGCTCTTTTTTCAAATATCTGATTATTGTGGAGAGTGATGATATCGTCGCTCCTGCGGTGAGCAGTATACTATTTGGGATATCAAGTAGTCGAGTGATATCCTGTCCCCAATCTTTCTGGCTTCGTGCCTTCAAAACTAATTTTGGAGGTTTTAATCCTGCATCTTTCAAGAGAATAATCCATTCTAGTAATGGGTCTAGGTCGTCCGGTGACTCAAGTTCAATGAATATCGGGCTTCCGGTTTTAACACAATCAAGAATATCCGTACGATTTGGTCCTCTAATTGATTGGGCTAGATCTGACGCATGGAGGATGCATCCCCATCCTGCAGGAGTTCTCTTGTCGAGTCGCATATCTTGAAGATGATACAGTCTTGGACTATTTGGTGGCAATGTAGCCCATCTGTATACCGATTCAACATTTGCATCCTGTTGAGGTGAGGGTAGAATTGTATCACCGAATCCAATTAGAGGGTTTACTACTAGGAAATCTGCTAACCAACTAGATTGAGAAAGCTCTGATGCTCCCTGAGTAAATTCGCTAAGCAATCGTGGCTTCTTCAGATAATCATACGCCCTTCTAGGGAGAAACTTGAATGCTCCAGAATATTGAGTCGCAAAATCATGAAGCTGATTCTCAACCATATTGTAATAGGAAAATACTCTGTCCGGATCAAAGGTTTGAAAGTAAGTTCCTGCACGCACTATACCAAGTTGCAAAGATGCATCGAATATGATGAAATGGTGAATCTCATTTGCTTCGATATCTTCTATAACTAACACGGCACGCAGCATCCACTGTTATCTGATTGTTGCAGTAGCTGATATATGCATAGTGCCGACAGCAGTGTCTGAAACTTTGACACTATAACGCAATAATTTATCACACATCTATTACGAACAAATCAGGAGGACTTGTTAACCTATGCTCGTTGTGAGAGCTATCACGGATATAGCTGAAAGAGGTATTAGAAAAGGAGATGAATTTAGGCTATATATTGTAGATGCCCATCATCATATGGGAAAAGAGAAGAGCCATCGAAATACTCCCTCTGGTGCCTATGACTTCTACGCAAGTCTCTGGTTTGAAATGCAGAAGATTGTAAAACAGAAATTGGATGAAGACTCATTGCTTTTCGAACCTGTCCGGGTTGAAGGTCCTGATATTGCTTCAAGATGCTTCAATAGTCGAAAGAGCTGGACAAGATTGAATCATGGGTGGTTAGTTGATAGAACTGTAGTCTTTCCCTACACTGATGACTATGCGAAATCTAATAATCCGAAGGAACCCACATTCAAGGTTTCAAATGATAAGATAGCCGGTTGGACAACACGCGCGCCTCATTCAACACGACTCATCGGATTTGCTCGTGTTGATCCCATGGATGAACGTAGGGAGAAGGGTCTTGCAGTAAAGGAACTTGAAAGAAGCGTTCAAGAACTTGGTTTACGAGGTCTCAAACTTCATCCGCTTGCACAACTTTTTGTTGACTCTATTGAAGGGAAGATGACCAAAGATATCGTCAAACGAGCTGGAGAACTAGGAATCCCCGTCATTTTCGATACGCGTAATATTGCGACAGTCTTGAAAATCAAGAATTTAGTTGAATCGATTAGAAATGATCCTGAGTGCGGAACTGCAATGAGAGGATTAAAGGTAATCCTAGCTCATTGTGGAATGTCGCCTGGAGATCCTCGTCTTTATGAAGTACTTAGAGACCCTGCAATCTTTGCAGAAACGTCTACATTACATGACCTTGATGTTCCTGTCTTATTCGAAACTGCATTTGAGAGATTAAGTCAAGTTGATTTTTCATGGTCCGAGAAAATACTCTTTGGCACTGATTTCAGTTTTCTATCAGTACAAGCCGCAGATATCATACTCTTCTTACTTTCACGTGATTTTCCAGGGACTCTTGCTGATGTGCAACGAATTCTTGGAGGGAATTCATTATCTCTTATTCAGCGACCTTTTTCAACATCAGCTGGTGTGCAAATGTCCCCAGTCGAGTATGTTAGTCGTGATAATGGAGGGACAAAGCAGATTGATCTTGAGAACTCCTTACTCAGTCTTTTTAGTGGCGATAAATGGGACCTATCTTCTCTTGATCTAATGCTTCCTCCTGCTGGTACTTGGCCAGAACCAGTGAAACTCTCTGATGGTGGTTTTAATGGAGTATATCTTGACTCCTATGTTATGTGCCTTCGAAGTCGTGATATTAACAAAGAGATTCATGTGTGGATAAGAAGAACTGTCGGTGATTCAGTAAGTTGTTCACTCTTGAGCACAAAGGGAATGGCAAGTATAGATACTGTCGAAAATGCCTCTCAGAGTTTCAATCCTGTATTGATAAGGTCCCTATCTGATCACTCTACAACCTTGAAATCATCTGACGATTTGACAAAGAAGGTTTTATCTCTACTCACCTAGCGCGAACCTCATATTCTTTATAACATTAGAAATTAGAGTGAATCCATACCTGACTCTATAGGAGGCAATAGCTATCACCAAGAAACTGGAATTAGAGATTGTAGATGGTGGCGATCTTAGAGGATATGCCCATCTACACCCAAAGACTGCAGAATCATTAGATGCAGATATTGGGTCAATATTAGTTTTCGAAGATTCCCAGAGCAGTTTCTGGGGTGCTGCAGAGATTCGAAAGAGTAAGGATATTCAAGAAGACAAGATTGTTGTTGATACACTTGTTCTTGAAGCATCACTCCTAATGGAAGGTGATTTGGTGGATGTTACTCTTTACGAACAGGACATGGTTGCATTAGAATACGTAGAATTCGGTATAAAGCCACTTACTGAAGATGCTAATACTGATGACCTTGTCACGCGAGCTGCTGAGAAAGTGAAGTCTCTTGAGGACATCATCGGTGGACGTCTCGTTTACCCTGGAATGTCATTCAACTGGCCTGAACTTGACACCAAAGTTGAGATACTCAATACTAAACCAGCTCTCTCAGGTAAGAGCTTTGCAAAGCTCGCTTTTGAAGCTCTGAGAGAAAGAACTGGTTATCAGTTCAAGACTGTAGGTATTGCTACACCCTTCAATGCTGTTCTTTGTATTGATACAAGTGGTTCTATGAAGACCACTGATGTTCCGGTTCAAGACATTGCTCATGCTCGTGAAGGATTGAAGGACCTTGCAGGTGATAGTCCTGAGGTTCAAGCTTTTCTCAATCGCTTTGAAGAAGGTAAGAATGTAAGTAGAGCAGAAGCTGCTGCAATGGCAGTGCTTCTCTACCTTGCTGAAAAAGTTGGACGTGGTTATGGAGAAAAAGTTGGTGTGATCACCTTCGAAAAAGAAGTTAGTGAAATGACCTTTCTTAATTCAGAAACTGGTGAAGTTCAGCCCTATGTTGAATGTACCGGACGGGATAAAGCACTGGGTCTACAAATCATAAGTACACATGTTGTTGACAAAGTTGAGGAAGGTGGTACTCTCACAGATATGGGCTCTGCTCTTGCAAGGGCAAGTGATATCATGGATGAATTTGGAGACCCTGAGAAACCTACGATGCTCATCATGCTGACTGATGGAATGACAACATCAGGACCACCACCACTGAAGATTCTCAAAGAAAGATTTCCTGATCGTTCAAGACTTGTAATCTATAGTATAGGTCTTGGTGAAAGAAGTGAAATCGATGAGGAATTGATGCTCGCAATTGCACATTATGGAAATGGAAGTTATCGACACGTCGACAACATTCGAGATTTATTAGAATGGTATGGCAAGTTGGCTGGCGAGTTTGCGGTTGTAATTCGGGGATCTGAGTAATATTACCTTTATCTAGGTTCCAATGCTTGTTTGAGACCATCTAAGGTTTCCAGGTCCATCTCCTTGATCTGTTCCTCTGGTATTCCTTCCAGCATAGCTTCTGGAATTGTGATTAAGAGATCGGCTTTCTCTTTTCCATATTTTTCAATAAATTCAGTCATTTTTGGATCGTGATGTTCCACGACTGCTTCAGGCTCTTCAGCTTCCACTACCTCTTCTGTATCTGGTGCTGATGATGCAAGAAGAGCTTGTAATTCATCGACACTCAGAGTTGAAAGAGTTTCATCTGATACAGATTCTCTTACTTCAGGAGGGAGTTTGTTAATGAGCGATTTCTTCGTTGGCCCTCTCTTCTTCTTCCTGACCTTTGTAACCTTTCGAACCTTGACAGCTTTTTTCTTCTTCTTTTTCTTTTCTTTGGTTGGGAGTGAAACTTTCAATTTCTGAACTAGCTCTCTTGCCGACTTAGGTGTAAGGCGCTTCAAATCCTCTGGTGGAAGTGATGTTAATATTTCGTCTGGAAGCTCACTGAGTATTGTTTCCACATCTTCAGAAAGTCCACCAACTGTTATTTCAGCAACTTCAGAGGGATCGCTAGTAAGAAGAATTGGTCTTCCTTCAAGTTCTTCAATTATTGAAGTGACATCAATTTCAAGATCAAACTTCTTTGCACGCCAGTTCGTGAATCTGGTTATAGATTCCGGTTTCATTTCGATGGACATTAGAAATCTGTTGATCTCTTCTTCATCCATTTCTGGAAAATCGTCGAGCATCTTATCAACGGATTCTTCGGATAATCTAGCATATATCGGTCCTTTCAGTATTTTAGAAAGTCCTGCGGCACAATGAGATCCTACCCATGGACTTGTATCCTTCAATCCACGTAACATATCGGGAACAGTCCTAGGTTGATGATAGAACGCAAGTGCTTGAGCAGCAGCTATTCTAACATCGGTAGTAGTATCTTCCATGACTTTGATTATGTCTTCAACAATGGTTGGATCCACAACATCAATGGCTGCAATAAGCGCTCTCTCTCTGACAATGTCAGATGAATCAGTGAATGCTTTAATCAGAGCTTTCTTTTCACTGGGGCTTTTTCGAGCCAAACGTCCAACTTCATCTGTATCAAATTCCAGCAACAATCTTCTGGTTTTGGACAATACTACTCCTCCATGGACCTTACGCGCAATCCATCAAGTAGCTGGATATGAAACCAGCTTACCTATTTGACAATTAATTGCCGAATACAGGCGCCTGCTTATATCCCTTCTCACTACATATACACTATTCTCGGATGAACCACTTTTTACTGAATAACCACATGAGTTTTAGGTACGATGACTCGACACAATTGCAGGTGATTGGTGTGAACAAGGAAAAAGAGTTTAACCTTTTGAAAATCATTCTTTTCATGGCATTGATGTTACTAATTGTGGAGATGTCTCCACTTCTGACTAGGTTATTCACTGGTGATATGTACTATCTCGTAGGAACTCTGACCTTTTTCGCGACATTTATCGCTATGTATGTAATCATTGATGTTTTCGCTCGCTGGGATGGAACTACATTAAGTAAATTGGGCATCGAATTTGATGATGATGCAATACCACACATTGTCATCGGTGCTATTGCGGGGATAGCTGCGTGTGTTGTAGTTATTGCTGCCGCATTCATGTTTGGTGGCCAACTTCGTCCATTTGAACAAATAACTGGTGACCTTATCATGTCGGAGATAATCATTACTGCTCCAACAGCACTTTTCGAGGAGCTTGCTCACCGGGGATATATTCTTCCCCGTCTTGAAGGGTTAGCAGGCAAGACTCGAGCTATCCTGATAAGCTCAGTATTCTTCTCATTCTTACATTTCAGTTGGTGGGCTACTCCTGGTATTCCACTACATGTCCTTTTGATTTTCATCTTCAACATGTTTCTTGGTGGTGTAGTTCTTTCGCTCAGTTATTACTGGTCTGGGAGAAGGCTCTGGGTTCCAATTGCATTTCACTTCGCATGGAACATGATCGCATACCTTTTGTTTCCAATGTATCCCAGAGAATCTGTAATTCTACCAGAGATATTTCAAATTGAATGGGGCATCACAACGATTATCGGATTTCTTTTTGGACTATCCTTACTCTACGGATTACTGAGTACAAAGAAAAAATAATTGAGTTGGGCACCGGATTGCCGATGCCCCTCTCTTGTTCTAGTGGTCTTGACCAACTACGATATCCTCAGGTTTAGCCACTATCATGGTCATACCTGTGATACGAACGATCACTACTTTCTCACCAGACTTGATTGGCGGCCCTGATGTCCTCGCCCACCAAATCTCTGCTCCTGTCTTCACTTTGCCCTTTGGATTGATATCACTAACAGCGCGAATATCGGAGTACTTGAACTGTGAGTATGCTGGCCACTTATCGTAATCCCTCAGGAAGACGAAATAGAGTACCATCATTCCCATCACAGTGCCAGCCATTATGTAAACTGTTAGTTGTCTAGTGTCGTCAATGAGCATCGATAGGAATATAGCTACACCATATATTGGGAATAGCTTCAATGATATCTTGGCATCAATGAAGCCTCCTTCTACAAAGCTACTGCCTCCAGTGAACATCATGAACATCATATACAATATGAAGCCAATGACGAGTAACATCCAAGTATCGAACACAATAGTAGTGCGCATCAAAAATATCTCTATGACGAAGAGTACCACTACCAATGGGACTGTTACTTGAGCCATAGCTTTTCCTGTGGCTGGTTCCAAAGTGATGACTAGTAGGGTCAAGATGACTCCTAGCAAAATCAGACCTATGATTGGGGAAATTAAGAAATAGGTCATGACCATGCTCAAAGCTGAGAACATTATCATTACGACGAAAATCTTGATCCAAACATCCATTTTGTTAACCTCGTTTCATTTCTGTTTTTTATTCTCACTGCTTCTTTGGAACCTTCATTCCACCAGTTCCTGCAGACATAGCTGCAGCAATACCTGCAGTGGTGCCTACTTCTGGTATATTTGCAGGTACCATGATGATAAGATTAGCATTGTTTGAAATCTCCTGCATGATGTTCCATGTTCTGAGAACAACACCGACACTCGACTCTTCATACTTTTGAGCTGCTTTGAGCATGTTTTCAGCAGCCCCGAGCTCTGCCTTAGCTAGAATAACTCTTGCTCTACCTTCTCGGTCAGCTTGAGCCTCTCTACTCATTGCATCTTGAAGAGCTGATGGAATAACGACATCGCGTATTTCGACGCTAGTGACCTTAACACCCCAGTGCTCTGTTTTCTCGTCGATGAGTTCCTGAAGATGCTGTGCAATAATGTCCCTCTCTGAAAGAAGCTCATCAAGTGTTGCCTTACCAATAGTTTCTCTCAGTGATGTTTGAGCAGCAAGTTCTACTGCTACGGCATATCTCTCAACACTAAGGATTGCTTTCTCAACATCGATCACTCTGAAGTACATGACCGCGTCCACAACAATTGGAACGTTGTCTTTTGTCAGAGACCTCTCTGTCTTGAATGCATACGTCAAAAGCCGTAATGAAACCTTCATCGCTACTTTGTCGAGCATAGGTGTTACCCAAATGACACCTGGCCCTTTTATTGCCTTAAACTTACCAAGTCTAAGAATAGCAACGCGCTCCCATTCCTTCAGTATCTTTATCCCGCTTGCGACAAACATTAGGAGGAAAAGCCCAAGGACTAAAACTAGTCCCAATATTAATTCATTAATACCAAATATTTGCAATATCTGTTTTCTCCTGTACACACATTATTTTGTGTAGATACAGAACAGAATCCCTCAAAGGACTCTGTACTACGTAAACTATTGGTGTGAGAGTTTATGAAGCTTCGTTTCAATTCAACACTTGAACAAGAAAGAAATAACGTCAGAGGAGTTCGTGTTTATCTCCTCCGACTGATAGTAACCTATCGTTACCTACGAGCTAGATTTCTTCCTTACCCAATTCAAGCAACTCATATTTTCCTACGCGTGATAACGGCAAGCCAAAATTAGCTCTCGCGAGAACCTCAGCTAGTGCGGCTAGAATCAAAGCCACAATGACTGAACCGACTAGTCGTTCAATAGGAATTACTGGGATTCCTAGAGCAAAGAGACCTGCAAGTGTTGTTGGATCCATGCCGAAAGCTATGCCAAAATAGTAGGCTCCTATAGCTGAACCAACCACATTATCAAGTGTGATAGCGACGATACTCAGTAACCAGAAGGCCGCTAGACCCATCACTTTATTGTAACTCATACCTGACATCAAGGGTTCCAAGAAGTTCTTTGATATTGCAGGCACAAGGAATACCAACGACAGTAGAAATACAATGAAGTGGAATATGAGGAACTCTGGAATAAGTGGACCAATTGGACTGAGTAGAAACAAGCCCATTGCTACAAGATACAATACGGGTACTGCCACTCGAACCTTAGTCCTCAAGATACCTGCCGCAAATGCTCCCGCAGCAGTAGCAATCACGGTGAATAGACCCAAGATTGCAATTGCAGGATTAATGAACATTGCAATCAATGATCCAATAATGACTGCGATGACTCCAAAGAATGGTCCGAGCAAAAATCCTACTATCACAGCTGACACAAGACCGAATGAGATTTCTCCCACTCCCCCCACTGCAATCGAATACGGAATCAGTGTTATCACTAGATGGACCGCACCGAATATCCCTGTCAAAGCCCATGGATAGGCCGCCGAACGTATATATCCCATTTTTCAATTCTCTCCAAATCGTTTATATGAAGTGTAGTTAAGTACATTACATAGTAGGCGACTACAACGTTGGTGACGCAAACGCCTATTTGAAGATGTTGGGAATGACAGAACAAGAAACAACTGAGCCTCTATGGCCTTATCTCCTCTTTCTACCGTCTAAGCAGGATGCTCGAGATGAGTTTGTTCGTACAGTGTTATCATCGCGAGTGGCACGGAGTGTCCTATCAGGTTTAGATAAGGAAGGTCCAGTTATGCAAAAGGAATTGGTTGCAAGTCTACCTCACTCAAACAAGAGTGTGTTGTCCTACCTGTCTACTCTGAGAAAGTTTGGATTAGTCACAACCGGTTCTACAATCCATCGTGGAAAACGCGTGGTCTTTCATGATTTGACAAAGAATGGATGGGGATTAGCCAAATTCTTTTTTGAAGGACTTCCATCCGATATCGAAGAGTTCACTGCGTCCTTGCTTGAAGACTATCTCACTCGGTTAGCCACTTTGTACAGAGCGCAAGGGATTCCTGAATCAACACTCTTTGAGATTTTTTCACGAATGAAGGCTAAAGCTATACTGGATGGGTCGAAAGCATACTCAAATCCCACTTTCATCCTGTTTGGTGCAGCAGCCTTCAACACCCAGATCGAGTGCAGTACCTTACCTGTACAGGGAGGTCTGGCGAGCTGCAGCTCCCCGAATCGAAAACCTGGGGGTCCAACTGTGGATCTTGCAATTGCCCTGGCAAAAAAGGGGTTTGAAACTTCGTTGGTCACATCAGTTGGGAATGATGTCGATGGAAGGAATATCATCGCCAATTTCATTCAAGAGAACATAGATGTTCGTCACATTGTTGTAGAAGATGACAAGCACACAAACGAATCCATCATTATCAAGGAGGGGAAGAAGGGGACCCGGACATTCGTTGCTGTTAGCCCAACAACAGCATTATCTATCACGTCTCCAAACCTAGTGCCTTGGAGTTATCTCGATAAATCTAAAGTTGTTTACATTGGAGAGGTCTTCGTTGAGGTTGCAGCGGCTATTGCTGCTCATACCAATGTCACAGGAATTCCGACTGTCTACAGATGCTCTGTGCCCTACTTGGAGTTTGGGCTGGAGCATTTGAAACCAGTTCTATCCCAAGTTAGCATTCTTCTGATATCAAATCGAGGGTGGAAATATCTCAAGGCGAACATTGGATCTCGACCCATACAAAAACTCAGGGGCGTTACGGATGCTGCAATAATTATCCATCAGTCAAAAAACGAGTATCGGTTGAGTCTTGTGGGAAATCCGGATGACATTCTTTCATATGAATGTGATTCCGCTGACATCTCAGAGCTGTTTGTTACAGGGTTATTGATGAAGTTAGCAGAAGGTGTAGATATACGTCAAGCAGTCGAATATGCTTTGGCATGTGAAAGTCAATGAATTAATTGCTAGAAGAAGCAGCAATCCAGAAGAATAGTCCACCAAGAATCCATACAAAGAGACCTGCACCTAACACAATTCCAAGAGTTGCTCCCATTACAGAAGAACCAAGATTTACATGCATATTTGTGAAACTCTTGAAACCACCTACATACTTGGTTTCATATTCACAATGGAATTCTTTGTCTATAATAGCTCCACATATCTCACAGACAAATCTATTCTGAAATTTTGCTCCAAGCAGGCTATCTATATTGCATCCGATGAATGCTGCTAGTACTGATAGGGGTATGAGAAATAGTACGTACTCTGAAACAACAACATTTCCTGCGGTTACCAATCCCGGAATCCAAGTGGGTGCAAGTAGAGCAAAACCAAGCGCAATTATTCCAATGAAGAGTCCAGCTGCAATAGCAACTCCTTCACCAAGAAGAGAAACTGCACCAATAGTACCGCCTGGAACTTTTCTGCGAAGATTCGTGATGAGTCTTGGTTTACTTTTACTAAAGACACCTATCTCGCTTGCAAGTGTATCTGCACTAGTGGTTGCAACAGATCCAACATAACCACCAAACAGAAAGAATGGCCAACCTGCTGCAACAAGGTCTGGGGACATAGCTGCAACATACATCGCGATTGAGAATATCATAGGGATGATTCCACTACCAAACACATTCACCCAAGATCGTTTTCCTTTACCTTCTTGAGCTACATTCTTCGCTACCTTTGCTTTGTACTTGTATTTTGTAGCAACACCTGCGCTAATGAAGAAGAACAGAATAATAGCAAAAGCTGCAGGTCCTCCGGTATACCAAATCGTGAATCCTGTAACAAATGCCGCAATTAACCCTGAAATGTCAAGAAAGTGGGCCTTGTAAGCTAACCCTCCGATAACGGACATCATCAATAATCCGGACACAGCCGGATGAGCAAGCATCTCAAACATTCATTTCACATCCAGAGTTTTTATTGGTTTCAAGCTTTGGTCATTTCGTTGCTAATCACATCGAATGTTCTATGAGCATATATCAGGTCCTAATTGGATGCCCGATTAACATAGTGCGGCCAAAATATTGCATTTATAGCTTTGCCTTATCTATGATAATTGTTCGTCAATATATCGCCAATATAAGAATATTCATATGTAGTTCGGCATTTGACGAATAGCATTAGGGCGATGATTCATTCGACAATGGTCGATTTATCCGCTTGTGAAATTACCAGCTTTATGAGGGCTTTATTTTGAATATAGGGGGTTATAAGTGTTTTATGACTATAGAATATGTTGAATTTAGTAAACAGTGAATTGCTTCCTAGTGACATCAATAGCACGTAATGGTAGATGTCGGTCTTCCTGTGAGATTATTGCTTCAACGAAATAACCTGTGACAACATCGATGGGTGGAGTTAGCCACTTTACAGTAAGGATATTCTCACTCTCGGAATTAATTGGAAGTTCAAACTCCTTTATGATATCACGACGAGACATTATTCTCAGATGAAGTTTTAGATTCTCCATTCCTTCTCTAACACTCTCGACTCGTGTCACAATTTCAACAGGGCTCAATCTAGCAACAAGACCCGGAACTTCATCGCCTGCTTCATTTAGAATAGAGAAATTAACTTTGAAGAAGGGATTCTCAATAGCCTTGATCTTGAACCTTTGACTGTATCCACATGACTGTTTCCCGCACCTTAGTATTGCTTTTAGGTGCGATGTACTCATCTCTGCTCCTAATGGAACTCGCAGAGGGACTGGAATCATTTTTGGTTTCCCAACTTCGAGTTCAAGTCCTCTCTCAAGCAAAGTAATATTCCCACTGATCGATTCTAGCTCAATGGTTAGTTCACAATCTGCAGTTTTGTCCAAGTTGCTCTCAATCTGTGCAGTAACCTGAATCATTTGATCTGGTAGAACAAATCCAGGTAGACCGATAAAATTGATCTTTGCAATGTCTGCTGAAGGTCCCCCCACAAGATCGATTTCTGCTGATCGTTTGTCCATTTCTAATCCTGCATAACTTAGAACAGCACTAAGGGTGACTGATTTTGGAACTAACGTAGATTTTGGTGCAGGGATAGTTATGGGTCCGAATGCCAATGATAGGTTCTTACTCTGTTTCACCGCTTGCCTGAGCACAATATGCTCTTCTCCATCTGGAAAGATTAATGCCATTGTCAGAAATGCTGGGTCTCCTTGTTCTGTATTCCTCCTAATTCTTAACCATCCAGAAATCTTACCCCCAATATGAGACCGTTTAGGAACCCTCAACGAATCAAGATTGACCTTAGTGGTTACATGCTCGATACTGAAACGATCCGATTCTGAAGCTGTAATTTCTTTCCCTCTCATCATGACGCGAGCTTTGATTTTACCTACTCTATATGATTGACTACCAACTTCGATTTGGGGTATACGCCATTGAAAGCTTACTTCCTTCTCCAGAAATTCTTCTGCTATGAGATTCTCAATCTCAATATCTTGCCCTGAGTCTGTACAGTATTCAACAATTAGTCGAGCTGTCGCCTCAATTGCTTTATTCTTATCACTGACAATAACGATACCTGATAGATACTCTCCTGGAATATAGCTATTTTTCAATTCAGACTCTATGACTACCTGCGGCCCTCTACGTACAAAACCAACATAGAATGGTTTAGATGTTCCCTCTGCAATTTCGAAACCTTCTTTGTTCAGAAGCTTCATTTGCAGAACACATCTTTCTACACCTTCTGCAGCATCTGGCGGGATTAGAAGTGAGCGGAAGTTAGTATTTTCTAATACGGTAACCTCACCGCCTTCAATATGTAAACTATCTGTAAGACTTACTAAGATTTTTTCAAGACCCGGAGCAAGTAGGTTTATTTCACAAGTAACAAGTGATTTCATAGGGTAGTTTGTTTCAACTTCGCTCCTGAACAGTACTGGTGTTTTTCCATCTGCAAATTGCGTAGTTGTTCTTGGACTTATCGATGTCTTCATCCAGTACATATTAATCGTACTTGCTAAATTGATTTGACGTCCTGCAAATCCAACCTCTGCAATGATATTGTAAGCTGAAATGTCCTTTCTTGTAGAGAAGCTGATTGTGGAAACATGTACCTCACCTGCTTCAATACTGGGAATTGTTAGGATATTGCTATCAATCACTCTTCTATCAGAATCTTCAACTGAATATGTAACACTCATATTCTCCATATTTCTACCAGTTGAGTTTCTAATGAGAATTGAAAATTGTACATCTTGCCCCGCAAATGGTCTATCTGTATCAGTGACTATCTCTGGTTCAAGGCCCTTCCACCAACATAACCAAGTGGGAAGATGTGGCGTACCTTCTATGGGATCATAGAGCCAGTTTGTACTACATTCCCTTGTGACCTCGGCAAGTCGTTTCAACAGGACTACCATATTGAAGTCGGATTTTGCATAGACATCAAGCTGGAAATCCGCTCCAGTAGTCCGGGGTGGAGAAAAATCACTACCAAATACTGAAACAAGTAATGCTTGCATGAATGGATTTTCTACAATATTGAGATCATCGAGTTCATCTCTAATCATATAGAACATTGATACAATTGCATCACCAAGGAATCTGTTTCGCTTTGAACTATGAATCTCTCCAATATCAGTTATTTGACGATTGTATGTTGTGTGGTAATCATTTTTCCCTTCGCTTGAACGAAATGGTCCCCAGAGACCTGCTGAAACAGCCGAAGCTCTATTTGCAGCAAGAGTCTTTGCACCTATATCTGGAACAGTTTCACCTCGTTCAGTCATTCTCTTTGCTTTCAATGCCAATGCTTGCAGGATAAGTGCGAGACCCATTCTTCTAGGAATGCTAAGCTGTGTATCAAACACTCGAAGTTCAATTGTACCATAATCTGTGAATGGGTACATATCAACCATACGAGCATAGCTTCTATTCACATGTTTTGCAAAAGCATCTTTGTTAGAATCTTGAATATGAGGGATTAATTCAAACTCGTTAGTTGGCCCCATTTGAGTTGTATTTCTGAAGAGTCTGATTGATCTCTTACATCTTGGTGCTCTCATTCTTCCATCATCGTCGAGAATTATTTCATCACTTGGTGCCTTATTTTCAAAGGGCGAGTTTACAGATAGTGCAATCAGATGTGGAATGAAATTCCTAATCATGTTGTAAACTGCAATCTTGGTTTTCTCATCAATTGAAGGGCTCAAAATGTGATGGTGCTCGCCAAAGGACAAGTTGCGAAGATACTCCTGTGTTGGATTCAAACCTGTGGAAACAAGTATCGCTTTGGAATCTTTTGGTAGTGATTCATATGAAATTGCAATTAATGTCTGAACCCACCATGCAAGCTCTTCCAATGTTGTACAAGGGGGTGTAGCTATCTCAAGTATCCAAGTAAGACTTGTGACATTGGGGTCGTGCCCTAACAAGGTATATTCTTTGGAGTTACCTGAAGGATCTTGATATGTTGCTACGATTCTCGAGCCTCTCTCACCTTCTTCCGTTTGTGCACTCTGACCATACTTTTCTCTCACAGAGGCTACTGAGGAAGATCGTATTTTCTTATCAAGAAGTCCTTTTGCGCTAGAAACAATTTTGTCGAATACATCTAGTATATTCTCCCCTCGAATCCAAGTTCCATCCTTCCTAATAACCTGAAGCTCAACTTCGATACCGTGTGGGAATGGTAAATCCATCTCCTCTGTATCTTTAGTCGAACTCATCATAATCACCTAAAGGATTGTCAATGATTCAAGAATTTCAGCAACCCTGTCATGATTTTCAGCAATACAATGGGAGAGTGTGATTTCTAGTACTGTCATATTTCCCAGTTTTCTAGCCAATTCAGTTAATCGATAAGTTAGAGGACCTCCCCCGAATTGTCCTACATCTTCAAGAACCTGAAAACCTATCTCTTCAAATCGAGTTTGGAGTTTTTTCAAATCTCTTTTTTTTCTATAATGGAACCTCTTTCCAATCACAACCAAGTTTGTATCATCAACTATAGAGGGTAAGTTTGCCCATCTTAGATTGATGACATAGTTAATTGGTGTTCCTCCTGGTTTACCTTCAATAATCTTCAGTATAGTGTCACATGTGGATTTTGTTTCATTTCTATCTGACCCTTTGATTATTGCTGGAAGTTTCAGTCCCTTCCCTCGAATCAAATCAATGGAACTAGATAGTGGATCTCCTTTGATTAAAGATGATAGTACACAAACAATCCCATTTGATGTTCCCGGAACGTACGAACCACTAGAGGAGAAATCTTCAGCTCTCAGCGAGTGTTCTAACGGTCTTAGAAAATCGCTTACGTTTGATATCTTCTTGAGTAACCTATTTAGAACCGTTTCTGTCCTCTCAAGTTCTTGGAGAAGACTGCGATGTTCATTCAAGCTACTCATGGAACTGACCACTCCTGGAATTATCCGTAATAATCGAGAATCAGGCTGTAGCGTTATTATCTTTGCTAGTTTAACAGAGCTGCTGTGAGATTATATTTCTGCAATAAGTGTAAGAAGCTCCTCGATTTTTGTTCTTAATTCTTTCAAGCTATACCAAATTGACTCTCGTCCACTCTGCTCCACGAGCTTCCTAATCAGGATTGAATAGTTCATTCCTGCTATGTCCTGAAGTAGAATCATAGCCCGTTCAGACTTGAAGTGAGATGCATTTACTCTTCCATCTTTGAATCGTGTTGTAAGAGGTTCCAATGAACGTTCAGCAGAATCAATATCAATTAGGGCTCCACGATAGTTCGACTTAGGGTCTTTCATCGCATAGCCCCCAATCAAAGGAGTCATTCCAGGACCCATCGAGGCTTTCCCAATTTCATCAAGTGCATCCATTGCCTTCTTGAAGAACTCATCACCATTAACAAGACATTTCTTGATAGCCTTGAGGATACGAGGTCTATCCATTTCTTCAGTCATCATATCACAACATTACCTAAAAGCAGAAAAAGGAAGCGAACACGGGTGCCAAAGGTTGCACCCGTGATTTTTCGATACTAGAGCTGAACTTCAGGAAGCTCGCCAGCAAAGTGGCATGCTACAACGTGTCCTTCACCCATGTCTCTATCTTCAGGCATCTCCCTCACACAGATCTCTTGTGCATAAGGACATCTAGGATGGAATCTACAACCTGATGGGACATTAATTGGGCTCGGTGGTTCACCTTTCAGTGACTCAACACGCCGTTTGACGGTTGGGTCTCCTGATGGTACTGCTGAGATTAGTGCCCGAGTGTACGGATGCATTGCATCGAACGCCACAGCATGAGCTGGTCCAATCTCCACAATCTTTCCAAGATACATGATACCGATTCTATCAGCAATATATGTAGCAACAGCAAGATCGTGTGTGATGAATAGATAAGTGAGTCCCAGTTCCTCTCTCAGGTTTAGCAAAAGATTCAGAATCTCTGCACGGATTGATACATCCAACATAGACACGGGCTCGTCTGCAACCATGAACTCTGGGTGCAAGATTAGTGCACGTGCTACTGAAACTCTCTGTCTTTGTCCTCCTGATAGTTCGTGTGGATACCTATCGATGAAATCCTCTGCTGGAGTTATCGCGACACTTTCCAATGCCTCAAGGACTCTCAGTCTTCTCTGGCTTGGTGACAGGGGTATCTTGTGAACCATAAGTGGTTCTTGTACAATACTAAAGACACTCTGTTTTGGATTAAGGGATTCGTATGGATCTTGGAATGTAATCTGCATGCGTTTTCGTAGTTCCTTAATCTCGTTCCTGTCAAGCGTAGCTAAGTCCTGTCCTCCATAGCGAACCTCACCATCGGTGGGGACCTCTAAGTGCAGAATGCATCGACCGGTTGTTGTTTTACCACATCCTGACTCACCTGCGAGTACTAGTACTTCACCTTTCTTGATGTCAAAGGTCACACCGTCGACAGCTTTCACGAATAGTTCCTGTTTGTAAAGCATTGATGAGAGGAAGCCTGTATTCACAGCAAACCACTTACGCATGTTCTTTATGGATATCAGAGTTTCACCTTCTTTGATATCCTCGGAACCTTCTAGGATTCTTGAATCGTCAATTGTCATTATCAATCACTCCAAGTCTATGTCAATTTCTCCTCTTAATTGGTCAGCAAAGTGGCATGCTACAAACCTTCCAGGTTCAATCTCTTGAGACACAGGATCTTCTTTAGAACAAATGGACTTTGCATAAGGACACCTGGGGTGGAATCTACAGCCTGGTGGTGGAGAAATCAAATCAGGTGGTGAACCTGGGATTGAAGTTAGTTTCCTTTTCTCTGCTTTCACCATGCTTGGAATCGCACCTACTAGACCAGTAGCATAGGGATGTATTGGATCTTTGAAGACTGACACGACATCAGCCAGCTCTACAATTTTTCCTGCGTACATGATAGCTGTCTTGTCACAGGTTTCAGCAATTACACTCAAATCGTGTGTGATCAGAATGAGTGATAGGCCGAGGTCTTTCTGCAGCTTTTGCATAAGCTTCAGAATCTGTGCTTGAATTGTAACGTCTAGAGCTGTCGTGGGCTCATCGGCGATAACAAGATCTGGATTACATGCAAGAGCCATGGCAATCATAGCTCTCTGGCGCATTCCGCCTGAAAACTCGTGAGGATAGTTGTGAATCCTACTGGGGTCTAAACCGACCATCTCAAAGAGCTTAGAGCAGCGGTCTAGTGCCTCTTCTTCAGTCACGTTTTCGTGCATGAGAATGGCTTCAGCAATTTGTTCTCCTATCTCGAAGACGGGGTTAAGTGCGTTCATAGCACCTTGGAAGACGATAGCAACGTTCTTCCAGCGAATATCCCTCATCTCCTTTGCAGTCTTTCGAATTAAATCTTCACCCTTGAAATACACGTTTCCTCCGACGATATTTGCAGCCGGTGGAAGTAGTTGCATAATTGAGTATGCAAGGCTTGATTTGCCGCATCCACTTTCTCCTGCGAGCCCAACTGACTCACCTGGTTCAAGTGTCAGGGAAACATTATCGACTGCCTTCACAAGACCTTTCTGCGTTTGATAATACATGCGCAGGTTTCTGATGTCTAGCAGGGGCATGATTGTAAACTCCATTGAGCCAAAAGCGGCCCGCAGGGTCTGGCATACGCCTGACCCTTCATTGAGGTACGGTCCTTTTGGTTTATCTTAAATATGTTGTGAAGCGAGCCGAGAAAACAAGCTTCCCCTATTAATGCTCTAGCTGCCGAGTCAATTTGGTGTAAAGAACAAAATAACAATTATGAAGTATGACAGTGAACGTTTTTTGAGTGAAAAAAAAAAATAGGCTCGATTAGAAAAGATAAAAGGCATTCCTATATCACTTGTTAGTGTGTGTTACAATGCCAAGCAGGTCAGTAAGATCCTTTCCAAGGACTAAAAACAAACCACAGAAGCGATGGTTACTTGTTCCTATATTGCTCATGATAATAGGTTATGCAATGACGTCCGTGCAAATTCTCATGTTCTGGGGTGCTATCATCTCATTAACAGGGGCACTTGTCATGTTTCTAGTAGGCATAGTATATGCTGACCTTTGGGCTGCACATCGTCGAACTCAGCAGATGATTAAGGATCGTGACGAACGGTTTGCAGAAAACGATGTACCTGATGTTGAAGAACCTGTCATTGAAGATCCTTTCGAAGAAACATATGATTACGAATAGATTCACAATATCAAGTGAGAGCAAGAAATTAATAAAGTGTCCACCCGAACTAATTTTGCTACCCGAACCAATTCCTTTTTTAGGTGAAATTTTGCTCCATCATTATCCAAATGAATAAGAAGACAGTCCACTTCAATTTGAATATGATTAACTCATTACCAATTGGAATGTATTGGTCTGATTTATGGAGGATGACATTTGTCCGATTCTAGAAAAGGTTGGAAAGACAGCAACTGGTATGTAAGCATCACCGGCTTCTGGAGAGAATATCGAAAGCACAGGATTGGCTTGATTGGTATTTTTGTCATGGCAATATTCTTTGGCATGGCAATATTTGCTCCAGTACTAGCAACACACGATCCCACTCCACTGGTTAAGGTAGCTCCTGAATACCTTGCCCCGGCGTGGCTCTCTGTGTTTGATCCAGATGGTGTTGTAACTGGTGAATATCTAACTGATCCCTTAATTAATGAAGAACCTTTCATGGCTATCAATGGAACTAGTGATGAGTTTAGTTATTTACATCAACCTATAGACGATTTGAATAACCAAAGTTATGTGAATCTTACATGGACACATACTCCTGGTACACAATTGGATTTTGTAGGTCAAGATCCTGATGAAATTATGCCTGACTATAATGACTTTGTGTACTTTGATCAGATTGTTACTTGGCCATGGAACTCTAGACCAAGTGATGTGAACATGTCAATTTCATATGCAACTAAACTCACCGGTGACTTTGCAAATACATCCATATATGGAAACCTAATGTTCCGAATCTATTTATGGATTATTGACTCTGGTGGGCAATGGACAAGACTCTTTGAGTCTAGAGATTTAAATTATGTGGACGTAGTGAAAGAAAAACCTGTAAGCTTGAATTACTTCAGTATCAGTGATATTTTCGACGGTATGATTTTATTAAATGGAACTTCACAAGAGGATCCTAGTGATGATATCACAATCCGAATTGGTATCGCACCAACTTACAGATTCGAAAGCTTTCATGGCGAAACTCCTTGGCAAGATTTCAATGGTTCTGTTAATGTCATGTTTACACAACTCAAAATGGTTGCTTATGGTGAATACTTTGGACTATTAGGTACCACCAACTGGGGTGCTGATGCTTGGTCACAGCTTATCTACGGTAGCAGAATTTCAATCATTATCGGTGTTCTAGCAACTGCACTCTCCACTGGGATTGGTGTTATCGTTGGAATGTCAGCTGGCTACTTCGGTGGTAAGATTGACGAAGTTCTAATGAGAGTTGTTGACTTCTTGCTTGTTATTCCAGGACTACCGCTTATGATGGTCTTAGCGGCGTTCTTAGGAGCGAATATTCAAAACATCATCATAGTTATCGCGATATTAGGTTGGACCGGAACGTCGCGGCTGATTCGGTCGCAGGTCCTGGCAGAAAAGAATAAGGCCTACGTTGAGTCAGCTAGAGCCATTGGGGCTTCAGACACGTACATTATGTTCCGGCATATTCTACCAAACGTAACACCAATCCTCTTTGCTAACATCACATTGGGTGTGGTCGGAGCAATTCTCTCCGAAGCAGGTCTTTCATTCTTGGGTCTTACTAACCCTGAAGATCCAAGCTGGGGTAGAATGCTTGCAGACGCACGAACCGGTGGCGCATTCAGCACTGGTGCATGGTGGGTAGTATTATTCCCGGGTCTAATGATCACTATGCTCTCGCTATCGTTCACATTCGTGGGCCATACACTGGACCAAGTATTGAATCCGCGGCTGAGGGAGCGGTAAGAAACGGGCTCCGGGTTAGGAGGCCATCAGGCTTCCTTCCCTCTCCCCTTTTATTTTTTGGTCATGAGCATTACCCTTATTAGGCAGATATTTGCGAGTTTATGTGCAGTACTTAGTGTCACTAGGTACTGAATGAAA
>JAUWOU010000035.1 GCA_030612005.1 Candidatus Thorarchaeota archaeon | reverse complement strand
GCCATCAAAGAGGGACGTACGGTCTACGGTGTCAATACGGGATTTGGAGACCTAGCAAACGTATCAATTGGACCTGAAGATTTAGCGAAATTACAGGTGAATTTAATCCGCAGTCATAGTGTTGGAGTTGGCGAACCTTTTCCAATAGACGTTGTTCGAGGAATGATGTTGCTACGTGCAAATGCTCTTGCAAAAGGCTACTCTGGTGTCAGGTTTGAGATAATTCTAACCCTGATTGAAATGCTCAACACAGGTGTAACTCCTGTGGTCCCACAACAGGGATCTGTTGGTTCAAGTGGAGACCTTGCACCT
Organism: Candidatus Thorarchaeota archaeon; assembly: GCA_030612005.1. Taxonomy (GTDB): domain Archaea; phylum Asgardarchaeota; class Thorarchaeia; order Thorarchaeales; family Thorarchaeaceae; genus SMTZ1-45. The sequence goes on along the minus strand of JAUWOU010000035.1, from coordinate 24,293 downwards.
CTAGCTCACATGGCCCTAGTCCTGATTGGTGAGGGTGAGGCATTCTACAAGGGTAAACGGATGCCGGGACTTGAGGCTCTGAAGAAAGCAGGATTTGTTAAACCTGTAAAACTTCAAGCTAAGGAGGGCGTTGCTCTCATCAATGGCACACAATCAATGACCTCAGTAGGTGCACTTACCGTATTTGATGCCTTGAACACAGTCAAAGATGCAATAATTGCTGGAAGTATGAGTCTTGAGGCTCTCAGAGGAACACGCGCAGCTCTAGACAAAAGAATTCATGCAATACGAGCTCATGAAGGACAGACTGATGTAGCAGCAGCAATGAGACTACTTCTACCTGACAGTGAAATCAATCAATCACACGCAGAATGTGAAAAGGTACAAGATGCTTACTCCCTTCGTTGCGCTCCTCAGGTCATTGGTGCATCACTGGATACAATTCGATATGTGCAGAGTGTAGTTGAAACAGAGATTAATTCTGCAACAGACAATCCCCTTATCTTTACTGACGATAGTACTGTTATTTCTGGTGGTAATTTTCATGGACAACCTATAGCTCTTGCCATGGACTTTCTAGGTATCGCTTTATCTGAACTTGCTAATATATCTGAACGCAGAGTAAACAGACTTGTCAATCCTCACCTAAGTGGACTTCCAGCATTTCTAACTACCGAAGGCGGTCTCGAATCTGGAATGATGATTGCTCAATATACTGCAGCAGCACTGGTTTCAGAAAACAAGGTTCTTGCCCATCCCGCAAGTATTGATTCAATTCCAACTAGTGCTGATCAAGAAGATCATGTCAGTATGGGAACAATCGCAGCAAGAAAGGCTTGTTCAATTCTTGAGAACGTCAATAACGTCATTGCAATTGAGTATATGTGCGCATCACAAGGAATTGACTTGCTTGCTCCTCTAAAAGCATCAAAGCCTCTGCACGCAGCTAAGTCTACAATACGAAAGGTCGTATCAAAACTTGAGGATGATAGAACTCTAACCCCTGACATAGAGAAGATTCGTGAGATAATGAAATCTGGAGAGATTGTCACTGCAGTTGAAACCATCACCAGCGCGTTATTAGACAATTAGCTTTCATGGTCCTAACTTTGTATGAACGACCTGTCCATTTGTAATCACGGTATGAACTAGGTTTGCACCAAACCTCCATGTTAGATATTCGGGATTTGGACAATCAAGAATTAGGATGTCAGCGCTCTTACCAACTTCAATACTGCCGTGTGTTTTTCCTCTATTGATTGCATGTGCCGCGTTTATTGTAACTGCTGCTAGTGCCTCCCTTGGTTTCATCTTCATCTTGTAGCATGCAAGGGCAATTGTGAAGAATAACGACTCATTTGCACAATTCGGATTGAAATCTGTTGCAAGCGCTACTGGGAGGTCCATATCAATCATCTTTCGTGCAGCTGCATAATTTGCATTAAGACTGAATGCAGTTGCTGGGAGTAGAGTAGCAATTGTTCCAGCTTTCTTCATTGCCTCAAGTCCATCATCTGATGCCATTAAGAGGTGATCCGCAGAAACCGCACCCAATTCTGCAGCAAGCTCAGCACCACCTAGTTGTACGATTTCATCAGCATGGACCTTAAGCTTCATTCCACTCATCTTTGCGGCTCGTAGTATATGACGTGATTGTTCCACACTGAATACTCCTTTCTCGCAGAAGACATCACAGAACTCTGCAAGTTTACTTTCAGCTACTGCTGGAATCATTTCGTTAATGAGTAGATCCACATAATTCTCTGTTCTACCTTCAAACTCAGGAGGTATTGCATGAGCTCCCAGAAAAGTGGAAACAAGGTCCACTGGGATCTTTGTACGAAGCTCTTCAATAGCCCTAAGCATCTTGACTTCATTCTCGGTATTCAACCCATACCCGCTCTTAGCTTCTATTGTTGTTGTTCCCATACTTAGCATACTTTCTGCATATGAGAATGCATTACTACAGAGCTCACCTTGAGTAGCCTTTCTTGTTGACCTGAGGGTGTTGAGAATGCCTCCCCCGGCTTCTAATATCTCAAGGTAGGTTTTTCCTTCCAACTTCATCGCAAAATCTTTCTCTCGTGAGCCACCGAATGCTAAGTGAGTGTGGCTATCGATAAAACCTGGTGTGGCCAGCATATTTGGGAATTCTATGGATGGAAGTTCTGGTATCTGGGTAATCTGTGATAATACCTCTGCATTAGTTCCAACGGCAATAATTATCCCCTCTGCGATGGCAATTGAACCATTCTCGATTATGGATAATTCTCCTAGTTCATTCCCAGTTTTTGGGTTCTCACTATGCCCTGCGACGGTAGCAATCTGTCCAATATTTGTTAGGAGAATGTCTGGTTTCATAATAGTCACTTGTTGTAGATTGCGCGGTCATTGATTTAGATTGTGCTATTAGTAGCGTGCATTAATTAGGAAGAACTTTACTGGTGAACTAACGAAAAACCAGAGGCATCAATCAATGGATTACCTTATTCTAAGCTGGAGTGACGTCTACAATCTAACTCTACGACTTTCTGAGAAAATATATTCAAGTGGTTTCAAACCTGATATGATAGTGGGAATTGCTCGAGGGGGTTGGATACCTGCGAGAATTCTATCAGATGTTCTTTACGCAGACACGTTACAGAATATACGGATTGAGTACTATACTGATGTTGGTGTAAAGGGAAGAGAACCAAGAATCACTCAACCTCTTTCAGGAACTCTTGAGGGGAAAAGTATTCTTCTAGTTGATGAGGTTGCAGATACAGGAGAAAGTCTTCGTCATGCAATAAACTATGTAAATGATCTGGGAGTTGAAGAGCAACATTCTGCTGTACTACACCTAAAACCCACATCTTGTGTTACTCCAGATTATTATGTGGTTAAAACTACTAGTTGGACTGTATATCCCTGGGAAAACCGTGAGTCAATCATTGCTCTTGTTAAAATTTTCAAGAAAGAAGACCCTACATTAACCATGAAACAAATACGAGACCGCTTAGTATTCGAAGCCGGCTTTGAACCAACTGTTGCTGACTATTTCATGAAGCGCCTTTAGAATAGGCAATATCAAGGTGTTAGAATTGTTAATTGAGAAACTAGCTATAAAGGTTGGAGAACTTTGTATCGGAATCTCTGAGAATAAGAACTCAAGAGGTCTTGATACAGACAAGCTTCTGGAATTAGCCAAATCTCTCTCTAAGTCTGTTCTAGCATTTCAGTTCTTTAATAGCATGATGATAGTTGATGAAATGCATCTTCTTTCAGGTGCTCAAAATGCGGTTAATGCCTTGAAAGGTGATTACATGTTTTCCCGCACCCTTGATGTGGAATTGATTGTCTATGTATCAGCACAACGCCAGATAGGTCGTGCACTAGATATTATGGGAGTTAATGATGAATTATCATCTGTGGGGGTTGTGTGCATTGATGAAGATGAAAAGAAAGTTCGAGAGTGTTTGATGAGAATTGAAGAAAAAGTCGGCGAAGAAATCTCTCCAATGTTCAATCCTACATCCGAGAAAATTAGCTCTCTTATGCAGAATTTTGGAATAACTGAATTAGAAATGAAGCAATTCAAAGATTCTGATGATTTAGCAACCCGCAATCAAGCTCTCTCAAAATGTGTAGTGAGTAGAGTTTCTCAGGTGTGTTTTGGTGCTTGAGTAAATCAGTATTGATCATCTCTCATTGTCATAATCGAGAGAATATCTGTTTCATCATCGAGGACTGATATTCCAGTTACATCGCCCACAATCTCAACTAACACAATCTTGTCTGGATCGTCAAGATTCACTGTTCTTTGAATTACAGAGGCAACCGCAATTACGACTTCCATATTTTCCAAGTCAGTATGTCTTCTTCGAACAGTAACTCTGAAACTCTCATCTTCTCCAATCTTTTCTAGTAGGTTTAGTGTTGCTTCTTTTATTGATTCAAGATTAGATTCTACACATTGTTCTATCGGAGTAAATCTAATAGCAAATCGAAATTGGTAGGGGTTCTCAAGTGCGAATTCTCTAAGTTTCTGAACTACCTCAAACGGGTCCAACGATGTTTTGCATGTAAGCAGGCCCGAGATATGGGTTTTAGAGACCTTCAATTCGGGGTCTTCGATGAGATCTCCGATAAAATACTGTATTTCTGACCTTGCAGCTCGTTCACGTTCTCGAGGACATGCTACGAGTAGATTGAAATCTCCCAGCAAATCTCCCTCACATATCTGTGTATACGAATCTACTAGACCAAGTGCCAAGTGCATCTGAATCTACTTTGAGACTCTCCGATAAATTACTAATTGTCAATTGTCCCTCTCGATAGACTTTGATGTTTAGAGGTTCGTCCTTTCCAGTTCCTTCAACACCGATGACTGTAGAGCTAGCCGTCGATAGGGATGGACCGCCATCAATGTACAGATCAACCTCTTCTCCCAACTGATTCAAAGCTACTGTTACATCAAACGGGGTTATACCTCCACTTCTATTTGCACTTGTGCCGACGATTGGTCCACCTATTTTCTGTGCAATACCTCTTGGTATGACATGATTTGGTACTCTGATTGCAATAGTGCTTCTATCTGCAGTGATATGCTTAGGAACATCGGATCTTGCATCTACAATTAGTGTTAGAATTCCTGGCCAGAAGAGCCGTACAAGGACTTTTTCAAGACTTCCAAAATCATGGTACACTTCACACTGTTCTAGATTATTGAATAGAAGTGGAACACCTGTTCTTCTGTCACGTCTCTTTACAGCTAGCAATCTTTCGAGAGCTTCTGGGATTCTAGGGTCACACGCAAGTCCGTAACTAGTATCCGTAGGATATACAATGACCCCTCCAGATTTGACTATCTCTGCAGCCCTCTCGATAATTGTATCACAATTGGCCAGGTCCGCTATTCTCATAATTTCAGCTGTCAATAGACATCAACTTCTATCGTTGCAAACATCCATATGTCCCTTGCGCTCTAAGTTCTTTGAGAGGAGGAATCCACATTTACGGTGTGATATTGGCAGCTGGGAAGGGTGAACGAATGAAAGAGCTCACCCGAGTCATACCAAAGGCATTGATACAGGTTTCAGGGAAGACTCTCTTGGAACTGAGCATAGAGCGTTTGTTAAAAGCTAATGTACAAAAAATCATAGTTGCTGTAGGCTGGAAGAGTGATATGATTAGAGATGCAATCACTCAGTTTGAAAATCTACCAGAAGTTCAGGTTATTGAAGTACCAAAATACGAGATCGGTCCATTGCAGACTCTCACAACCGTACTGAATACAATTGTGAACGAAGAAATCATCATTTGTCCTGTTGATTTGCTCATATCCTCTGATGCCATTAGTATGATTATTTCACATCACTCTGAAAATCGTAACGTTGTAGTGACATTGGCAGTGGATTTCCAAGGAAATTTAGGAAGCGTTGTTTCTGTTGATTCTCTTGGTTGTGTTATGGGAGTTCAAAGAGAAGTAGACAATGCTGATTCAACAGCAAAGAGTGCAATGTTCATGGTTGTATCACCTGATTTTACCAAGCACTGTCAAGCCGCATTAAATAGCGGTTCTACAAGGGCAGTTTCAGTTTTAAACAACATAATCGAAAAGGGTCATATTATCCAATCACATAGTGTTCGTGAGAGATGGTTTGACATTGATACTATCTCCGATGTACTGGAGGCCAATAAATTACTTCTAGAATCTACGAAAGTTCAGCACCGTGATTCTATATTCATTCCATCGGGTGATACCATGGAAATAGGTGATACACTAGACCTAGGGTCGGGAATTAAGGTGGGGCGTGGAGTTAGCCTGAACGGTCCTTGTCTGATTCAGGGAAATTCCAAGATAGGCGAAAATAGCATCATTGGTCCGCATGCAAGCTTGGGCAAAGGAACTGAAGTTGGAGATTATTGTGAGATTCAGAATGCAGTCATTTTCGGACTGTCAAAAATCCCTAATCGAAGTAAGGTTAGTGGAATCGTAATGTATGAATCAGAACGTTTCAAAATGGAGGAATAATACTTGCCAAGTAAATTCAGAGTTAGAGGTATCTTTCGAGGACTAGTCCTATTGATTGCGCGACCATTTGCTAGAGCTGGTGTGAGCCCAGACTCGATAACTTACGTAAGTCTTCTATTTGCTCTATTCGCATTCATTTCTCTACCTCTTACACAATTGCATGTACTGTTTGCGACACTGGTTTTCATTACTGGTCTACTTGATGGTGTTGATGGCGCAGTTGCCAGAATAAACGATTCTGCGACTAAAGCTGGAGGTTTTACTGATTCTGTGATAGACAAGGTTGCTGAAACACTAATTCTTGCAGGTATTGCACTTGCTTTTCCAAATACCACTATACTAGGTCTATCTGTTTCAATGTGGGCGTTTTTGGCTGTCTTTGGGTGGTTATTGACGAGTTATACACGTGCTCGTGCCGAGGGTCTTGGAGTTAGCGATTTGGATATTGGACTGGGTGGAAGATCTGAAAGATTGCTTACTCTTGTAATCTTCTCACTGGCAGGCTTTGTTATCTATGGTCTTGTTGTTGTAACAATTATGGGCCTCTGCACTGCAGCTTACAGATTGTTTCATTACAAGCGCCAGATAATTGATAATACTTGATAGACCATCAACCTTAAGAGCCGGACGCAAAAGGCCGCCATAGAACCAGCAAACGGAGTCGTCCTTCGATGCCCAAGTTCAGAGCAGATCATTACCTAGTAGCAGAATTCGAAAGTGTGACCGATACAAAGCAGGTTGGAGATAAAGTTCTAGCTGCCTTGAAAGAAAATCCAGAGTTGAAAGATCTTGCCATTGTTACCAAACGAATGGAAGGCAAATCCTGGTCTGAGATTCTTGGTCGGATTGATGTACCTGCCGGCTCAAAGGCATTTTGGGCTATGATCAAAAAGGAAATCACAGAGAGAGAACCCTATCACCTCTTTATTCGCTTTGATATGAACGGAGAAGGTGAAACGATTGAGGATGCAAGAGCATCAGTGAAGTCATGGGTTGAAAGTAATATAGTTCCCAAGATTCAAGCCAATACAGAAACAAAGACAATCAAGGTCTTACAGGCTAATGAGATCTACATGCCAAAACTTGACTAGACCACTAAGTCATCTTTAAAATCAATGACATACAGATTGTTTCCAACAACTTGCACAATCTCATCTCTCGAGTTTCCATTCACATCGCCAACTGATATTGATGATTCTGTTGACTTCTTAGTTGTCTTAATGACTGCTTCTTCTGTTATTTTTCTCCCAACAACAGACAGTAGTGCTATGCTTGAATTTGCATGACTTACAACTATTTGCCCCCGTGGAGGATCTAGATCCCAGAACCGTCCCATTCGAATAGCATTAACAGCGTTGGGTGCACGAATGGAATCAATTTTTTCTATTGATCCCTTAACGAGACCATACAAGGTCAATGTTCGGTTGTTTGATAACGTCATGACTTCAGAATTATGATTTTCAGTAACATCACCAGTTGAAATTAATCCAACTTCCCCGCCAACCTTAATCTTACCGCGTTCATGAAGTCTGTCGTCTGCATACTGGTAAATGAAAAAGTATCCCGAGTCGTCTCCAAAGACAAAACGACCATAAGGTATGCCCTTTGTCATGAGGGGCCAAATGGAGAAAACAGGCCTATCCAGAACCTGATGGGCTAACTTGTCTAGAGCTACATCGTACCATGCATAGCATCTCATACTACCATCGTTGGTAGAAACAATAACCTCTGCGCTCTCATCATCAAAGACATTCAATACTGCAATAGCAGTCGGGAGACTACCTAGGGGAGATGATGCCTTCACGCTAATTGTATCATCCATGTAAACTAGAACTCGCATGGTGTTGTCAAGACCGCCCATTACAAAATCAGGAACCCCGTCACCTGTTACATCACCAACCCCTATTGCTGCTAAGGGTGGGAGGTTACCAACACTGCATATCTCATTGAGTGGTTTCTTCTCTCCATCATTATAATCGTAGACTCGTACATCTCCATTTAGAGTAGTGACAATAATATTCGATTTTCCATTACCATTTAGGTCTACGAGCTCGACAGATGTGATGACCTCTTTGAAGGAGGTCTGTGAAATAATATCGAGCGTTGGCATGTTGGGGAGGCCTCTTGTTATGAGAGTCTATTGGGAAACGGAGAGGTTTACTATACCATTTAAGAGTTATTAGAATGAAGGCAGATTGCAAGTGATGGGCTTAAGTCTTAGAAGATTGATAAATGATTTCTGTTGGGAATTGTAAGAATACATGTAAGATTATCATTGGGCATCTTCTTCCCTTTGTAATCCGGTAGCACTACTAACCACTAAGAATTCCATTATGTGAAATTTGTATGAATTAATATACTCAAATCAACATAGAATATCATGAAAGGATTAGGTATGTGGACTAGGACCTTGGACAAGGCCCGACGTGCGCGACTGAAAGCCCGAAAGAAGTCTTCTTCCAAAGGGAAGTCCTTACTCTCCGAAAAGGAACCATTATCAGGTTTTGGAGAGTCCGCGGCTGTTCACTTTGTCCAGTCGGACCATGTTATCTTTGGGGACAAAGCTAAGATGTGGGATAATGACCCCGCCGTGGAAAGAACTGTGGAAATATTCTCTGTCGCTGGAAGTGATGAACCAACATCAGTACAGGAGAAGGAGGCCAGGTCTTCAGGAGGGATCCCATCCCGATGAACGTTGACAAAGCTCCTGCTAATTTTTGTATTTCATTAGAATTACGAAGAGGTGGTGACACTGGCAGGAGAAGGGCGGAACATAGAAATATCTTACAGTTGAGATTCACTCACCATAAAATGTAAGATTTAGGTTAGATTATGAGCAGAGATAAAGAAATACCAGCTCTTGATGAGGAAGAATGGACTTCAACTTCAGAAGAAGTTGCAAAAGAGCTCAAGCTCTTTGTGGAAGAGTTTGGGTCCTTCACTCCAGAACTCTTTGCAGAGGTCAATTTTCATCTACTGCGCCGCACAGGACTGATCAAGTCAACTCAAAATGAGTTATGTGAAATTTCAATTTATAGTAAGACCTGTCCTAACTGTGATCTGCTCTATGTAGCTAAAAAATGTCCTTTATGGTATCGATTGTACAAAATGGTCACTTGGGATATTGTCAAGAGAGCACCTCCCTGTATTCGACTTGCTTACGCAAAGAAAACAATCAAGACGGTCACGAATTACCTGGCAGGTGTAAACTTGGTTAATCCACTCTTTTTCAAATCACGCGGAGCACCATCATGCAATGTGCTACGGCGCTGGGGATACTGTAATTCAAATGAATATTGTAGGGCAATGAAAACTGACAGAACCTATGAATACAATGCAGCACGTGAACGTGTGAAAATCTCAAGAAATCTTTGAGTCACATCTTAAATACAGACACTGCTCTATTCGTCTAGGGTCGTTTACTTTGTTAACGAAAATTGATGTAGAAACCGTTCAACTCATTCGATTAACAGGCTTCCGTGAACAGGAACTTGCATCGGCAAGGAGTGAGGGCGGCGAAAGTTGGGACAACATCTCCAAATCTATCAACGAACATAACATTCTCATAGCAATGGGGGAAAAACACACACGCCAGAAAGCTATTCAAGATCCGGTTCATGGAGCTATCATTTTAGAGCCATGGGAATTGGATGTTATTTCAACTTGGGAGATGCTTAGACTTCGTTATGTCATGCAACTTGGACCAGCTCATATTGTCTATCCGGGTGCAACTCATACTCGATTCCAGCACTGCATTGGTACTAATTTTCTTGCTCAGAAATCCCTCAGAGTTGTAAACTACTGTGAAGACCTCAATACAGCTTGCTTTGTTCCGTTTTCAGGATTACTTGATGACTATCAGAAGAAGTTGTTTCGAGCAGCATCATTGCTTCACGATATCGGTCATCCTCCTACATCTCATACTGTCGAGTACGCTCTGGAGTCTTGGGCAGGGTTAGATCATGCTGATCTTGGCGAGTTTCTAATAATGAACAGTGGTCTTACTGATACTCTCCTTCAGAATGATATTGAGTCAAAAGATATAGTTGACATCCTCAGAAGGAGGACAAAAGATCCTATTCTCACACTCTTTTCAGACTTTCTCGACCATCCCCTGGATATTGACAAGACCGATTATCTGATTCGCGATGCTTACTTCAGTGGAGTGGAGTTGGGTGTTTTTCCAGCTGAGCGAGTCATGCTAACCAACAGAGTAGTATTGGATGAAAATGGTAATTATGTCCGAGCTTTCATGCTAAAAGCAATTCATTCCCTTGAAGCTCTAATACTAAGTCGGAATTGGATGTTCGCAGACCTATATCTCCATCATGCAGTGAAATTAGCTGAAGCGTTGATATCTAAAGCTACATACTTTCGAATGGAAGAGGAAGACCTCTCAAAGAATGAGTGTATAGGACTTTTCACTAGAATGACTGATGCAGACCTATTTCAGTGGCTTAGTTCTTCTAAGATTGATTTTGTTAGGGAGTATGTTTCGAGGATCCGTTATCGCAAGCTCTTCAAAGTTGCAATATCGAAACCTCTTATTTCCTTTGAACCTGATGCTAGACGAAAGCTCAAATCTATGCTAGGCAACATCAAGGCGCTAATAGATGCAGAACATAATCTCTCAGAAGAACTAGGCAATGTTATACTGGATATTGTGGTTCCCGAGTTAGGAGAAAAGAAGCTGAGAAAGATTCCGCTCCTAGTTGGGGGTGAACAAGGATTTGATCTTGTTAGTCTGGATGAAACCAAAGAGGGGTTGCCATTAATGCACACACTCAAACAACAAACTCGCACGATACCATCTGTTCGAGTTTATTGTGATCCAAAAATCGCTAACAAAGTACGAAAACAGTTCGATGCTACATATCCCATGTCAGATATTCCAACCCATCGAGATGATGAGTACGACCTGACTGAATATTAGAGTAAATGGTCGATGTTCTTCAAAACTTGCTTGAATCCATGCTCCATCTGAACTATTCCATAGATTGCTTCCACAAGGGTACCTTTGTCATGAAGAATCTCTCCCTTGCTTGGCGTCTCTGGATCAAAGTGAATTCGATGCTTATAGAGACCCCATCTATCACATAGGTTCGCCATGTGTTTATTTGATACGATGTCCGATTTATCCTGTGTTATTTCTCCAACATCTTCATCAACGGTTTGCCAGAGGTGATAGATAACCGCCATTGAGATTGAAGCATCTCCCAAAAGTGCAAATCTCTTAGCAGATTCACTCAATGATACAAGGGCTTCAAAACCATCATCATCAAAAGGACTCTTCTTTCCACGATACTGTATCTCTAGTTCCAAGAAAAGATTCTTTGTACTTGGTTGGAACATTGCTGCTAACAATATCTCCTTGTTTTTGATCTTCAGACCAAGGGCTTTCTCTATCTTTGGCTTGAGATGTTTTTTGATGTATCTGATACCTTTGTTTATTTCTTGAATTTGTTCTTGCCAGCGATTCAATTTACTCAGGAGACGGGTCTTATTTGCAGAAGTCTGTTCTTTTGTTAGTTCAATTGTTTTTGATAGAGTATTCAATCTTTTCTCAATATGAACCGGTTGCCAAGTGATTTTTTGTTTAATCTTCCTTTTCTTTGACTTCACAATTCATCTCTCCTCAGTAATAGCTGATCTCTGAGTTTGACGCATCATATCGTGTAACATGGAATGCCGATATTGAATACTCTGCTGAAAGCTTGGCTAATGCCAGTGATATTAATGTCGGTCCTAAAGTAAGGTCAATTACCATGTCATGGATGAAGATATTGTCAATTATCGCGGCTTCTAGAAAATCTGCTGTACCTTGAAGATTTCCATATTCTTTCTCATCATCCGTGCTAGTGACATCATCAGGGACTTCTCTCCATTCTGTTGTCCATACTCTGAACGAATCATCTGGAATGAACCTGTCAGCTAGTCTTGCCACTCCCCGAGTCCAGTGAGCAGCTTCTACAAAAATAAGTAGCTTTCTAGGTTTGAATTGAGGATTGTTGGTTAACCACTGAACAAATGGGCGTTGATCCTCTGGACGACTCAGCGAAGTAACATATAGTAACGGCTTTGTAATCTCTAATGCTCTACGAACCGGGTGTATCGCCTTTGGTTCTAATTCGAACAGGCGGTATTGTGATTGCTTCCAACTCACGATAATACCTAGCTCTTCTAGACGCTTTGTGTTATAGTAGAGTTTTGGGCTGGTAACTTTTACTTTCTTGATGTCTCTTTTACTAGAACCTTTCATCATCATCTGAGCTTTGATATCTGTAGCAATTTTCTCTCTAAGCTCTGCTCCCGTCTTTAATCCCCCTTCTAGTTGGTCTAAGATAATTCTTCGAGCTCTGACTGTTTCGACTTCTGTCCGTATAATATCTTCAACTGTTTTTTGAGGCATTGGGCATCTCATCCGCGGATGTATTATCTAGTAATTGCTAGTACTAACTTCTTATACTTTTCGAAATAAAAACTTTACTTTGGCCTCTACACCATAAAAAATGGCTCAAAAACCACCCAACTTATATAAACATCAAATACTTTTCGATGGTATTCACAGCTAAACTACGTATGCTTAAATACAATCTGAAGAACGAATTAGTAGAACGGAGCTTTTGAAGTTCCGTACTTGGCGAATCTAGTTTGTTGATTTGTCTTAAAATAAAAATAAAAAACGAGGACCGAAAAATGGCTGAAGACGAATTTCTTGGCGCAAAACCGATTGTCATTGACAACGGTACAGGTTTGAGCAAGAACGGTTACGCAGGTGAAGATCAGCCACGCAGTGTCTGGCCCACTTTGATTGGATATCCCCGATATGAATCAATCATGACTGATGTTGATCACTATACACGTGATTACTACATTGGAGAAGAGGCCATCAACCTTCGTGGAGTACTCCGCCTGGTTTACCCAATATCACACGGAATTGTTGAAGATTGGGATGCAATCGAGAAGATATGGAGCTACACGTTCTATAACGACTTGAAGGTTGACCCAAGTGAAAATCCGGTACTTCTGACTGAAGCACCATTTAACCCCAGAGAGAACAGGGAGCGCATGGCATCCGTTATGTTTGATAACTTTGGAGTGCCCGCAGTATACGTTGCCACACAGGCAGTACTCTCACTGTACGCATCTGGTCGAACTACTGGTCTAGTCATCGACTCTGGTGACGGTGTGACCCACATAGTACCAATCTATGAGGGCTTTTCAATTAATCACGCCATCAAAAGAATCGACTTGGCTGGAAGAGATATCACCGAGTATCTGCGCAGATTGCTCAGGCAGAGGGGTTACTCCTTTGTCAGCGGTGCAGAGAAAGAAATTGTCAGAGACATCAAAGAGAAGCTATGCTATGTAGCTCTTGACCCCGAGAGGGAAAGGACAGTTGCTGACAAGGCCGGTGTTGACAAACCCTACATGCTACCTGACGGTGAAGTAATCACAGTCGGTGCAGAAAGGTTCCAAGGCCCTGAGTTGTTCTTCAACCCAAGTGCCATTGGTCTTGATACATTACCACTCGACGAACAAATTGTCGATTCAATCAAGGCTTGTGATGTCGACTTGCGACGTGACCTGTACGCCAACATTGTGCTATCAGGCGGTTCAACTATGTTCCCAGGACTCAAGGAGAGACTCCACAAAGAGATCACCGAACTAGTCCCCGAGAACATCGAGGTTCGTATCATTGCTCCCCCAGAGAGACAGTACTCTGTCTGGATCGGTGGAAGCATTCTCGGCTCATTGAAGACCTTCCAGAAGATGTGGGTTTCCAAGAAGGAGTTCGAGGAAGTCGGACCAGAAGTCATACACCGCTGTATCTAGTATATTCTCAGTTTAACGAAGGTGGGCGATTCTGCCCCCTTCGCGCTCTTGTTTTTATCTAACCTTAAGAAAGACATATTTTCTCACTTGAAATAATAAGTTACGTGGCGGAGGATCGAATTTGACTGAAATACAAACAGATGAGAATCAGAACAAAGTATCCTATGAGCATTTCAAAGCAGTAGTGGAACTTGCAAAAGAATGTCCACAAGATAAGCCTGGGCCATTTCCTAGGGTTGCTGCCATGATAGTCAAGGATGGAGATATAGTTTCGCAGGCATATAGAGGACAGGTCGGACGAGGAAACCATGCGGAGTACATTGCCTTAGAGCGAAAAGCTAAGGGTGATGATAGAGTTGCTGGTGCTGACCTTATCACCACCCTTGAACCTTGTACTCATAGGAGTCATGATAAACGACCATGCGTTTCTTGGGTTAAGTCCCGTGGAATTAGAAAGGTATGGATTGGTACACTTGACCCCAATCCACGGATAGCAGGTAAAGGAGAGTTGATTCTACAAGACTCTGGAATCGAGATAGGAAGGTTCCCCTTTGATTCTCTCACGCGTGAACTTCGAGAGATGAACAAGGACTTCTTTGATGAGATAAAGAAGAAACAGCCCCAATTGATGAAGGAGGAACAGAAAGAAGAGAAACGTCTAATGATTGATACCCTCCGTGAGCAAATCAAGCTCAAACAGGAGCGGATTAATTCCCTCTTTGAGGTAATGATGATGATGCCTAGAAAAGAAAGTCCCTTTACCACTATTACAGATTCTATACCTGTAATAGATCTTACAGGTGTTGAAACAGAAGCCCGAATTCTTGGTGTAGAAATTGACATGCTTACAAAAGCTTTGAGTCATGCTCTAGTATTAGATGAAAACGATGTTCTTGGGTGGAATAGACTTGGAGAGATTTTACTTGATGGAAAGAAATTTGGGCTTTCTGGTCATGCATATCTTACTGCTACTAAGATTGATTCATCATCAATGGATGCTTGGGTAGGTAAGGCAAGAACTGAGATCAGTCTGAATCATACTTGGGATCAATGGCCAATGATCAGACGTGAACAATACGACGACGACACTCCTCAGAAAGTCAAGTCTCGAGCTTGGACTAAACTTGCATTAGGTCATCCTGAAGCATCAATGAAATTGAGAATCGCAATTAGAGCAGTACAAGAAGGAGCCAAGACTCAAGAAATAAAGGAATTAATAATCACGCTAAATGAAACAAATCCTGTAAACGATCCGTCCTCTTGGATGCCTAGATGGCTGGTTCTCGGTAGATCTTGGGAAATCTGGGGTGAAAGGGACATGGCATCACTATGTCACAGCAGGTATCAGATAAAACACCATCTCTCACAAATCAAGGCTCTTGAAGAAGGATCTGCCCCTTGGATAACACTCTATTCTCTTGAAAAAACAGGGGGACTTCATCCTAACACTCAAAATGCCACATTTAAACAGAAACTGAAAAAGAGATTATTAGAGATGATTGCAGAATCCGATAACCCCGATGAAAT
Organism: Candidatus Thorarchaeota archaeon; assembly: GCA_030612005.1. Taxonomy (GTDB): domain Archaea; phylum Asgardarchaeota; class Thorarchaeia; order Thorarchaeales; family Thorarchaeaceae; genus SMTZ1-45. The sequence continues at coordinate 8,914 of JAUWOU010000035.1, read as the reverse complement.
TGGATGGTATCTTAATCAAACCAAGATGTTCTCTACTGATAAAGACATTGAGAATGCTATCGTAGAGAAACACAAAATTCTAGATGAATAAAGAAAAACGAGCTAAGAATTCGAATCGTTGACTAACCTCGCATTAAGTTTCCAGCAAGAAGGAGTTCGAAGAAGTCGGACCCGAAGTTATACACCTCTGTATCTGGTATACACACAATTTCCGAACGTAGGCCGCAAGACCCCCTTCGCGCTCTTGTTTTTCATTGATTCATTATTGAAAATGATTCTTCATTAATAGTAGATAGCTCAAATCTCTTGAAATTACTATGTTTTATTACCATTTGTCATAATTATTCATACGTAGAAATACTATCTCTATCTTCGTGGTGAATCTATATACTTATACCTACAAGGATTTGAGGGAAACTTTATGCAGCTCAATGCGGATGATGATTGGGAACCTCAATCAGGTTTAGATGTTCTTCTAGTACTACTCTATGCAAATGATGGTGTTATTGACCGCGCAAGTGTTGAAGGTATAACTAGACTTGACAAACTGATGTTTATGCTAAGCAAGACACAGGAATTTGTAACTCTTTTTGAAAATGATTATGAGTTTACTCCCTATAACTTCGGTCCTTACGCTACTGAATTATTAGATGACATTGAAGCATTAGGTGAAGAAGGTTTTATTCAATGTAATACAGCTGGTCATCAAAAGAGTGCAACAGAAACCCGTGATGCAGAATCTATTGACGAAGAAACCGGTGAGGAAGATGTATCTTGGGTAATGTACCCGTTCCAATCGTATAGTCTTACAAGCGACGGAGTTGAGGCGGCTGAACGTTTATACAATTCAATGACGTCTAAACAGAAATCCAAAATTCTGGAGATAAAGAGAACTTTCAATCGCATGCCATTGACCAGTCTTTTGAAATATGTTTATGAAGAATTTCCGGAAAGTGCTTCCAAATCACTCATTAGGGATGATATATTGCAATAAGAGTTGTGGATTTGGATGCGGTTTGATTTCGTCTTTGTATTAGTAGGTGTGATATCTGCTGCCGGTGGAATCCTTGGATTACTTAAACTGGTTCAATCATTGGGTGCCGATATCGACAAGTTTGATACATCTACAAGAGAACGAATAAAATTGCTAAAACCCCAAGTGTGGGGATATATTGTTCAACCTCCAATAGAAGATCTATTCGAATTCTGCAGGAGTAGGATTGCTAGTAAGAAACTTGCATATAGCTCAGTCGCAGATATTTTTCAAGATAGCAGTCTTCAGACCCAGATACTCGACCATCTTTGTAAAATATCACTAGCATATCAAGACTATAAAACAGCTCTAAAATTGAGAGCACAATGGAGGAACGCTTTGAGAAACAAAGAGCATGGTTCGCTGATTCTTGTATTTGTATGGATTACAACAAGTGGTTTTCTCATTGTATGTGGTATTTTAGGAGAAATTCAAGATAATATTGTGTACGTTGTAACAGCGATTCTCATTCTTCTCTGGTTGATCTCATCATTAATTCTCGGAATCAATTGGAGGAAGGTTATTATCAATAGAGAAGTTCATGGATTATTATGGGACAAGGTTGAAGATTTGGAAAGCCCCGCTTTAACGGAGGATTCAGTAAGTGTATGAAGAGTTGTTATATGAATCGATTCTGCCGTATCTAAGAGAAAGATTCGAATCTGTAGCGTGGCAGGTACCTGCTTTTGATGGACGAATTGATTTGGTTGCAATTTCGAAAAATTGTAAGCTTCATGGAATCGAATTGAAACCTACTAATTGGCTTAAGGCTTTAAAACAAGCTCAAGAATATGCACAATGTGTGGATTATGTGTACATTGCAATGTTGGAATCAAGTTTGAAAGCGCCTTTAAAGAAACAAGAACTATTCAATTCTGCAGGAATCGGATTGATCTCAATTGGTAAAGAAGTACGATTGATTATTCCCCCACGTAATAGTCCAATAAAATCGAAAATGCTTCGTAAGGAAATGTTGAGATACATTAGATCAAAACAGAGAAAGGCACGAAAATTAGCTCGTTCACGGCGTACAAAAGCCACCATTAAAACACATGAAATATTATCACAACAACATACAGTAAGAGCAATACCTGAAGAATTACAAAGAATTCGCAGTGAAGGAGTGGGTTAGTTATATGACTAGGGAGTTACAAGGGTGGATTCGTATGGGAATTATGGCTGAGAAATCTATCCTACTTAACAATGAGAACTTGTATCATGGACTTGTCGTACCAGCTCATGTTTTTGCCATGTATGAAATGAGTTTTTCCCAGTTCTTACCTGAAATCAATAAACCATATTTTATTGATCCAATGACCTATGTTCTTTTCAATAATCAAGTAACATTGCGTGACAACGGAGAAATGCGTAAATCTTTTGAGAAGATGTTCAAAGGTTGTCCACACGTAGAGGAATTTGTGCAGTCCGATCTGAAAACTGCTCGTGGTTTTTCTGAATCTGATTTCAATAAGACCGCATCGTTAATTGCTGATTGTACGATTGCTTCTCAAACTACACCTCATACAAGGAAAAAGGGGAAGAAGTCCTTGGATCGTCTTAAGCGATCTAAGAAACAAAAATCAGATGATGAAACTCCAACTGAAATTCCTCCTCCTGAGTTTATCACAGGTCCTTATTTGTATATCAAAGAATTCGATTCTGATTATCAGCTATGGCGGATGGCCTCGTCAGAATTCTTTTCACGTATGAAAAATAAGAAGATAGATGTATTCGAATCTTTATGTATCGATTCAAATATACTAACAAATGAAGCAAATATCGCGAGAATAATCGAAGAATTGAATCCTGTGAAAGGTATTGTTCTATGGATTAGTGATTTTGAGAAAAGAGCAACTGAAGAGAAAATGAGCGGTCTAAAATCACTTATCACGCACTCTAAAGCTCGAGGCATCAACACTGTCTATTCATTGTACGGTGGTTATCTCACATCTCTTTTCTATCACTTTGGTCTTGATGGATTATCCTACGCTCTAAGTCACGGTGACTCGAAACCAGTTAGTCAAGGTAGGACCAGAGGAGGCGGCCTACCATTCAGATATTATGAACCATCGTTACACCAATATCTTACACCTGGAGCTGTTTCAACCTATTACTCACTTTTCCCAAATGAATTCTCTTGTACCTGTTCAATTTGCTCTAGTGCATCATCATCACATGATGAATCTGAATCTACAGAAACTCCAGACTATATTTCAGAGTCATTTCCTCTGAAGAAAGATACTAAGATTATGTGGAATTCAATGAGGCAACATTTTCTCGAAATACGTTACTCTGAATTGAGGAAGATTCCTTTGAGTTCATTGAGTGATGCGGCAGATGAAGCTCGCTCGTATTTGAATAAACTCAGTGATATTAAAAGACGCTTAAAAGTCAAGACTGAATATTTAGAGCTAATTTCGAAAATTGATAGTATATGATATCGCGTAAAACCAATCATTCGAATTAGAGAACTAAATTTACTTTCTGGATTATGGGATCCAAGATATTTTTCTTTCTGTCCAATCCTGAAATTATACGTGTCCAAGAAAGAGTTCGAAGAAGTCGGACCCGAAGTGATACACCGCTGTATCTAGTATACACTCAGTTTAACGAAGAGGGATTCGTTCCCTCTTCTTTCTTTTGTTTTTATTGAGGTTATTGTTCAATGATTTTTCTGGCAGCATTGAATGATTGAAGTAAGTTAGAACAAGCATACTCAAGACTTCCCTCTGAATAATCACCAGTATGATGTCCATGGTTTTGTTTTCGAATTTTAGTTAGTTGAGATTCCAATACTTGAATCTCTTTTGAGATCTCAGGGAATTTCACTAATGAACTCTCAAACTGATTAGTTAACCAAGATGTCGCAAGACATCTCTTTAGCAATTTCTGAAACCATCTTGCATACCTGTCTGAATTTTCAAGGATAGGCATTTTGTCACTTGCAGACTTTGTGATTTCAGCCATTCGTGGAAGAATCTTTCTTTGCTCTATTCCAAGAGTGTTCACTTGATCTCTGCAGTGTTTTAGGTCTTCAATAACATCATCTATTTTCTTACCTATTTCAATGAGTAGTTCCTTTGAAACGTCTTCTGAGAAGAATAGGGGATACATCTTGAGATTTAGGTACGGTATAATTCCTTGTTCAATTACACCACTTCTAATTGCTATCTCATAATCTTTAGTTGCTGGATGTATCTCAAGTGGAAAAATAGCAAGTCCATCAAGATCTAGTTTGAACGCATGTATAATGGTTTCTTTGATATCTTGCAGAGTTTCACTAGGACCCCCAATGATGAATGTACCGTTAATCAAGATATCCCGGTCCGCATTTTCAGCAGATTGCCTCAATTTCCTAATTGCAGAAAAATGGTCTTCAACGCTCATTTTTTTGTCAATTCTAGAGAGTGCCTGATTACTACCTTTTTCAAGACCCAAATTAATGACACTACAACCAGCTAGAAATAACTGCGTTAGAAGTGAATCATCCAATCTCATAATTACATCTGCTCGTATCTCAATCTGAAACACAACAGACTCATTTAGACCTGAATTTATTAAGAGATCACAAAGTTTCTTGACACGCTCAATCTCTTTAGGATTTGAAGTCATGAATAATGGATCAAAGAACACAAACAATTTGATTCCAAATGCATTATGAACGTGCAATATTTCATCAAAGATATGTTTTGCACTACGAGTTCTACGGGTTCCGTGACTTGAACAGAAGCTACAATTGAACGGGCATCCTCTACTTCCGTTTATAACCCCAAAACCAAATTTTGGTGTGTATGATTCTCCCCCTCTTAGTTCTCGATATCCTGGTGAATGATAAGGATCAACAAACAAATGCATATCATCCATGGTTGTACCTCCACCATACGCATCATTGACAAATCCCATCGAAGTCATCATATATGGATTTCTTCTATCACTCAAATAATATCTAAAGAATGGAGAGGATGAATGCACGAGATCAAGATCCGGCGGTGTAATAGAATCAAGATCTGAAATCTCATCTCTACCTTCAAATTTCACGTTTCGTACCAAAAATCCCTTAATACAATGTGTAGCAACTTCGTTGCAAAATGCTTCTCTAGTTTTACAGTCTGCTCTTTGATTCATTATTTCCAATAGTGTTTCTTCAGCTTCACCAATAACAATACCATCTAGAGCTTCACATCTTTCAAGTAGATCGATATCCATTTCAGTATTCTTTCCAAAGTGTGGACCTCCTGCAATAATGATAGCATCCTTTCTAATTTCACGTATTTTTGAAGCTAGGTAAATCAACTCTTGGATATAACATGTGAATATTGGTCCAATCAAAAAGACTGGATTTGATTTTGCCTCTCTAAACTGTGGCTCATTTGATGAAAAATTATTGTAAATTGCATACTCCACATCCCAAGGTGAAGGCGCAAGTCCATGTCTATTGAATGGCACAGATGGATTGACTCTATCGCAGTATTGTATTAGATATTCATGATATGTAATGTCAGAGAAGAAATTATTTTCTAGAATAGTAGCAAGTGTGAGAGTTCCAAATGGGTAAGTTTTACTCCCCACTTCTTCGAAGAGGGACACAAATCTAATTGGTATATCTTTCTTCTTTTCAAAGGTCTGTAGGTAGTTCGTCAATCTTTCTTTTACTAATCCCTTGTTGGTAGGTTTAATGAAAGATTCGTATAGAATTTTCTGACTATAACATTTCTTGACCTCTCTTTCTAAGTCCCTCCAGTGTTTTGGTATTGTTGTAGGCTTCCACTGGTGGAAAATTTTCTGTGTTTGTATTCTCAAATACAAATCGTCTTTCACGTTTTCAGAATTCAATACAGCTCTTCTAAACATCTCAAATTGGGATGTATTCTCGAAATAATCGGTTAAGTCTTCTTGAAAATAGTGATTTTTGGTTTCTAATAACTCAAGCATTTCATTAGCAGCTGGGTGTAACTTCACAGCAGTAATTATCTCTCTCTCGGTCAACATCAAGTCTTCTGGGCTCAAAATAGCCAACATATTTTCAATGAATGCTTCACAAACTTGATTCACTGGTGAATAAACATACTCAGAATAGATACGATTCTTCAATTCCCAATGTTTCTTCAAAAAAGGCAAAGCATTAGATTTCCACTGCCATTGTCCATCTTTGATTTCGAGCAATGGGGGTAATACCTTCTTCCAATCTACCTTATCCCAACCAATTGCTTCTGCAGTTCTACTGATCCCGTCTAGAGTGTCACAATCAAAATGAGAATCTAATAATACTTCGAAATCGTGTTTAGCATATATGATTTCATATGGTCTAATTCCAAATTTCTCAAGGATAGTGCTGATTTCTTTGGATTCAATTATTCTATTTCTAAGTTTATGTTGGTCGAGGTTGTGTTTCTCAAATATCACAGCTTCTCCAACATGAGAAAAGAACACATTCCCAATATCATGAAGTAACCCTGCTATAACACCTTTTACTAGAATATCTTCTCCGATATCATTCTTGATAAGCACTAGCCCAATTAGATGTGCGGTACCAATCGAATGATCCCATCTCGAAAAATCTCTTATTTCAGGAAATGCATATGAAATAGAACTGAGATATGAGATATCCTTTAATCTTCTGAAAACCTTAGTTTCCAGAATTGCGTTAACTACATTCTGTGCTTTGTTGTATCCCTTTGATTTGAGGAGTTCAATGAGTTCTTTGCCTGATTCATTTATTCCCACCATCATATATGCCTCAACATGTTGCTCAATTACATGAAACCTAATCAATTTAGCTTCCTGAAATGCAAGGAGTTCGAGGAAGTCGGACCCGAAGTGATACGCCGCTGTATCTAGTATACACTCAGTTTAACGAAGTTGGGCTTTTTCCTCTTCTTTCTCTTGTTTTTTTCTTCATCTTGCTAGATTCATATAATCAATTAAAGTAATAGTAATCTCTAATTCGGTTATACAAAAAGGAAAACTCTATCGTCTTTACAAGTTACTCTTGAGAATTAATAAAAGGGGCACACATGAAACGCCTCACGATTCTGGTTACATCAGGTAAAACCGATGGCCAACTCTGAGCAAAACCTCAACACTGAAGCTCAACTCTTGACTCATTCCTATTATAGGCTAGGTCAGTGATGTCAGTTCCACGCTGCCCACGCTTCTCTACAACAATTACTTAGATAAATCTTTTGTAGATTAAATAGATGCAAATATATCAACTAATTCGACGTTTTAATACATGTTGGGCAGAATTTCCATCTTTTATATTCTGGAATCTTAGTCCTAGGATAAACTGATTCATAGGAATCTTTTTTGTATATAGTTTGAAGAACCACTGATTCTGGATCAATAACGTAATGAGTACGAATTGTACTTTTACTATGTGTGAATCCCATCAACATATTTTCTATCCTTTTGTGAGTTTTTTTCTTAAATTTCTTGATGGCGTAGTACTCAGAACCTGCCTTCACTGGCAGGAGTATCATATTTTTTGAACTACATATTTGTTGAAGATGTTTTTCATCAGATGTTAGCAAATCATGAATAGTTCCCTTTGCATCGTTAGCTAGATACCTGTATTGAGTCGAAATGAATTGATCGTGATTTTGGCGAGTATATTTGGTTGGAAAAGTGTCTATGGATATCGGAGAAGAGATTGTTATGTCCTTGCATGGTGAGCAATTCCTTCGAAATTTTGTTCTGAAGTAGAAAATCCCATTCGGATTGAAACCTGCAGATTCCAATCTATTTCTATCCCACATTTGCATATTGAACGGTACAAGTTGTCTTGGATGAATCATATTCGTAATCTTTGGTCTATATGCACCATCAAATTTCTTAGTCCACCGAACCTCTTTCCAATTTGCAGTTGTATGTCCTGGTTCGTATCTGGGAGATATAACTGAACCCATTCCACTTGCCAATCTACATACTCCATCCACCAGTTCATCTTTCTGAGGAGGATCAAACAATTTCGGATTAATAATAGCTAAAGCTTCCCTTGTAGATGCAATTTCTGTATACCACTCTAGATTCAGATATGAAACTGGATTAAGATTCGGTTTCACTGGAATTGGGATCCACCACCCTCTAAGAACTGTAATTTTTGTGGGATTCTTCTGTTCATCCAGTATTCCTAAATCATATGTAATCGCCTGTACACGTGAATTATACCATCTTGGAAGTACCTTAGGTTTAAACATTGGTCCTGATGGTCCAGAGATATATTTTCTAAACAATCCTAATGGCCATTTTGATACTTTCCCCCATGCACCTCCAAAATGCTCAAGTGGATGCTGCCAAAGAGGTGAGATATTATTCCAAGTTTTCCATGCAATGTCATCACTACATGAATCCAAATTCCGAGTTTTCCGTGTATGACCTTGTTTTTTTGGATAACATGCATGAGAACCTTTCGCACAGTATGCAATAACATGAGTACCGTCTTTTTCACATTCAGAATACATCAAAGTTTCAGGAGAATCATAATGTTGGTAGAATTTAACAACATACGGAATAAGCTCAATTCCTTCATCGTGGTGTGGTGCATCAACTTGAATTGAGATTCTTTCCCAATCTCCTTGATGTCCAAATAAACCTAAGCGCCATCTACTATTTTTGTAGAAGAACCAATAGGTTAGAATGAACCCGAATTGAGTTGGTGTGACATCTATCATTACTGGTGTTGGCCCTGGTAATGGATTCTCCCCCCATGATTCAATGGTATCAGGTTTCGGCTTATAGTCAAGATAGTATCCTTGATTCTTAGGACTATCTCCCTCAAATGGATGAACATGTTCAGACGGACGAATTAATAGAATGTTCGAACCATCCCTAATTCGATATTTATAATCAATACTACTATAATTAACAAAAGTGAACTGGCCC
>JAUWOU010000159.1 GCA_030612005.1 Candidatus Thorarchaeota archaeon | reverse complement strand
GGGCCATAAAGTTCACCCCAAAGTCCGCGAACAGATTTAATATTCTGACCGTATTCTCGAGCAGATTCTATTGCCCTGTTTACCATATCGATCTTGTGAGCTAGATCTCGGGCACGAGGATGAATCTTAACGGAAGGAGTGTCTGATTTCTTACTTTTCACGGCATCTCTCCTGTCAAATGGGAGTTTGAGCTTAGCAGCCCCAGATGATGCCTTTGCCATCTTGTAGGCATTTTCTGTGGCTAATTTGATATCTTTCGTTTCAGTACTTGGTGTAAAAGAAAATCCTGAAACTCCATCAACGTACGCAGTGATAGCAAAACCCATTCGTGATTTGACCTGGATATCTTGCCATATGTCATTGATTCGTTGGAGGGTTCTCAATGTGAGATCGTCGTAACGCGCTTCGACAAAATCAGCACCGAGGTCTTCACCCATTCGAACACTTTGTTGCAATTTTTCTAACATCAGTTTGAAACCTCAATTTATTGAGTATTTACTCAGGTTACTTAGGAGTGGTCACTAACTATTGAGATTCTGGTCAATACTGACCAGATGTATGACCAATGTACATGGCTAGTTCTTTCCTTTAAAGCCTGACTCTTAGCACGAGTACTCATATTGTGACTCAGAGAATCCCTCACCTAGAATCCTATACCAGTAGGTGTATTGTGTTTTGAATCCCATCGAGTCGTAAAGTTCCAATGCTGGTACGTTATCTGCTTCCACTTGGAGAAATGCGGTACTTGCGCCAGTTTCTTCTCCCCACATTCCTAGAGCACAACTTATTGACCAAGCTACTCCACGGTGCTGGTATTCAGGCAATGTTCTGACTGAGAAGAGACCTAGCAAATCCTCCTCCACTACACCAAAACCCACACCTGCGATTTGACCGTCAATCATCACACGTGCAATCTTCTTCTCACCCTCGATACGATGAATTATCTCTCTGCGTATTTCAAGTTCAAACTCAGTCCTCTTTGAACGATGGATAAGAGTATCAATTGACTCATCAGTAACTCGAAGAAGGTCGACACCAACTCTTGGATCTAAGCATGTCAATTCGTCAATGGGGATAGTCTGTAAATATGTGTTCATGAACTTCACGAAACCCATTTCTTCAAGTGTTTCCTCCAAATTTTCAGGTTTGCTTTCTTCGGTCATCTTGAATGCAGCTGGTGTGCTCCGTTCTTCGTAGAACTTGATGACATAGTCTATTGCATCCTCTAATATGACAGAGGGTTCACCAATTGGCAAAACACTGTTAGCTCTCCAAGTCACTGCATCATTCCAATGGATGATCCATCCTTCGTATCTCTCAATCTCTTTTCCAGGCCAGCAATGTGATGCCAAATATTCTATGTCTGAAATTGTTCTCGGTGACACCATGTCTTCTAGATACAAATAACTCACCTATAATATTGGTTGTTGCAATCAGGAATCTGAAATTTGGTACTCGTCAGCCAAGGATTAGAAGAGCAAAACATCTTTCTTGCACTCTTACAAAGGACCTGTGAGGTCCAATAGTGGAAGAACGGCTAGGAGCTATCGCTTGGTCAATAATCAGTGATGTTCATAGCTTTCTAGAAACACAGGTGTCAGATGAACCTCGCATTCTGACTGAGGCAGTTCGATTAACAGCACTGAATATTGTTTTGAAGAGTAGATTCTCTCAAGGAAAAATAGGTTTAGGAAAAGATGAGATTCTATTCCAAAGCTTTTCATTTGAAGGAGATAGTGCTGGTATTTCGAAAAGCGATGTTCTTGATCTCACAAAGCAGACAGTTGATACAATATCATTGATTCATAAAACAAAAATTCAGGAACTTTCACTGAATGATTTTGTAAACCTTCTTGGTTGGATTCATTCTCTAGGTTCATATCGCCTCCCAGTGACTCTTAATCATGGTTCGTTTCAGAGGTCTCTTGGAGCCTATTATACTCCTCAATCTGTAGCTGATTACATTGTAAATCTTACAATGAGGAAGGATTTAGAGAAACGCGTACACGCAATCTCCAAGAGTGGGTTATCGTCACTTGAGGATTTCCTCTCTTTGCGGACACTTGATCCTGCATGTGGTGCAGGTGTTTTTCTAATATCGGTAGCAAATTTGATGCGCTCTTTCTATAAGAAGGCAATGGACCGTGCTCGTGAAGTTGGTATTCTAGAATCAGATATTAAAGAAATATTTGCAAATAATCAACCTAGTCTATATGGAGTTGATTTAGATTCTGGAGCATTAGAGGTGGCAGATATTTCCTTACGTCTTCTTCTAGGGAATGGAACCAAAGTCCTTCCTGCTTCACTGATCGGAAAGACCTTGAAGAATGGAAATTCCTTGATATCATTTCAGGGTCTTCAAGGAAAATCTGACTATCGACGTTTCTTCCGGGGTCCATCGCTGATAAATGCCTTTGAATGGCGTTATGAATTTCCAGAGATATTCTCTGAAAAGAGAGAAGGGTTTGATTTTGTCGTTATGAATCCACCATATGACAGACTCAAACCCAACTTGGCTGAATTTATCCGTGAGCGTCTAGCCACTGGAGAACGATTGATTCGCTCAGAAATTTATGAAGATCACAAAATAAATCTCAAAGAAGCAACTACCTATTTCCGAAAATCCAACGAATACCATTATGCCACAAGCTATTCAATTAACACCTACCAACTTTTTGTAGAACGAGCTTTACAGCTATCTCGAAAAGGTGGATACATCGGCTGTGTTGTTCCCTCCAATATTTTGGGTGATGTTTCTGCACAGCGATTGAGAGAACATTTACTTCAGCAAAATAATTTGAAGACCATTGATGACTTTCCTGAAACATCTCGTATGTTTCCTGGGGTTACACAATCTGTTTCGATTATTACAATTCAGAAGGGTGGACAAACTGATAATATAGAGGTTGGTTTCAACCGTCTTGGTTTGATAGATGCCTTAGAGAGAAAGCGGATAAAAATTGAAAGAAACCGTCTTCTACGATACATGGGGTCGACATTAGCGATCCCTCGAATTGACGCAGCTGGTTTCAAGTTGCTTGATATACTTCACAATCACCCTCTGCTTGGATCAAATACAGATGTCTTGATTCGTCGAGGTGAACTGGATCTTACCATCAACAAGAATGCAATAACATCTCGCAAAACAGATACTCCTCTTGTTAGAGGTTCTCATATTTCCAGATTCGCATTGATAGAAAGTCGCCACAAATCTGAATTTGTGAAGAAGAGTAAGTTCAAGAAAACTCTTGAAACATCGAGTCGTTCTGAACACATCGATATGAATCGGATTGCTTGTCAACAGGTTTCTAACATGGGACAGAGGTGGAGACTCAAATTTGCGCAAGTCGAACCAGGCACAGTCCTTGCTAATTCATGTAACTACATCGTTGTAAATGGAAAAGAAACCTCGACCAATCTTGATTATTTCCTTGGTATTTTAAATTCAGAGCTCATGAATTGGAGATTTCAGATCAGTAATTTCAATAATCACGTGTCCATTCGCGAGCTTCAGAATCTTCCAATTGTGAAACCTGTGAAGCGTGGTAAAACTACAAGGGCTCTGAGCAAAGCTGTTCGGACTCTTGACTATCTTGTTATCGAAGCAAATGTATTTGCACTGTACGGGTTTAGTATACGACAGGCAAAATCGATTCTTGAAATACGAAAGACCCCGAAAGAAGAGAAGACGCCCATTCTAGAAACATTATCTAGCTTGGTCTGAAAATAATGCTATGGGAAAGTCTTTCAGGCTCCTTTGTAAAACGATTCTTTGTGACTCTCACCACAATAATTCCAGAAGCGGAAGAACAAGCACCAGAGAAAGTATTGTACAATCATGCATGTGCTACACTCAGTGAACTTGACATGGAAGTGGTGAGAAACGTACCACCTGGTGGAAACTGGATGGACCTCCCAGCAGCCACCGTGGCAAAATCTGCCAGATTGACCCAAATCAAAAAATCTGGTGGTCGTACAACTTACTATGGTCGATTAAACGAAGAAATGCCAAGTTACACTGTCAACACATACTTCAATCGACCGGGAAATGGCACCTTCATTCATCCCAAACAAAATCGGCTCATCTCAATGAGAGAAGCAGCAAGGCTTCAATCATTCCCAGATCATTATCGATTCCGGGGTAGTGTTAGTTCCAGATACAAACAGATTGGAAATGCTGTTCCACCTCTTCTAGCTAGGTCTATCGGGATAAAGATTAGAAAAGGATTAACCATAGATCTATTCTGTGGAGCTGGAGGTCTCTCGGAGGGTTTGGAGCAAGCAGGTCATACGATTATCTTAGCATCTGATTCAAACCCAAATATGTGCGAGACCTATCGGTCCAATAATCCAAAAACAAAAGTTATTCAAACTGATATCAACAAGAGTGAGGACGCTGATATCCTTCTTGAGAACATTCAATCTAAATTGCGGGGAAGAAGTCTGAAGCTTCTAGCTGGAGGCCCACCCTGCCAAGGTTTCTCAACTGCTGGAAAATGGAACCCAAATGATGTCCGGAATTTATTGCTATTCAAAACACTTGATTTTGTTAGAGTACTTGAACCTGAATATGTACTTCTTGAGAATGTACCGGGAATTCGATCGATGCAGAAAGGAAAACTGTTTGAGTCCTTTATCACTTCACTTGAAGCAGAAGGCTACAAGACACAGATCTACCTGTTGAAAGCAGAACAATTTGGTGTGCCCCAGCGGAGAAGAAGAGTGTTCATTGTAGCTAATAGAAATGGCACCTTCATTAAAGACCCTGATGTTAGACTTTCTTCAATTGTTAGGGGCAAAACGCGATATGATGCTCACATTAGTGGGGATGGACTCCCACCACCAGTAACCGTTTCTGAAGCGATTTCAGATTTGCCAGCAATTGCCTCAGGTGAAGGTCATGAAGTGGTCGAGTATGTGACAGAATGGCTCAATTCCGATTATCAAAGATTGATGAGAGGTATGATTTCATTCAAGGATTTCTTTGGTAAGAGAACTGAGCAAGGTTGATTAGTGAACACACCTTCAATAAGGGTATCAGTCAGTTTCTGAGTGAGAAAATGGAGATATGGAGAACTTGATTGCGAGTGCCACGTTGTATGACCTACTGGGCGCAAAGGTACTAGCATCTTTACATTTCACTCAATCAAAAATAACAGACGAGTTTCTTCAGACTGCGGTTTCAGAGTATTATTCTTTGATTGAAGAAAATGCAGCTCAAAAGTTCATCATAACTAAGATTGGAAAACAAGCAGTCAGTATCCTCAATGTTGGGGATGTTACAGTGTTAATTGTTGTAGGCGTTATTGATGTTTTCTCTGAAAAGGAGATTACAAACATCAAGAAACTTGATTGGCATGTGACCGATGAAATCGAACGAACTTCAGTACGTGAATTCAAAGAAAATTTTGAGAAAGTAGCTGAAACGCACCTTAGAATTCCATTGAACATCTGCATTATCTCCGTTGCAGAACCTCCCCCAGAAGATGTAACTACATCTGCAGTTGAGTTAATGGTCCAGAATACGGGTGCAGATAGGAAATCTCTATCTCAATCTATTCGCCTAGGACCATACATACTTCGTGTAACTCAATACTATTATGATGAGATAATAAATGACGAATGGCCGAAGCTTCTCTCATCTTTCGATGCATTTGCAGTAGTTGTATCTGGTGTATTATCGGAAGGAGACAGTGTAGAAGAAGCTGTTCTAAGGATAAAATCTAACAGTGAAGCCAACATAGTAGTAGTCCCAGGGTCTGATGAAGAGCTTGAACGTGCACGTGATATCGAAGTGAATCTTGGAATCAACCTGTGCGATTCAGTTTCCCCAGTACCTACTCATCTACTCTTGTCAATAATTGCATATGGTGAGTTCAGTGATATGCATCCTGAGCTTGCACGTGAAAAATGGATTATCGAGGACAAGGTGGATACATCACCAGAATCACGTACTTTAGAGGATGAAGAGCTCGGGCATCAAGCATTCTTTGTCGTTGATAGAAGAACTGGTGAGGCTGTATACAGTTACTACTACGATGAACGTTCCCGTTTCTTGGATCTAGCTCCAAATATTGTCGCTGCGATCACATCTTTCAAGATTGACCATACCAGTCCAACGGAAACCTCTGTTTTCAGAACAGGCGATTTAAGCTACATCACAATTGAACGTAACTTCTATATTTTCACATTAATTACAGGGAAAGATGCTGATGTTGAAAAATTACGTTCTCGCTTCTCATTTCTCCCGGATCTCTTTCTTGATGAAGTACCAGTAATCAGTGAAGATCCCGTTGATCTCTTTCGTTCTCCATTGTTCACACTGAAGCTTCTGGCTACTCTACCCCCAGAACAATTTGCTGGGAAAATATCACCAATTCAAAAAAGAGCGCTTATTTGGTCTCGATTTGAACATGCACCGGTACGAGATTTTCTCGAAGCAGTATGGCATCGGCTTGATGGGTCTCTAACCATGTCGCGTTTGGTTCCCGGAAAAGGGCCTGAGCTTATCCTTGGTGCAATACATCTGTTGAACAGGTTAGGGTCTATTGACTGCGTAATGTTGGTTAAACCCGAGGATGTACCCATGATGACAGGGACTCCTGATGACGAAGTCCTTTCACTTTACGCGAATCTAGAAAACATCATTGAATACGTCGATGGGGACCTCACCATCAGCAGCATAGCAAAAGCAATGGATTTGGAACCAAGCGTGTTAGTAGCAGTATTTACAGAGCTACACAAACGAGGAATCATTACATTCAAAGAATGAACACATCACAGTAAGCTTGAAAGGAGTAATATAGATAGATAGTACGATAACATCTAAAAACTATCACGAGTCTGAAAACAAACACGGATTGTGAGAAACCGATGATACACAACGTCCTGCTCATTCAAAAAGATGGTAACGTTGTAGTGAAAACAAGATTCTGGAAAATCGACTTTGGTGAGGGAGATATTGCCGAATTCATCAGAGGATTTGGCGATATGCAGACAACTCAAGGTTTAGCAACTGATACTCCTGTTTTCGTAGGTGAGAAGCACAAAATCTTCCATTCCGAAGTAGACGGCGAAATGCTTCTTCTCTTTGTGACTGACGGTCGTGATGAAGACCGAGTTATCCAGCATCGTGTTAGAGAAGGTGCTGCAAGAGTTTCTACAGCACTCCGTGGAAATAGCATAGGCTATATTCGTGATAATCTCGATGAAATCCTTGGTGAACTCATATTCACAAGATTCAAGGTGTCCTTCGTAGGTAGCGGTGGTGTTGGAAAAAGCACCCTGCTTCGTTTACTCTTCGGCAAAGAACCAGCGCCCGGAGGTTACACCCCTACTATCAACGTAGCCGTAGACTCTTCTGAAACGATTCAGTTTGGCACCTTCTTGTGCACTATCTGGGACTTCGCTGGCCAGGCAGTTTTTCAGGATCTTTGGAGCTTCTACTTTTCAGGGACTGATGTTATTTTCCTGGTAACTGACAGCTCGTTCAGAAACGTTATGCAGACCAAGTCCCTCTTACGGAATATCCGGAAAGAAGCGCCAGCCGTTCCT
>JAUWOU010000103.1 GCA_030612005.1 Candidatus Thorarchaeota archaeon | reverse complement strand
AGTCGGCCACGGACTCCCCTTTCAAGGCTGGTGTCCTCTGGGGGAGTGCGGACTTCCTTTGAGAAGAACGAGTCTTCCTCCGGGCTTTCAGTATGACTCTATCCTTGGCGGTGAGCCACATCCCTAGTCCGTACATAATGTTCTATGGTTATGTAAGTATATGAACTCATACAAGCCTTGGGACATACACCTATACCGAATGGTCCATCGCATCTCGTAAAGCTAGATATTCTGGATAGAGTAAAATCGATTATTACGAATTTGTAGATTCATAGCAGTCCTGATGCAAAACCTTAAGTCACCAGTCCGAGGGCGCAATCTGAAATAGCACATACTGATTTTGGGAGATACTAGAAAATGGCTCAGAATATACCACCCGCATTGGAAGCAGAATTGCAAAAGTTTGATACAATGCGAAAAAATCATGAAACACTCACCGCTATGACACAAGGACTTCAAAGTGAAATGACAGAAGTCACTGGGACCCTCGAAGAATTGAAGAAGCAACCTGATGACACAGTTACCTACAAAGCTGTTGGACAGGTCATGTTCAAGGTGGACAAACCAACATTAACGGCAGATCTTGACGATAGACAGAAAACTCTGGAAATGCGTTTGGCCTCTACAAAGAAACAACTTGATGGTCTGACTGAGAAGCTACAAGAGCTCCAGACTAAGATCCAACTAGATCTTTCCAAACAGAATTTACGCCTTCAGTGAGAGAAATGAGTACCATTATCGATATCGGACTTCCTGATATTTCTGAAGATATTATTGAACAGTTGGCAGAAGAATGTGAAATCCAAGTTTCAGATTTCATTAAAAACAAGATACCAGAAAAGAGTCTGGACGTCCTATTCATCACATGTTCTCTCAACCTGCAAAATGGTCAACTTGATGTAAACCTGGATATCGATATCAGCCAAGCCTTTGACACAGGTTATGATCTTGATGATCTACTTCAAGAAGCCGTGGATTGCGGAGTGGAGTGGCTTGAGAAGAAACTGATGGAGATGAAGGGAAAGTGAACCTGAGAGAGATTCTTTCAAAATCAATGAAACCTCTGATAATGGGTCATCAAAATGCAGATCCTGATGCTGTTTGTTCGATGATTGCTTTTTCAAGACTCTATAAAACGATTAATCCTGAAGGAACTCCTACTCTGATGGCTGATGATCTTAGTCGTCTTTCAAAACAGGTCCTAGATAATTTTGAATTGAAAGACGAGATTCTAGAGCAACCTGAAGCTGATTTTGATTTAGTTATTCTGTTGGATACAAATAGCAAGCTACAGCTAGGAACTGACTTCCAACATATCCCCTCCGATCCAAAAAAGACAATTATTATCGACCACCATGAGCCTAATCCTGATGTGGGAGCAATTGCAGAACATAGGCTTGTCAAGAGTGAGCGCTTCTCAACTTGCGAAATTATGGTTGAGATTTTCCAAGACCTTGAAATCAAGATTGAATCTGACACAGCCAATCTGTTACTTACCGGTATTCTATTTGACACACGTCGATTCATCTATACTGACTTACGCACCTTCCAGATTGGTATTGACTTGATTAAATCTGGAGCTGACTACGATAAATGTATCAAATCTTTACGGATACGTCCCAATCGGTCCGAGAGAATTGCTCGTTTGAAAGCAGCTAGTAATTCTAGGATTCATCTCTTTGGTGAATGGATTATCGCAACTTCAGTAATCAACGCTTTTGAAGCAAGTGCCTGTCGCGGATTAATTGACATGGGTGCAGATGCTGCAATCATTGGTGGAAGACCCACAAAAAACAAAGTTCGGCTTAGTTCCCGAAGCACTCGTGAGTTCTACGATGAAACAAATATCAATCTGGGATCTGATGTGATGGAACCCCTGGGAATGTTAATAGATGGAAAAGGCGGGGGTCATGCAAATGCAGCGGGTGCCAATGGTACAAAAAATTTGAGTGAAGCACTTGATAAAGCGGTAGAACTGATAAAGACTGCATTAGAAAACTCAACAGCAGAATCTTAGGAGGTATCTATGAGTGCCACTTATTGAGCTCAACGATTTCAGCTTCAAGTACTATGGAGCTGAATCTCTAGCACTCAGAAAGATAGACCTCACAATCGAAGAGGGCGAATATGTTGTAATCACAGGGCCTAGTGGCTGTGGAAAAACCACACTATGTAGAACAATTAATGCTCTCGTACCGCAGTTTCACAGAGGTTATATTTCTGGGAATGTCATTATTGATGGAAAGAACACACGAGATCACACTGTTGCGGAACTATCCTCAATTGCAGGATTAGTTTTTCAAGAGCCGGAGAATCAGCTTGTTACTCTTAATGTAGAGAAAGAGATTGCATTTGGACCTGAGAATCTTGGAATTGAACCAACTGAGATACGACGCCGAGTCGAGGAGCTAATCAAGCTACTTGACCTTGAACATCTCAGGGAAAAACACCCTCACGAAATGTCTGGGGGTGAACAACAGCGTGTGGCTATGGCTGCAACTTTGGCACTTAAACCCAAGATACTTGTCGCAGATGAACCCACCTCCAATCTCGACCCTCGAAGTGCTGAAGTCATTCTTGACATCATATCTGGTTTGAACAAACTGGATTTGACAGTCATTCTAGTCGAGCACCGTTTGGATCTCGTATCAAAGGATGCAAGTAGGATTGTTTTGATGGATAAGGGAAGTATTGTTGCTGATGGTCCCCCTAGAGAAATATTGGCCCAGGATATATGTCAGGAGATTGGTATTGGTGTTCCTAAGGCAACACTGGTCTATAAACGTCTAAAGGAGCAGCATGACATAGACCTCGGAAGTATTCCTCTAACAGGAGATGAACTTGCAGGGCTTGTAAAGGAGGCCTCCTCGTAATGATTATGATGGAGGATGTTCATTTTGCATATGATGGGCTCTACACCGCCCTTCAAGGTGTTTCACTTCAAATTGATGATAGTGAGAGAATAGCGATTATGGGTAGTAATGGTGCAGGGAAGACAACGCTAGTAAAACACTTCAATGGTTTGCTTCGCCCTAACAGCGGACGGATTATTTTTGATGGTGTTGATACTAAGCATTATTCTGTTGCTGAGCTTGCACGTGAGATTGGTCTAGTAATGCAAAACCCTGATCATCAGCTCTTCCTTGATAGTGTGGAAAAAGAGGTAGTATTTGGTCTGAAGCAGCTTGGTTTCTCTGAAGATGAAATCAAAGAGCGTACTGAGAGAACTCTTGTGAGTCTGGGGATTGAGGGGTTATCAGAGAGGTCTCCATTCACATTATCAGGTGGAGAACGAAAACGTGTTGCACTTGCTTCAGTGTTAGCCACAGAACCACGCATATTGGCTCTTGATGAGCCAACAATTGGACAAGATGCCAGTCAGAAAGATAAACTGGCAGAGATGTTGATGGGATTGAACGAAAAGGGCCGAACAGTCATTGTAGTTACACATGATATTGAATTTGTAATTGAGAACTTCCCACGAACAATAGCAATGGCAAACGGGACTATTATTGCTGATGGACCAACAAACTCAGTTCTTAGTAATGATGAAGTCATTAACAAATGCTCACTCACAGCTCCCCAACTTACACAGGCTGCCAGATCCATTCACAAAATATTTCCAGAAGTGCCAGAACGGCTTACTCTCCTCTCAGAACTTGAAGATGCAATTGTGAGTATTTTGGGAGGTGTATGATGTGTCATTTCTTGAAGTATTCCAATACACCCGTCAAGACTCGATAGTACATCGCTTAGATCCGAGAGCAAAGTTGTTCCTTTCACTGGTCCTTGCCGTGATTTCATTGTTATTTCTAGAGATATTTCCATTGCTCATTATAATCGGTGTTCTTATTCCTATGATGACTGCTGCCAAATCATTAAGACGGTGGCTTCGAAGTATGAAGGGGCTATCAATTCTTCTGCTTTTCATATTGATTTTTAATACACTACTCTCGACTTATCCGAATCCACTCAATTATTCAATCGCATTAATACTCCGATTGATTGCTTTGATGACATCATTCTCAATCTTCTTCCTTACAGTACATCCTGATGAACTCTCTCAAGCGCTGATACAAATGAGAGTTAGGTTCGAGTTTGCTTTTGCTATGAGTATGGCAATGAGATATGTGCCAACTCTGGGGCAAGAGGCATATGCCATTATGGATACTCAGAAAGCGCGTGGGGTTGAGCTTGATAAAGGAAATATTCTCAAACGAATTCGGAATATAGTGCCAATAATAGTTCCACTCATAATTGTATCAATACGTCGGGCACTCTCTATAGCTGAGAGTATGGAATCAAGGGGTTTTGGAGCAAGTAAGAACAGGACCTACATGGAGAGTTTATCATTTCAAAAACGTGATTGGGCAGTATGCATTATCTCCTTGATAGTATTGATTATGGTGATTTACATTCGACTTAATATTCCACTTCCGGACTGGAGCATTCCGTTCTAGTACTCAATCTCGACACTCAAGAATATGGGATTTGTTCATCGGGTTATAGTTTATCAGAAAGGAGAACAACCCCATAACCACACTTGGTAGGTGAAATCATGGTACAATTATCCAAGAGAAAGAAGTATGCAGTAAAAGATGTCATGAACGACCTAAAAAAAATAGGACCTACCCCAAGTGTGCTTAAGAAAATTGGTTCACAGCTTATCTATTACGAGTGGACCTGTTGTCAGAATTTATTGAGTGATGACCACCCTGTCACATCTAATCTTCACGATCTTCTACAGTTCATGGAGCGTGATTATGAACAGCAAGTTGTAACCGGAGAACTATGGCGAGTGAAAGACACACCTCAAGCAGCAATAAACGATTTTCTTAAGGGACGTTCCAAGGAATTTCTGGATTACGCACTTGATAGACCTACAGACTTTATCTACGGGCTCCTAAAAGGTGTCACTAAGGATCGGAAAGAAGAAATGAAACAATTCCGGAAATTAGTGAAAGTTGTACGAAAGGAGATAAAGGATGACAAGGATAATCCCAACCTCTGGTACAAACTTCGACTTGTACTCTGGATTTCTGAAAAATATAGTGAGTCAAGTGAGGCTTTCAAGACAGCTAAACAATTGGGTTGGTCAGTAGAGAACAGTGCTCTTGTTGCACTATGAACTACTAGACAGAATCAAAATTGTAGATTGGTAAGACGTATATGTCACATCAGTTTTGCTAAGACGGGGATAAACGATTAATCCGAAATCTAGTAAATCATTGAAACCGTCTGTGCTCAGAAATGTAACTGGCAATCTCATTACAGTCACTGCAATAACTGTTGATGATAAGAATTTGTATGCATCTGACAGTGATGGTGGGATTACGGTTTGGGATAAGCCAAGTTTTGATTCACCAAAAGTCATTCCTGGTCAGACATCGACCCAGATAATATCGTTGTTTTCTGATGGGCAGAATCTCTATAGTGGAAGTATTTCTGGAGATTCTGAAGTTCGTGTCTACAATCCTGATTTAGATCTTATTGAAGTTCTCAAAGGGCATGTTGGAACTGTCTTTGATATCACTGCAGACTCTCATCATCTTGTTACGGGATCAGGTGATGCCACTGTAAAAATCTGGAAAAAGAGTGATTGGACAAATATTGGATCAATAAAGGCTCAAACCCATTTTGTACTATCTATTGGTTTAGATGAGAAGTACATCTACGCTGGAGGTATTGATAACTGTACCAATATTTTCGCTCGCAGTGATTTACGGAGGATAACAACTCTCTATGGTCATGATGCCAATATCTTCTCTTTAATTGTAGATGAGAAATTTGTATACTCTGGATCTGGTGAAATCTGGTGGGGCGGTCCTGGTTCTCCAAGACCCCCGGAATTTGAAAGCGCTGTGAGGGTGTGGGATAAGAAGGATTGGAATTGTGTACAAGTATTGCAAGGTCACAGTGACAATGTGAACGCTCTAGGGGTAGACAAATATTACGTGTATTCTGCATCTGATGATGGTACAGTGAAAGTGTATTCAAAATCGGATTGGACCGAAATAGTTACAGTAGACTCGGGTGTGGGACGAATCATCGATTTAACACATGATGATGATTATGTTTACTTTGGATGTGCAGATGGCAACATTCGATACATTAGCAAAACAGACCTGAGTAATTAAAAAAAGTGTACTGGTTCAATCGGATGCAGAAAAGCCTGAAATTCTAATGCTCTTCCTTCAGGATCTTCGGCAAAGAATTGATAGATTTGATATTTGTCATTCTCCACTGGTTCTGATGTGGAGATATGCTTAAGCTGATTATACATTATGTCAACATCTTCCTTTGCTGGATAAAACAGAGTAATCATACCTTCTGTTTCTGGTGAATCACGCTCACAAAATCCCAGTAATAGATTTCCATGATTGAGAATCACACATTCTGCTTGCTCCAACCACACATGCAATCCCATTTCATTCACATAAAAATCCACGATGTCCCGAAGCATGGTTGTTCGAAAGAATATGATTCCTGCCATTCCAATCACCGGCGTTTTGGTCCTCTCATATCGGTTGCTATTCACATTCTAATGAATTCTTCGACATTTTCCTCTACCGTTTCAAAAACGCATCTCCTGCTTCACTTTTGAGATGTTCTTCCATACTATTTTGACCAAATCTTATGATTTTAGTTAGTTGACACAGACGCAGATACATATCCATAACCTAAATCTTACATTTTATGGTGAGTGAACCTCAACTGACTAAAAAGTTCAAAGAACAGGCTCCCAATTGAAAATGCAATATTCAGAAGCTAATCTCTCGTTTTCTTACATTCTTGATGTTTGGTTCGTCGGATTCTGAGCTGTAGTCCTCACGCGTATAGATATTCACTCTCTACACGTTATTTCATAGATCACACAATGAGATGATGGATATTATGTTACATGGAATCCGATTACCGAAGAGTGCTCTTGTAGTACTGCAATTTCTAACAAAGAAGGGTCCACACCCACCAAGGGTCATTAGTATTGAGGCTAAGGTACCTCTAAGAACAGTTACTTTTGCATTAGACCGTCTTGTCGACACAGAGATTTGTCAGAAAATTCCTAATCTTGGAGATATGCGTCGTACACTCTACGCAGTGAATTTTGACAAGGCACAGGCTGTATTTGCCCGATATGGATTAGCGAGGTCATGAGCACACAAATATTGATGCCATAAGGAGCTAGATTTAATGGTAATAGCCTCTGAATTACTCCAGCTATATAATGAGATAATTTCTGGACCTGTTGATTCAGACACATGTATTTCCGGTGAATGTGTTTCTATGTTGTATGAAACCTCATGGATAAAGGTGATGGTTGTTCGTTACCAAGTTGCCCCGGACACATGTTCTATCGAGGTTGAATTTTCTTTTCCTGACTGTGTTATTGAAGTTGTTTTTCCTTCCCCAACACCAGCACAAGAACAAGCTCAGAAATATATTGAAAGCACCGTTGATCACATGAAATATCTGATTAAACTAAAGAACTCAGGTTTCTCCTTGGGTATTCTATCTTTGGAAGGGATTTGGAGCGCAGTTATAAGAATTAAAGAGAATCCTGACGTGAAACTGTTTGAATCTCTTCTTCCACCGTGATAATATCAAAGTGGTTGAAAACCAAAGAAATGTACAAATTTGCGGTGAACTATGATGAAAGCCTTGATGACATTCTTCACTATGGGTGGACGAACTAAAAAAATGGCTGAAGTGATAGCTAGTAAACTATCCAACTATGAGGTGACGTTCTTTCCTTTCGAACTAAAAGGGAGCTTCATAGGGAAAATAAAACTTCTAGATAAATTCGAGAATGGTGATTATTCTTCTCTCGAAAGTGATTTTTCTATTCTTGATGCTGAACCATACGATCTGATACTTATTGGAATGCCAACCTACGGGTCAGAACCACCTAAGACCTTCTATGAACTTACGAAAAGACTGAACGATCTCAGCGGAAAGAGAGTGGTATTATTTGGTACCTCTAGGTTTCGACGTGGTAGTCACATTCAAGTCATGAAAGAAGATATTGAGGTAAAAGGTGGTGTAGTAATAGAGCAAAGGAACTTCAGAGGACTACTAATATTAGGCTCTAAGAAGGCTCTTGAATTTGGAGCGATGATTAACGCTCTTTAATAGCATCATCCATTTCAGGTGCGCTGAATTGACAGACATCCTCTTTGAACTTTACAAAATAGAACACTTTGCGAGTAATATTATTATATTCTTTAGTACTATAGTAATGTTATCACTTTCCAGTTGGTAGGAGTTATGAAAATTAATAAAATGCAGTTTGGGCTGTTAGTTGTGATAATGTTTAGCATAGTCACCTTCTGTGATGTGACCATAATAGCAGATCTAAGTTCGACCACAGAGGTCCGTCCTTCTTCAATGCATATTGAATCACAATACTCATCTCACGATTCCATTGTCATTATTTCTAATCAAGATTTTGTGGACCAAGGGTGGGATGGCAATGGAAGCAAAAACAACCCATACATGATTCAAGATTTAAATATAACAAGCGATGATAGATGCATCAGTATATCATCCACTGATGTCTACTTCAAAATTATTGATTGTTTCTTCAGTTATGAAACTGAACAGAATCAAGGCATAGGTGTATCCTTAGAAGCATCTCACAATGGAATCATTGAGAATTGTGACTTTGTTGGTTTGTTTTATGGAGTATATCTTCGTCATTCAGATAATAACATCATTGCATTCAATGAAATAGATGCGGCAGGATATGCGAGTATCAATCTCTACGAGTCTGAGGGGTGTGAGGTCTTCAATAATTCCATTGGAGAAATAGGAAATATGGGTATTAATGCTGACACAGTTGTTGATGTGCTCTTCGCAAACAATTCATTTCATAACGAATTCTATGGATTGCATCTTGTAGATTCAATCAATTGTACACTCCTGAATAACAAATTTGAGAAAGTAGGCTTGTGGATTAGAGGAACTGAAAGAGAACACTTTCTATCTAATACATTGGAGAGTAATACTGTTGGAACAAAGCCAATATCGGTCTTAACAAATCGGTCTTCTGAGATACTAGATGCATCATCATTTGGTCAATTATTTCTGTTCAATAGTAATAATTGCATTGTGGAGAATGCGATATTTGACTACCGGAATGTAGGAGTTTCTCTGGCACTATGCAATAACTGCATAGTAAGGGATCTGAATTCAGTCTATAATGCTATTTGCTTAGTTGAACTACAGGTCTGTTTCAATGTCAAAGTAACGGGATGTAGCATCTCTGAATCACACAATGCTGGATTCAGATTTCTTAACACCTTGGACTGTTCATTAACTGAGTGTAACACGGGAAGTTCCCCTAGTAATACTGTTTTTGGAATCGAAATTTACAATACTAAGAATACAACTATTGCACAGAACGCCTTCCAGGCCGCAGGTGTTAGCGGATCCGATAATACTGACTGCTCGATTATAGACAACGATATTGAGGGGCGGATCAATGTAGGGAATTCTGGCATGCACTTTTCGAATTCGCACAATTTCACATTGAAAGATAATGACCTACATGAATTGGATACTGGGATAGTCTTCGGCTGGGGCTCAACAAATGGAACTTTTATCAATAACAGCATTCATGATAATCGTCGCTACGGAATCGAGTTAGGAGAAACATGTGAGGGGTTCCGAATCTACGATAACTCCTTCTGGTATAATGACCTAGGAAATGCAATAGACGATGGAAATTCGAATTACTGGGACGATGGTATAAACATTGGTAATCAGTGGGATGACTATAACGGAACTGGTGTCTATAACATCTCTGGGCTCGCAGGGTCTGTTGATCATTTTCCAAAAGCTGATCCTTACCATACACGAACAATTTCCACAACTACCACAACGAATCAGACCACAGTGGGAACAGGTGATGTTTCAGTAATGCTCGTCATACTTGGAATAAGTGGAGTTGGAGTTGTGGTGATTTTCATCATTTTAAGCAAGAAACGTTAAAACAGACCATACAATGTAGACGTGTTGTTCATCTTATACCCCGACGGTGAAATACATGTTTGATGTTTCCAAGGCAATGAGAATCAAGCTTTCATCTGAGCTCCCTCCAGAACCAGTATTTGATTCAACATATCGGCGGGCGCCAGACCGAGGCTTTGACCTGAATAGGAATGAAACTGTAGTCGCATTGAAGAATGCGTTACGTTACATTCCAACTGAACTACATGAAAAACTAGCTCCAGAGTTTCTTGACGAGCTTATGTCCAATGGTCGAATCTATGGATACAGATATCGTCCTCAAGGGACAATCAAAGCAAAATCAGTTGACGACTATAAGGGAATTCTTGAGGCTCGAGCTATCCAATTGATGATTGATAATAATCTTGATTTTGATATTGCACTATATCCCTACGAACTGGTCACTTACGGAGTTTCGGATTAGATTTCCTAATCAAACCGTTGAAAGCGGTCAGGTTTGTCAGAACTGGATGCAGTACCAGCTAATCAAACAATATCTTGAATCTATGACAGAAGAACAGACTCTGGTTATGAGTTCGGGTCATCCAGTAGGACTCTTTCCCTCACGTAAAGAAGCACCTCGCGTTATCTCGACCAACGGTCTCATGGTTGGAATGTTTGACACCCCTGAAGATTTCCATCGAGCCACAGCCATGGGAGTGACAAACTACGCACAAATGACAGCAGGAGGCTGGATGTACATAGGTCCACAAGGGATAGTACATGGAACAATGATCACGCTGCTGAATGCAGGTCGACTCTATCTTGGATTACCTGACGATGAAGACCTCAAGGGTAAGGTCTTCCTGACATCTGGGTTAGGTGGGATGAGTGGAGCACAGGCTAAGGCAATTGAGATTTCTGGCGGAATTGGAATCATTGCTGAAGTCGATAAGAGTAGGATAGAAACGAGAAGTGAACAGGGTTGGCTCAGCAAGCAATCTGATGACCTTGGAGAGGTTTTTGAGTGGGTCAAAGAGTACCGACAAAACGGTGAGACTGTATCAATTGGATATCACGGTAATGTGGTTGACATCTGGGAATACATTGCTAAGAACAACATTACAATTGAACTGGCCTCAGATCAGACCTCTTGTCATGATGTCTACGGTGGGGGATATACACCCCATGGCGTGACCTTTAACGAAGGACGTGAACTTCTCAAGAATGACCGAGACAAATTCAAGGAGTTAGTTGATGCGTCACTCCGTTACCAGTTTGAACTCATTGAAACCATGACAAAGCGTGGAACGTTCTTCTGGGACTATGGTAATTCGTTCATGAAAGCAGTATTCGATGCAGGAGCAACAAGAATTGCAAAGAATGGCGTCAACACAAATGATGGATTCATCTTTCCTTCCTATGTTGAGGATATCATGGGCCC
>JAUWOU010000199.1 GCA_030612005.1 Candidatus Thorarchaeota archaeon | reverse complement strand
GATACGACTACTACGACTACTGGAACCGGCTTTGGAGATTGGGATATTACGACAATCATCATCATCATTGTGGCTGGCGGAGTTGTGATAATCATCATCATTATCATAATAAAGAAAAAGAAGTAATTCTTAATCAAACGTAGGTCTAAGGGTTTAGCACCCTCTTAGATCCTACAGTTCTTTTTTTGTACGATGGATTAAAAAGATTGGAATTGAGGTCACCTGTGAAAGACATGCCTCCAAACGCTGATGACATCGTACGAAGGGATTACCAACACGGGCGAGTTGCGTATGCATTTCAGTGGAACATATCTAATCATCTAGTTCTGGGAAACAAGAAAGGAGACCTAGCTGCTCTCTGGGCTCATTTAAAGACCATTCAAGCTGGAAAGATACCTGAGGTTCTGTTTAGTGATCCGTTCTATACGCGAGCTTCTAGACTTAGACTTGCTAAAATGTCGAAAGCAAAAAAGGTAGGATTTCGTAAACAATTAGAACGAACTGAAGCAATCTCCCAGAAGGTTGATGATGATCTTGTCCTGAAGCTACGGGATTATCATCGTTCTCGAAATGACCGTAGTTATTCATCAGATCATGGGATCCTCAAAGAGTTCCTGAATAATGATCCCCAGACAATTGCTATTGAAGTACCGGTTTGGTCTGAACGTTATAGAATAACTGGACATATCGACCTAATTCGATTTGTTGACGGGTGTATACAGGTTTCTGATTACAAACCCGGTACTTTGGTGTCTACGAAAACAAGATTCCTCAATTCATTACCTCAGGTTTCTGCTTATGGAGAGATGATGGCGATTCATCTAGCTGGGACTTTGCGGGCTGCCCTTGATGCTCCTCTGTTACCGAAAATCAGCTGTTCCATTTTTGATACGCATTCTTGTTGGCATTTTGGTGCAGAGATGTTTGTCCAACTTCAAGAAACTGGAATGCTTCAAGACTTTTAGGATTCACCGTTTTCAAGAATGGTCATTTTCACTTCTTCTTCAACAAATGGGGCTTCAGTGGCAATTCCACTCCATTTGAGTTTTAGAGTTGGTCTTTCAGAAACGAGACCTTCTCTTATTCTTGAGAAGTAGTCCTCTGTTATGATTCCAAAATTTCCCAGAGCTGCGTCTACTGGAATCCATCCTTTTCGTTCTAAGAAAACTTCGGACCAGGCATGAGGTTCTGGTTCACTTCTTCCTCTGTAGACATGACCCACAATTCTTCTTGCAGGAATCTTCACAGTTCTTAGAAGGGCAATGAACAGGTCCGCATGCTCATCACAATCACCCTCCTTTTCTCGAACAGCTCGCGCTGCTCCTATTCTTTCATCAAGGTGGGTCTTTAGTTTTACAGTGTCTCTAACGATATCAAAGGCTAGTCTCGCATATGATTCATCATCACCAGTTCTCTCTGCCATTCGCTCAGACATTTCCTGTATGATTTCGTCATCAATTTCCCAGTATTTCTGCAATGAGCAGTACATACCTCTATTTTGTGCAATCATTTGCTGAGAAGTAGATTGGGGCTCCATTAACCAATCTCTCCTTGTAGTATCAATCCTAAGGATGACCGTTGGTGAGAAGCTCTCTCCCGGATTAATTTCTGGAACTTTTATTATGGCAACCATGTTGTGCTCTGCTCGTTCTGTAACCTTTGCTGGAGGAAAAACATCTATCATTTCCACGAATTGGTTCTCCATGTCTGTGAAGAGATGCCACGTCATCATACCTCTTCTCAGCTTAGTAGTTCCTCTATTGTTAATATTGGCTTGCATCTCTATCCGTAAGCGCATCTAATTACCTCTATCTATGTATACGAATGCTCGGAGCTTTCCGCGAATAGATTTATGTGTCTGTTGTATATACTTTCCATTTGTCCATCTGGGATAAAGTACTTGTACCCGAGGTTATTGCATGGCGAAGGATCCTGACAAAAAAGACGATATGGGCGTTGTTGATGGTCTCCTTACAGAACTAGGCGTCGATGATGAAATGAAACAAGAACTCATTGATTCTGGACGAATGTCAAGTGATGTGATGCGAGTAAAATCAGCAGAACAGGTTCGGCGTCGTATGGAGCTAGATACCAGTTCTGACCAAGTACGAGATAGCCTATCATTGTTGGAGCGGAATATTCTAACAGTAGACGGGACCATCGATAGAATTGAGAGGGACCTAGTTCCAGTAGTATTATCGTTCCTTGTTGGTTTGAAGGGTAATCTTGTTAGTATGCGCAATGATATTGTATCGCAAAGCAAACGCAAGGCAAAGACGAATTTGCAATCTATGTTCATTGATACTGTAGTCAAAGATATTGTCGAGAGTGAATTTACTCGGATTGAGGACTCTCTAACTACAGGCATGTCCACTCCAATCCTTGAAAAAATGAGAGACCTAACTGATGATATGAAAGAAACAATGAAACTTACATTCGAAGAGTTTTCTACACTGAAAGGAAATGTAGATGATTATACTCAGAGAGCAGCTACTGAGATTGAACACTTGTCCACAAAAGTTGGAATGAAACCAAAAATAGTGGTTCCAAAAGAGGTCGAGGAAAAGCTGAAAAATTTCGAGCGCGAAATCGACGAGATTAAGCACGAATTTGGTTTGGAAAGACAGAAACTCGGGAATCGTCTAAAAGAGAATGAGGAACTAAGGAAGAGCGTAGCAGAACTCAAAGTTCGTAACGATGACCTCGAAGACACTCTTATGGGTTTCCAGACAGCTCCTAAAATAGACCAAGATGCTCTTATTGAACTCAGGCAGGAAGTAAAAACTCTTGAAGCCTCCAAGGAAGTTCAAGATGAGAAAATCAAAGAAGTTGAAGCTCGAGTTGAAACCTCAGAATTGAAATCTTCTGAATATCTTGGAGATATCTCTAGAAAAGAAGTTGAGATTGGTGATCTCCAGACAAAAATCCGACAATTGGAAGAAGAGATGGGTTCAACTGAAGAACGACTCGCTGAGATGGAAGAACTCAGGGCAAGAGCTCGTTCATACGAGTCTGGTGACAAAGCACGAGAACTTGAAAGAATCAAAACAGAATTAGAACGAGCGACAGCAAATCTTGAACGAATTACTACCGACCATGACGATAACAAAGTCAAATTGACAAAAGCTCGAGATACGATTGATGGATACATGGGTCTAATGGATAGTACTGAGAAGACTAAGGCGTATCTAATGGTAGAAGAACATGGTGAAATGCCCATTCGTGAAATTGCAAGGGCTCTAGGCGTTGCACCTGCGATTGTAATGAAATGGGCTGAAGAATTCCAAACTCTAGGTATTGCCTGGGTCGTTGATGGCACCACACTTGTCCACAGAGATAGCGTGGAGAAGAAAGAGTGATCTATCATTCAATTGGTTGAACTTTGTTCATGAATTGAATTACTTCGATTAAACTCTCAATCTTCATAGCATTAGTATAAATTTCTTGAAGAGCTTGTTTATTCGCAGTATCCTTGTGTAAATACTGTTTGAAGACAGGTTTAAGCATTCTATTCAGATATGTAGACCGTAGATTTTCTAATGCATCAAGGAAACCTTTGTTCAATTGCCCTGATTCTAGTGCGCTCTTTACATTTGAGAGGCATCCGTAGCAATCATCTTTTCCTGAAATGCCGAGTCCTTTCACACTCAATGTCTTTGTAACAAGTTTGATGTATTCATCCTCAGCTTTGTAATAATCGTTCACAGCTAGAAATTTAGTTTTTGAACATTGGTCAAAGAAAGATTGACCGCGTTTGGATGCTGCAGCCTCGAATAGAGTACCTACCCTTTCAAGCTTCTTACGATTGGGCATAGATTGAACCATTCCTTAATTGTAGTTAATGCTTTTAATTTTGTCTTCGAACCGCTCGTATGCGTAAAATGGGGGAGAAACCGTAAGAGCGATAAGCTCCGGTTTGAGATGTATAGATGAGATGAGAGAAGCAGTCCTATACTCCAATTTGAAATCAGGTATCCGATGTGATCTATGCGCAAGAAGGTGCGTTCTTCAAGATGGTGAAACTGGATATTGTCGAGTTCGGCATGCAAAGGACGGAAAACTGTATACTTCTGTCTATGGTTTAGTAGATGGAATGGCTGCTGATCCAATAGAGAAGAAACCTCTCTTTCATTTTGCTCCTGGAAGTAATGCGTTTTCCATCAGTACGTCATCATGTAACTTTAGATGTCAGTTCTGCTTGAATTATCATTCTGCACATCGAGAAATCCCTATTGGTGAGAAACTCTCTCCTGACGATATCATCAATTTAGCTGAACGGTACAACTGTGGAGGCATCACATACACCTATACTGAGCCAACTGTATTCATGGAGTTCGCTCACGATACAGCAAAAATAGCTCGCTCAAAAGGAATGTATAACACCTTTGTGACTAATGGTTACCTGACACCTGAAGCTGTTGACTACATAGCACCATATCTCGATGCTGCTTCAGTAAACTTCAAGGGTAGCGGAAATAAGAAGTTCTACAAGGAACTAATGTCGGTACCAAAGGTCGAACCAATATTTACTTGTATGAAGAGAATGAGTGAGAAGGGAATATTGATTGAAATAACTAATCTAATCATTCCTGAGGTCGGAGATTTTCCAGAAGATACAAGACAATTAGCTGAATGGACAGTCAATAATCTTGGTCCTCGCACACCATTTCATATTACTGCTTTTTCGCCAACCTACAAGCTTACGAATATTCCACGTACACCTGTTACTATGCTCGAAAAACATCTTGATATTGCAAAGGACGCTGGTTTGGAGTTCGTTTATTCCGGTAATATTGCAGGTCATGACTATGAGAATACGTACTGTCCCGAATGTGGTTTCAAAGCTGTTGAGCGTTACTCAGTCTTTCTGAAGAGCAATAATCTAAATGAAGAAGGTCGTTGTCCAAAATGTGACACTGATCTCAACATAGCTGGTGTAAAATGGATGGTTCGTGGACCGGGTAAATCAAGATTCTATTAAATCCCATTCGACTTCGATATGAGTTCATATACTCCCATTACCATAGAATATTATGAACGGACTAGGGATGTGGTTCACCTCTAAGGATAGAGCCATACTGAAAGCCCGGAGGAAGACTCGTTCTTCTCAAGGGAAGTCCGCACTCCCCCAGAGGACACCAACCTCAAAAGGGGAGTCCGTGGCCGACCCCAATGATCAAACAACTCTTGAGTCGTTTGTGAGGAGTGAAGACC
>JAUWOU010000208.1 GCA_030612005.1 Candidatus Thorarchaeota archaeon | reverse complement strand
CTTCCAATAGTGCTTGATTTACGAAAGATCAGTGTTTTTTCGGATTCAGATAACAGAACCAAAGTCTACTACGAGAAAAAAAGTAAAATCTTGTGGCCCGTGACTAATTTCAATATTGTTCCCCAGTTTCGAAAAGTGATGGCTCATTTGCTCAAGGTGATTTTTTCATTGCCTGAGAAGATATCTGATATTGGGCATATAGTAAGAGATTATGAATATGGAAAGAGATTCATTTTGTTTCTTGATGGATGGGATGAGCTTTCAGTTAATGCGCGAAAGTATGTTTCTCAATATGTTCAATATTTTCAAGAGAATCAAGTTCCTGTGGTTATTACTTCTAGAATTCAGGACTCATATCTTGAAGAGATTGCATCTGAAAGGCTCACTCTTGGGAAGCTTAGTGATGATGATATACTAAGATATGCAAAATTCAATGAAATGAAACTGAATGAAAAAAGAATCAAGAATATTCGTAAATGGATTGGAACTATCACACCTCTTGATTTGCGTGTCTTGTCAGTCTTTCCAGAATTGGATAATCTTCCTCAAAACCGTGTACCCCTCTATCGGAATTGGATTGTTTTTCAAACCATAAGAGAAGGGTGTGTTGATAGAATTACTAAGAAATTTGAAACAATAGATGATGTAACGAACTTTCTTGCATCAGAAACTGTTTCGATAAATGGTGAAAATCACACACTCTCTGACTTGCTATATGGATTTTCTGTTAGGGCCGATACAGAGAGTTCCAAAGAGGATTTCACAATAATGCATTATGTGTCTAAAGTTGCTTACTTTGAGTTGATGGGAGATAATCCACGGCTGTCATATAGAGAAGCTATACACGAAAATCCACTTCTGAAGGGATTCATCGATGAAAAATTAACCCATGATCTTCGACCGTATCCGCAGATTCGCAGGAAGCATCTAATTCCATACCTGGCAGCTGAGTTCATTTTGCGCGAATATCTTTCATTTCGATATTGGTCTGTCAATGGAAATCCAATCACGTTGTCTTTTGTCGAGGAAGTATTGGACTATGATCAGCGTCAGATCCCAGGACATGAAAAGATGAAAGCAAATCAACTAAAATACGCAATACTTCTTGAAGCAGAGTCAAGAGAAAATAATCCTCAACCGATCAGTAACTTATACCAATTAAAACAACCAAGTCATTATTCCAGCATATATCACTCATTGGTTGAGTATTGGCGTGTTGTTGTTAGAACAAAGAACGAAAGAGCTCAGGGATTAATTTTGCAAACCATTGGTTATCTCGTTCAAACTAATTGCTATATACCAAGTGAGATAGAGCAACATCCGAAGGAATTTGTGAGTGACATTTATTTAATCGAACGAGAGATTG
This sequence comes from Candidatus Thorarchaeota archaeon, assembly GCA_030612005.1. Classification (GTDB taxonomy): domain Archaea; phylum Asgardarchaeota; class Thorarchaeia; order Thorarchaeales; family Thorarchaeaceae; genus SMTZ1-45. Next base: position 3,628 of record JAUWOU010000208.1, on the reverse strand, counting down.
GCGAGATTGATCCTATCCCACGTCTTCAAGGCAGACTATCTACTGATTATGAGATTTCAATTTCAGATAGAGAAGGTTGGTCCGCAGGATTCGTTAGTCTAAGAGAACTAGAAGTCTTCTACACAGAGCTTCTTGCGTTACGACCTTGGCTAATCCCTTGGATAATCAGAGTTGCATCATCCGATGTCAGAGAGAAGACCATTGATTATATTGAGAATTTACCAACTGAGGAATTTAAGCTATCCATTTTGAAATATCAACTAGTTGAGAATCCGGGAGATCAAATTGAATCTTGGCTTCAGGTTCTAGCTAGACTCGCCCGAAAACATTCATCGATTGGTCATGCCCTTTTACTAGCTGAAACGTTGACCAAGCAAACTAGCATATCAGATGAGGTACTTGATACAATACTAGCAATCATTTCTCATAACAAATATCCTGATGAGTTGAAGTATAGCATCATTACTAGTACTGAACCATGTTCGTTGATCCGTAATCAAAAAGAACGAATAAGGCAATCTCTTCATGATGCTCCCAGATTGAAACAGTCATACTTTCTTTCATTGGCAGCACTTCATGATATTCCAAACTTGGAGTTAGAATCTTTCTTCCTTGAACTAGAACAAAAACAGAATTATAGATGGATGGCTCTGCTCCTCAGACACATACTGCACAATGAAAGAGTCGAAGATGTTCAGGAAAGATTTCTTGTGTTACCACTTGAATGCATCAATATTCTTGAACAACGCTTACTGGAACCACAGACATATTTCCAGTTTAGACCCGAAAGTTCAGGATCATATAGAATTCAATATCTTGATGACGCGGATGTTACAAAACTAAAAGGATTGATTGAAGATTGGTGGAACCATTATCTCACATCCACCAAAGATGCAATTGATATTCTTGATGAGATACTCGAACCTTGGGAAGATGTTTTTGATGAAGATGATTATACGCATGTTCCTTATGACCATCACAAAGTTCTGGAACGTGTAGTTTCGTGGATAATAAATAAAAACACAGAAGAGCAGCATGAATTCCTCTCAGCATGTCTTGAGAGAAAATTTGACATCACGATTTCAACAGAACGTGATATTCTGAAACCACTTTTAGAGAGTTGCAAAGATGATGATAGAATAAATCACAAACTCATCGAATTATACAGAGAAAGACCGTATTTCCTCTTGGATATATGGGGTGAAGAAACTTGGATGAAGTACATCGAAATGTTTCCAAGAGAGATACTTGTTGAAGATGATCAATTGTTCGCTTACTATGTCGAATCCGGTGTTATGTCATCAATTGATGACGCGGTTGAAGCAATACTCATCAATAAGGGACTTTTGAGATATCGCAAAACATCAGATATCCTGATAGACTGGCTCTCATTAAAATCTCTCAATGAACAGGCGCTATTCATTGAACAGATTCTTGATATTGAAATATCATTTCGATTTCTTTCGAGAATTTTTCGTAAACTAACACCAATTCAAGACTATCCACAAATTCATACGAAACTAATCAAGATTGCAAAAAGTGGGGAGATAATGCCCTACCCTCAGATTGTTAGAGATGAACCAGAAGGGTATCATTTACCAAAACATGAATTGGCGTATTATTTCATCTCAACACCGGAAAAGATGAAGTTAATGGGACCTACCTTTGATAGGATTTTTTCTGCAAAATGGAATGAGGATGATCAAGTGAATAATATCATAGCAGAATACCTCCACATTGCAGAAAAGAAAGATTATGGAAAACTTGCAGAATTTCTCGATAGATTCCCTCTTTATGCAGATGCAGTCTGTTTCGAAGAAGAAGAGAAGCTTCAGACTCTTCAGATCTTAATTAAAAATCCGGTGACAAAAATAGTCATTGAAATTCTCATACCAAGACTCACTGAATTTGTGTCTAAAGTAGATTCAGCTAAAGCTAGAAAATATCTTGAGATGCTTGGTACAAAAGACTCTGGTGCAATATTTTGGGGTAGACAGCTGGCGTATCAGATATTGAAAGAAAGAGTAGAACTCCAAGATCACGTCATTGAATTATTGCACACTTTCTCAATTGATTGGGATAGTTATCGTGATGCCATAGGTTGGATTGAAACAATTCTCACGAAGGGACAAAAGCATCATACACAATTTGTTGCTTCAAAGATGGATTCTATGGAATTAGAACTCTTAATCCGACTATATCGATATATGCTCTTTCAAAAAGATGATGACTTCTACAAAAAGCTGTGTTCAGTTCTAACTCATCTAGAATCGGATGGAGCCATCATTGTAACTATTTCTGCATCTGCATATCTAGGAAAACAATTAGGTATTGATATCACTAGTCTATGGGAAACTCAACAATTCAAAGGTCTCAGTAGTAAGAATCGTATTGCTCTCAAATCGGGAAGATGGTTTGACGAACACTTGGATAATTCTTTGAAAGGAGAGTGGAGTCCTGTAATATGGCCATTAGATGACTAATCTAGGTCCGTTTATCCGAAGCCATTCCTTTCTCCTTTCGTAGTCCGGAATAACCACTCTAAGTGATTTCCAGAATTCCTTGGAGTGTGTATCAATATTGACATGAATTAACTCATGTGCAACAACATAGTCCACGACAGACATAGGTGCCATTATGATATGCCAATTAAGATGAACAACATCATCTTTCGTACAACTTCCCCACCGTTTCATTTGATTCTTTACGACTATTTTCTTAGGCTTCACTCCAATTTTGGTGGAATACAAATAAGCACGTTCCAGCAGTTTCTTCTCAGCTTTCTTGCTGAACCACCATCGTAAAGCACTGGAAACCACAACTTCTTTTGGACTCTCCTCGGTGAACGGTGGAACACGAATCCAGAATCTCCCCTCTTTCAGTTTAACCTCATAGGGTGATACTGATTCATCCTCGATTACTTTGAGTCTGTATCTTCTTCCGAGATAATGATACGTTTCTCCACTAACATATTCTCGTATTGATGGTTTAACAACACCTTCTTGTGTGTGTTTCAACTTTCGTAATATCCACGGTGCCTTCTTAATGATCAAGTTCTCAACTTGATGTTCATCAAGGTCATTTGGGCATGTGACGACAACACCTAACTCAGGATCTAAGGCGACCTCGGCAGAATTCCTTTGGTGACTTCTTTTGATTGAGTATTCGATCTTTGTTGAACCGTAAGTCACATTTGGAATTGCTTTCACCTCCTCATTCTCTCTCGAGCTAGATCAACCAAGTTCAACGTCAGAGATTCAATACTTTCAGCAGGACATTCTATTGAACGTAATTTTCTCTTGATTCTTCTTCTCATCCTTCGTTGGATGTCACCTTTTTGGATCCAATCAACGACAGCAAGCTTGTCTAATTCGTCTACAATCTCCTTACTGAGTTTCTTTAACTCTGTAGGCTTCAGAGTACCTAATTCTTTTCGAATTGATTCATGGAATGCAAACTGTGTTTCACTCAGTCCAAGTGATGATGCCTTCTGTTCTACTGTTTCTATCTCGTCTATGATTCCTCTCAACTTTTTGATGACCTCTGCTACTACAAGCCGTTCGAGCTTTCTTTGTTCAATGATAGCTTCTAGTTTCTCCCTTAAGGACTCGTAGAAGGCAGGGTTCTC
>JAUWOU010000125.1 GCA_030612005.1 Candidatus Thorarchaeota archaeon | reverse complement strand
AGCCGATGCCAAGATATTCTTCGCCAAAGCCTCTGATTTGATTGGTGTTCATGTTGGTGATGGTGGTAGGAGAATTAGTGCGCTCTTTGATGATGCACGAAAGAATTCACCAAGTATCATTTTTATTGACGAACTTGATGCAATTGGACTTGCTCGTTCATTCCAATCAATTCGTGGTGATGTATCAGAGGTTGTAACTGCACTCTTAGGAGAATTAGATCAAACTGCTGAAGCATCTGGAGTTGTTGTCATTGGTGCAACGAATGCCTTGCCATTAATTGATCCTGCAATCAAGAATCGATTCGATACGGTCTTTGAATTTACATTGCCTAACACTGAAGAAAGACTTGGTATACTTCAATATTACAGCAAACGCTTACCACTAGAGATTGAGATTGATTTACAAGAAGTTGCAAAGATGACCGAAGGTCTATCAGGTAGAGACCTACGAGATCGTATTCTTAAAGAATCACTTCATATTGCTATCATTGATGAATCCAGTATTATAACTTCAGAAATAGTTAGAGGAGTATTAGACAAGATAAAAACTAAGAGTAGCCCTAATTATACTATTTAGAGAATAAGTGATTGAGTGGTGGATGATAACTCTGAAAATAATAATTATCACTGGGATGCCCGGAGCTGGAAAGAGCGAGGTGGCTAATGCATTCCATGATGCTGGTATTCCATTAATTATCATGGGTGATGTTATCCGTGAAGAAACTAGAAATCGGGGATTGGAAGAAAACCCTGAGAATACCAAGAAAGTCATGCTCGAACTAAGGGAGATACATGGTCTCGGCGCAATAGCTACTCGTTGTCTTGATAGTCTTTGTAAACATGAATCAAATATCATAGTAATAGAGGGTTGTAGAAGTATTGCTGAGATAGATGTTTTTGATGACTATGCAGAAGAAGTAATAGTTGTCTGTGTACACACATCTCCTAAGATACGATATTCTCGTTTACAAGAGAGAAACCGTGAAGATGCTCCTTCAAACTGGGAGATTTTCAGGGAACGTGACATTAGAGAGGTATCGGTTGGTTTGGGTGGTGTCATTGCATTAAGTGATATCATGTTGATTAACGAAGGAACCATTGACCAGATAAGAAAATCTTCAAAGGAACTTGTAGAGAAGCTGACTTGAAATGAAATCTACAATCCGATGTTTAGTTCATCCTACAGAGGATATCCAAAGAGTTGAGGTTGCAATAGAGAATCTTCTCGGTCCAATTACTCTCTCAAGGACAGAATTAGATGAATATACAGAGCTCTATTCAACTGAAATAAATAAGACTCATTTTGCAATACTAAGACAATCAGTTTATGATAAGAGAATAATTAATGCTGTTAGGGTGCGTCTTCTAAAGAATCTTGACGAGTTTACAACATTCGCCTTTTTTGATAAACAGACTGCATATGCAGGAAAACTGAGATTGATCGATAACAACCATGAAGACCCTCCACTTGGTTCAATAGAAATACGATTAGATTTCAAATCGGAATCCCTATTTGAAGAATTTCTCGATTGGTTCAGTCCGCGTACAAAAGATGGTAGAATAATCTCCTAGATTTGAACTGTTACAATCTCTCGAACTAATCCACTATGAACTCTCATTCTAAGGTTACGTACAACAGTGAGACCTGTGTTCTGCACAATTTGGGACAATTTCATCTCACTGTCACCACCAATACACAAACTCTCTCCCTTTGATAGAAGAATTGTATCTACATTTTCTAATAATGATTCTACAAGTTTGATAGCTATGCTACCTCTAGTAGAACTAGCACGCCCATAGGGTGGATCTGTAACAATGCGATTTACAGATTTTATAGGAAGGTGTTGAGCATCCCCTTGAATTATTGAATATTTTACACCAATCTCACTTAGATTTCTTATGGCGCCAACTAATAATTTCCAGCTCATATCAATTCCAATGACAGAAGCTCCAATATGTAAGGCTTCACATAATATCCCTCCCCCACCACAGAATGGGTCTAGTACAACATCACCAACTCTAATCCCTGCAAGATTACACATCACTCTGGCTAAGGTACTATTCATCATACTTGGATGAAAGAATGTTTTCTTGCCCGGTTCCCTGTTTCTCAATAACGCCCGAAGCCTAGATGTACTAGATTTACAAACCAAAATACGGTTAGACAATATTAGAACTAATATCTGAACTGAAGGACTTCTAAGATTGACCCTAGCACCAGTAACTTTCTTGATATGTGCACCAAGAACCTTCTCTATCTGTAATCTCATACTTGAATCATTATCTATATCCACACATAGCGTCTTGACTGAGAATTCATCCTGTTTAGTGATATGGACAGTCCATTCATCATCAGAGATTACTTGAGTTATATTGTCAACTAAATCCGATTCATACAGGATAATACCAGCCATCTGAACAAGGGCAGCTCTTTCTAAGAGAAAATCTGTAGGATTAACTGGCATTATTATTTTGGCTAAACGCCCTTGCCAAGTTAATTCCTTATCATCTAGGTATTGATTCAATAACACTTCTACTTCTGCCTTGGCTAGTTCAACATTCTCCCCTGAAATATAAGCAAAGTAGGCAGTCAAGCCATCATCCCTACTCGTACAGATTATCTCCGCCAGAAAATACTCGTTGTAATTCGCCATAGAGGATGTCGAATCCCGTCATATCTTTGGCCGAAACGGGTATGGTACCAGTTACTGTGTCTAGATTTTCAAGCATCTCAAGAATAGATTTTGAATACTCTCTGCTGAGACCGTCTGCAGATTGATTTAGAGCATCTCCAAGAAGATATATCTCTTCTCCCCATTGAACGATTTCCTCAACCTCTTCCTCAGTAAGGATGTCTGGTTTGCTGAGCAAAGCTTGTTGAGGTAATCCAAATCGAATATTGATTGAAACACCTAGAAGCATTGATGAAAGATAACCTGTTGCAGTTCTAGCAATATTAGAATCCAGGAGATACAAAGATACTGCAGGATCATCCCCTCTTAGCCCAGACACCATTAGCGGTCCAGAGTTCCTATATGCAAACAACTCCATCTGTCCCGGACAATCTACAATGACATAGTCTCTCCCAGTTTCAATGATTTCTTCTCGTAAATCATCAACGTGTCCAACAGCCATATCTAGTGAAGCAACGAGTGCACCATTGGGTCCAAGTCCGAACGTTCTCATCACTTCACCATAGTCTACATATTCTCTGATGTCTACATCACTTGTATATGGTGGACTTTCAACTCCGGGATCTAAATTTACAACTGTCACACTCAAATCTGACCCCACAAGCCATTTCTCTAATGACGCTGTAAGCAAAGACTTCCCGGAACCTGCAGTCCCAACTAGAAATATGAAAAACATTGATAGAACCATGATGATGTGATAAATTACCCGCTTTGAGTTCTTCGGTAGGTAGGTTAGTTATTCAACTCTAATTTCATTTTACACAAGTCTTATCTACAATCTAAGAAATCAGAGTCTTATGGACTCAAGTGAGACACTTCAAAGGCTTGCAGAAGCAATGGCTGGCGAGATTTGTCTCGCAGAGAATGATCCAGGTGCAATTATGAGAAGATGGCGGGAACGGTTTCACATCTCACAAAAGAGTCTTGCGAAACATCTCAGTGTTTCACCATCGGTAATAAGTGACTATGAGAGCGGGAGGAGAAAATCTCCAAGAGTTGACACAATCAAACGATTCGTCGAAGGCCTCATAGAAATGGATGCGGAAGAGGGCGGAAGAGTTGCGGTAGCACTTGAAAAGCTGATAGCTCCAGAAATAGCATCAGATGCAATTCTTGATAGTAGAGAATTTGGATTTCCTGTTCCTTCTAGATTACTAGTTGAGCATCTTGATTGCAAAGTGCTCACTCATCATAATCTGCTTGATAGAGATATCTACGGATACACAGCTCTTGACAGTATCCGAGCCATAGTGAGTCTAACACCACAGCAACTTCTGAGATTATACGGCGGTACAACACAACGAGGTGCAATCCTAACAAATGTATCAACCGGAAGATCCCCAATGGTTGCCATAAAAGCAAGTCAGATTAGCACATCAGTAGCCGTAAAACCTGCTGTTGTAATTCTTCAGGGAGTTAAAGAGCTGGATCCACTAGCTGTAAAAATCGCAGATAGCATTCATGTCCCACTTTGTGTTTCTGAAATCAGTTCGACTGAAGATTTAGTACGTGAAATTAGAGCTTTTGACCCACAGATGTAACCAACTACAGATGAGTGATTGAAATGGAATTTGTTATGGAAATCAATGACCCTATTCATGACTTCATTGGTATCACCAATGTTGAAGCCAAAATAATAAACTCTGAAACATACCAGAGATTAAGAAGAATAAAGCAATTATCTGGTGCCCATTTTGTTTATCCAACTGCGGAGCATACTCGTTTTGGTCACTGTATAGGAGTCATGTTTCTCGCGGGTCGTACTGGCAAGAAACTTTTGGATAAACTAAAACTCGGAGATGATGTACTTCAAGAAGTCCGATTGGCAGGTCTGTTACATGACCTAGGCCATGGTCCATTCAGTCATGTCTTTGAGGAATCACTTCTTGAGAAACAAGGAAAGAATCACGAAGATGTTACAGAATGGCTAGTACTAAAAAGCGAAGTTGGAGAAATTCTTGAAAACGAAGGTGTTTCAAAGAAACGAATAGCGAACTTGGTCCGTGGTCGTAGAACTCGCAAGTATGATGGAGTTGTGAGTGGTATTGTTGCAGGACAAGTTGATTGTGACAAAATGGACTATCTAATTCGTGATTCATTCTATTGTGGAGTCAATTATGGACTAGTAGATATTCATCGCCTAATAGACAGTCTTGATGCTTCTAGTGATTATCAGCTATACTTCAATATAGCAGCTAGAGGAGCTCTAGAAGCATTCCTTGTAGCACGATATGAGATGTTTCTGAATGTATACTACCATAAAACGGTACGTAGTATTGAAGTGATGTTAGTCAAACTCATCAATGCGGCAGATAACGTACTAAATTTGACAAACTTCAAGACTCCTGAAGAATTCCTTATTCTTGATGATATGTCATTAGTATCAATGGTTCGAGAAATCGATCCATCTGAATCAGAAGATGCAAAAGAAGCAGCAAATATGATGAATCTCTTGGACTCACGAATTCTCTACAAATCTGTATTTGAGAAAGTACTTCATACTGAAGATAGATTTGTATCAAAGGTTTTCACAAAGAAGAAAGTACGTGAGAGCATAGAGGAAGAAATAGCTTCAATTGCTGGAGTCGAAAACCATGATGTTATTGTTGATGTTCCTACTTTACCATCAGTCCCGTATAATCCTCATCAATTAGACCCTATGGAGATTGCTATCTTTGAAACCATTGATGGCAAAAAGGTCGCTCGCAATCTTTCTGACTATTCAAACATCGCAGCGATGATGAAAGGCTATCTGGATGTAATTCGTGTTTACACGTTCGAAAAGAACAGAGCAAAAGTTGGCAGGGCAGCACGAGAAGTATTCCAAGAAGTTCCAGATACAGCACTAATTCACATGTAGAATCAGCCGGACTCCCAAGTCATAATTCTGTGTGGAGATTATATAGTACGGATTAGATTCATCATTGAACAATTTAGTTCTCTGGGGCTGAGAGCACTTGAGCGATGAATTGACTGAAACCTTACAGAACATCAAAACAATTACTGGCGTTGAAAACGTAGTTCTAATCCAAAAAGACGGTCTTCCTGTAGCAAGTGCAGGAGTATGGTTTAGTAAGGAAGAGGTCTTTGCAGTAGCATCTTCGACCTGTGCTATTTTTGGGGTTGCCAAGCTAATTCATGGTGATTTCAAATATCTATTGATGGAATCAGAAACATCCAAAGTGTTTCTTGCATCCCTTCCTAATGATTCTGATTACTTCCTTACTGTTACCACTGCCCCAAGAGTGAATCTTGCAGCTTTGTTTATTGAGATGAAGGACAATTTATCACGATTGTCATATTTACTAAGACAGCATATCGACGGGAGGCTTCCGCCGCTACGATCCTATAGTTCTGATGAAACGAGTCGTGTACTCGAAGGATTTGCTGTTGCTGAAGGTCGAGCCACTACATATGGAACGTCAAGGTCTATTATTTCACTTGATAGATCACAAGCACTAAGTCTGAGAGCTCTCCTTCGACAAGTACATGATTCAATCCCCAATATTGGTTCTGTATTCTTATCACTGAATGGAGGTATAAGAGTTTCATTAGAAGGATTCACAAACGATCGGCTTGCAGCAATGTCGTTTGCATTACATGATGCCTCAGAAAGGGTTGTGAGAACTCTCAGGAACAGTTCTCTACAAACCGTTATGTGTGAAACAAATACAACTCGACACTTTATCTATTCAGTACCAAATGGTGTATTTAGCCTCTGGGTTGACAAAGATAGCCAGAAGCTTGGTCTTATGAGACTACTATTGAAACATTACATAGAAGAGATTCGACGAGTCCTTTCTTCTGTTTCAATAGTCAAACCAGCTGTTCCTGATGACCTAAAGGAGCTACTTCTAGCAGGAAGCTCCGATGGAGGTCTACTCATGACGAGGAGAGACAAATGACATACTCGATACTACGCATTATTGAGCTAATAGACAAGCAATTTCCATTGCTACTTAACTCAGTCCTAGAACGAACACCTGTGATTGTAGCAGGTGAAGATATCGAACTTGTGGATGATATCACAGAGAGTCTTACAACTCTCTGTCCGCACCGGCATAAACTGGTCTTTTGGAGAGATTTTACTTCAGAGTCAGAGATTCTATCAGTCTGGGAAGAAGAGAAGCACAACTATGAAGTTAGTAGAACCGTTGTGTGTGGATTATCTGGAAATCTGAGATTAGCTTTAGATCGAATCTCGCGTTTTGCAGGTTGGATTCTAGCTATACCATTAGGTTCTACTGTTCTCGGTGTCCAAGTGAATGAGAAAACCCTTGAAGATGTTACAGCTCATATCCTAACTAACTCAGCCAATTGTGGGATACTTAGAATCACATCCCCATCATCAATGACATTTACTCTTGTAAAACAAATTGATAGTAGTCTTGATGTAGAAAAGAAGGCTGTTAATAAAATTCTGATTAGGAAAAAGCAATCTTTGGAGAGAATCCGTCGTCTTCTGACGAAATCACTTCGAGGCACGAATGTACCAGATCATATTGTAACTGCAGTACTAAAATTAGATGATGAATCTGAGAAACTCACACAGGATGTATTTGAAGAGGAAATCAATAATTATGTTCATGCTGCCCGAAGAGCTGTAACGTTACTCTCTAGAATCAGACTTGCCAGAGAACTTGGTGCATCTACAACTCTAACAGAGAGAAATCTCTATGAGGCAATTGGATGGGATGGTGGAGAGTTGACCGATTTAATCCGCTTTATCAGAGCAGAATGGCATGAGGACTTCTCAGATTGTATAAAGATGGGTACACTATCGGGACTAGGGGCATGGGTTGACAGTATGTGGGGTACGTGAATTAGAGGGGAATCAATACATGATTATAGACTATGGAAATCGAACTGTTGGTCTCAAGATAGTCTTTTTTGGACCAGCAATGAGTGGAAAGACGACAGCAATCCGATGGATATTCTCGTCACTTGATTATGCAGATAAATTGACATCAATTGAAAATACTGTTGGTAGAACAATGTTCTGTGATTTTGGTACCATTCCATTTCCACTCAATGAAAATTGGACTGTTAATGCTCATGTTTGGTCTGCCACAGGACAGGATTTCTATAGATCTACTCGAGAAGTAGTACTTGTAGGTGCTGATGGTGTAATATTCATGGCTGACTCTCAAGGTACTCTCTTGGATGAAAATCTCGCGAGCTGGAATGAGCTTATGTCAATGATCACTGAAGAAGAACGACCACTTCCGGTCGTTGTTTGTCTTAACAAGCAAGATTTACCTGGAGCAGTTCATGAAGAACAAATCAGAGGACATCTAAGATTGCCTACCTCTGTACCTGTATTCAGAAGCATTGCTAAGAATGGTCATAACATCCTAGAAGCCTTTCAATACATATTCCAAGCTTCTATGAGAGCAAGTGTAGTTGCTAAACCTATCTCATGAAGAATCGACCACAACCTTCCTGAATTTTAGCGAACGATTTATACGAAGTGTTGTGACAGCAGCCGCAGTTAATGAAGCGCATGAAAACAATATTTTGCATCTTGAGGAGATCATAATTGACTTCAACTAATAATAGTTCAAGATTTGTCTTCATTACTGGAGGGGTTCTCTCCGGTATTGGAAAAGGTGTAACAACCGCATCAATTGCCAAATTATTACAATTCAGAGGATATAGTATTCGAATAATCAAAATTGATCCATACTTGAACATCGATCCTGGCACCCTCAATCCAATAGAACATGGCGAAGTATTTGTTACAGATGATATATGGACATTTAGTCCAGTAAAAGGCTTTGACTTTAGGATATCCGAGATTGACCTCGATTTTGGTACGTATGAACGTTTTACTGGTATGGAAGTCCATCCATCCCAGAATATCACATCAGGACAAATCTACATGTCAGTCATTCTTGAAGAGAGAAAGGGAGGATTTCTTGGAAGAACAGTTCAGATAATTCCACATATTACAGACAGGATTAAACAGAGGATTTGGGATGTTATCAACAAGGACCCTGTTCCTGATGTATTACTCGTTGAAATTGGCGGTACAGTTGGAGATATAGAAGCAATGCCATTTTTGGAAGCTGTTCGTCAGCTTGTTCAAGAGGTGGGAAGAAATCGAGTTGCAGTTGTTCATGTCACTTTAGTTCCTTACATGAAATCTGTGGGTGAGTTCAAGACGAAACCGACACAACACAGCGCGAGAACACTACAGAGTCTGGGTATTCAACCAGACATAATGATATGCAGATCCGAGATGCCATTATCCCACCCTGCTAAAGAGAAAATTGCCCTTTTCTGTAACGTTCCTGAGGAACAAGTCATTTCAAATCCAGATATCCCCATAATCTATCAACTTCCCTTGTCCTTCGAAGAAGAAGGTCTTGGAGAGATTCTCGTCAATCACTTCGGCTTAGAATCTCGGAGTCCTGATACTGACTCTTGGCATGAGATTGTCCAATCATTTGAGAATCTAAAAGAAAAAGTAGTAATCGCAATGCCGGGGAAGTATACAACACTAGGTGATTCTTACAAAAGCATCAATGAAGCACTTAGTCATGCTGCTGCTGTATGCAATACTCAAGTCGAGATAAAATGGATTGCAACTGAAGAACGAGCCACAGAAGAATGCCTTCTTGAAGACCTTTCAGATGTTGATGGTGTATTGCTCACACCTGGGTTTGGAGAGCGTGGTGTTGAAGGTATGATCTGTGCAGCAACACTGACTCTAACCTCAAAGATTCCCCTGCTAGGAATCTGCTATGGGGCTCAATTATCTACAGTAGCCTTTGCAAGGAATGTAATGGAATGGAAGGGCGCCAATACCACAGAAGTAGACCCAGATAGTCTCTATCCTGTCGTAGATCTTATGGATGAACAGAAGATTACAGAGGATAAAGGTGGCACCATGCGACTTGGTGGTCATGAAGTTACGATAGTTAAAGGAACACGACTCCATGAAATATACGGCCAAGACCGTGTCCGAGAGCGATTTAGACATCGTTTTCATCTTATTGAAAGGTATCTTAGCAAGATGGATGAAAAAGGGCTCAAAGTGTCTGCATATGATAACACTAATCGAATAATCAATGCAATCGAACTTGCTGACCATCCCTTCTGGATTGGTGTTCAATATCATCCTGAGTTCAAATCACGTCCCGGGAATCCACACCCACTTTACTTGGGTCTTATTAGAGCCGCTCTGGCATACAAAAAGGTGAGAGTGAAGAACTAGTGGACAAAAATCTCGATAGGCTATTATCACAACTCGTTGAAGAGATAGAGCGAATCGAGACCACTAAAAACCAATTTGGCAAGGTCATGGAACGCATCAAAGATACAATTAATCTGGCTAAGTTTCCCGCAATCGCATCCAGTATCATTGACTCTGATTTTACA
>JAUWOU010000074.1 GCA_030612005.1 Candidatus Thorarchaeota archaeon | reverse complement strand
AAATAATGAAACCTATTGATGATAATGAATTTCCTTCAGAAGAAACATCCGATGATGTTGAAGAGGAGGATTTTGATATTGATATTGAAATTAAGAGTCGAAGAAGAAGGAAGTCTCTAAAGAGAAGGACTTCCGGCAAAGAATATGGAACAATGATCAGTTTCATTGCTTGGATTGCTTTTACAATTATTTGGCTATTCTTTTTTGCTGGTCCACATGGACTCGTTGAAAACATTGCAGTGATATTCGTAGCGCTCTTGGCTATTGGAGCTGTGAATACACTCATCTGGATTCCATCTCATGAAGGACGGAAACCAAAGGCTAGTGCAATAAGTGGAATCACATGGATAGTGTTTCTGATACTCTGGATTGTTTTCTTTGCTTCTGGCTTTGGATTCTATGAGAACATAGGTATCGGACTCGCATCATTGCTTATTGTTGGACTATTGAATATTGTACTCTGGGTTCCCTCAAAGGGAGAAGGATGGGGTGCTCGAATTAGTGCGGTTGGTGGAACTGGCTGGTTGCTGTTCCTTGTGCTATGGCTTCCATTTGCCAATGACTTTTCCGACACTGTTTATGCCATAACATTCTACCAGAATGTAGCAATCATCCTAGCTTCATTCCTATTGATGATGATCATCGTGATTTCTCCTTGGTTTGGGAAGATGCAGATTGAAGTCAATAGCGTAGTCGAAATAGGCAGGAAGCCAAAGATATCTGTTGGTCTGTTCTGGGCTTGGATTGCAATCCTTGTAATTTGGTTATGGTCATTTGCAAATGGCTATTCTGCAAACCAGAATGTTGCTGTAGTTCTTCTATCATTAGCAGTATTCTGTGGAATACTTCTGGCGATGTGGTTACCATGGGCTCGTAAGAGAGGTGAGGGACCCGAGAGTTGGTTCTCAATAGGTTTAACCTTTGCCTGGGTCATTATTCTAACAGCATGGTTCTGGTTCTTTGCAGATGGCTTTGATGCTTATCAGAACTTTGCAGTATTCCTTGTTTCTCTGCTTCTAATAGCAGGTGTAGCAGCAGGAGCACAGTGGAAGAAATACCGCGATTTTGAATCTCTAGATTGGAAAGACTAAATCTTTGAATCACAAAGGAAGGTAGGTTAATCCTGCCTTCCCATTGTTTTCTTTTTTGAATTAGAATGCAAGATACCCGCCGTCAACCGCAAGAGTATGGCCGGTGATATATCTAGCATCCTCACTTGCTAGAAAGCATGCTGCACCTCTGATCCACTCATTTTCAGCAAACATAGGAAGTGCTGTTCTTGGTTCAATCATTGTTGTTCGAATCTTCTCGTCATCAAAAGCTCCTTTTGACATTGGAGTCGGGAAAAATCCGGGTGCAATTGCATTAACTCGAATATTATGTTCTCCTAGCTCAACGGCTAATGCTTTTGTCATTATAACCAGACCACCTTTTGATGTATAGTAGCTCACTTCAGGAAATTTAGTACCACGAAATCCGAAAGTTGACGAGATATTGATAATCACTCCAGACTTCTTTGGAATCATCACCTTAGCTACTTCTCTAGTAGCCAAGAATGCTGAAGTCAGATTAACATTCATTACAGTATTCCAATCTTCCAATGTCTGTTCGATAAGTGGCTTAACGATATACATGCCAGCATTGTTAACCAAAATATCCACAGTACCGAATTTCTTCACAGTTTGCTTAACAAGATCTACAATATCCTTCTCTTTTCCAACGTCTGTCTGAACAACTAGCGTTGTTGCATTGTACTGTTGTGAGATATCTGAGGCGACCTTTTCCAGAAGTTCTTTCCTCCTTGCTGCAAGAACTACATGTGCACCTGACTCTGCAAATGCGTGAGCAAATTGTTCACCTAAACCAGCTGAGGCTCCTGTGATAATCACAACTTTGTTTTCGAGATTATACTTCACCATTCTCATCACTATTACAATTCTTTGAATTGTATGAGGAGTGCAACCTCCTAATAAACGCAGACTCCTCACTCTTTATCAGAGTGATATTATTGCATTCATGGATTTCTACTCCGGTGTTGGTGAATCAATAGGTTCCACAGGTACATCAGTAGGTGGTTGTTTACGAATTTGATAGAGGCGTAGAAGTCCTATTGGAATGATGATCCCAAGCCAGATAATGACGTCGCCGATTGTAGATAAGAAACCCCTTGAACCATTTGGATCAAGCCACAACTGTCCTAGTTTCATCATCGAAATTAAGGGGAGTATAATGATAAGACCGAATATTTGTTTGAGTTGAACTGCATTGACTTTAGGTGCTAGTCGTGAACCAATCTGACCCCCAACAAGCATTCCCACTCCCAACGTTAGTGCAAAGTATAGGTTCACCGAGCCGAGAGCAATGTTGTATGCAGTACCTGCGGTTGCTGTAAACATCATGATGAACATGGAAGTTGCGACAGCGGCATGCATTGGAAAACCCATGAGCACAATAAGGACTGGAACAACAACCGCACCGCCTCCTAAGCCTAGGAGTCCAGCCGACATGCCACCTATGAATGCTCCAATGAGTGCAGTAATCCACTGTCGTTGAGATATCTCAGACATATTCCAATTAGCAAGTTCTGATGCAACGTCTCCCTTACCACTCTTTTTCGCAAAGAGCATTTTCAATGCCACTGGCATGAGTGATATTCCAAAAACCAGACGCAGAATATATGGTGTAGTAATTAATGTGCGCAAATACACTCCAAAAAGTGACCCGGGGACAGTAAATACAGCAAGTATGAGTCCAATCTTAAGGATAATTGGTCGTGGCTCTTGCCTCCAATAGCCAATTGATGCCGCTATTGCCACAAAAAGACCTCCTACAAGAGCAGTTGCTGGTGCCGTCTGTTCATTGAATATTTCAAAGAAGACGATTAATAGTATTGGAGTGTTGACAGTTCCTCCACCAATACCAATCATGGAAGAAAGGATACCAACGCCGACAGCGAAAACTGAGATTGCCATTGCAAAAAATATGAGGTCTTGCATTGAGTCACCTTGCAGAGCTGCCATTAAGACCTCTACTTAAGCAATCCGTTATGATGACAATAATTTTGCTAGTCTGGCATTTGCTTCTTTGTTGCTAAGTAAAGACCACCAAAGAAAATGGCTAAGCCAACAAAAAAGAGTATTGCTGCAAAATCACGTTCAGGTACAACAGTAGCATAATAATTGACTAGCCCTCCACCTATTAGAACTATAAACCCTATAATCGCGATTGCTTTACCTGGACGTGTATCATAACTAAGAAATTCAGGCATATACTCATCGCGGTGAATGACTGGGGCATCTGAAACCTTTGCATCACTTCTGAAGAATCTCTTACCATCTTCTGATATCATTCCATGAAGTTTATCCTCCGATATCAGTTCGTTGATCAGTTCAATAACAGCCTCTGGGTCAAGTTTGAGCTTCTCACTGAGAATCATAATGGCACTAACATTGTGTTCGACAACAAGATTTACTAGCTTCTCTTTATTTTCATTCATTTTAGTAACACCAGAATAATTTCTCGGCAATTACTTATCGCGAAAGCAAATCAATATCAGCTTTTCTCTATAGCTGAAAATAAATTCCTTATCCATCACGTAACCAACTATGACTTGATTGCCCAGAAATGGACTTCTCCAAGTTTAGTTTCATAGGTTCCATGTTTTGAGAAATTCCGGCTAATAATGTGAAGAATATCTGACCCTTCGATTACTCCTAATTCAGGAAATTGTGTGGCCGCAGTAACTTGAATGAATTCACCTAAGGTTGCATTTTCAGGTTCATCAAAGAACACAAAGGGTACTATCATTCTCAATATTCCCCCTCTGACCATTATTCTCTTGCATTCTTCAATAGCTTTGGGTAGTTGATTCCTTGGTGGAACTCCTCGAAGACGAACCTCTGAGAATGTTTTGCTAGGTGATTCAATATCCATGATATTTGACCCTATAACATCATATGAAATTCCTGTTTTAATCAAGATATCATCCGGACCTAGGATTGAGATTGTAACATTACGATTCGATGAAAGGTCTCTAATTTCATTGAGGTCATTTATTTTGACTTGCGGATAAGAAGCATAAAGTATCTTGCCATCTTTGGTCGTGAGCTCTGGGTTCTTCCCTAGTTCATATAGTTCACCGGGATTTGTCGTTCTGTATGCATTATAGAAATGAAGAATAGTTTCAATCGCATTTCGAAGATTCTCAATCAGAAACTTATCTGCTTCTGGACCTGGTTTGTAGATTCTTCGATATGGTCCGAGAGGTCCTGGTTGGAGTGCACTTACAACTAAATTGTCATTTTCCATTGACTTGAGAAGCTTGGGCAGTCTAGTTCTTTTTGGATCGGAAAAATTGGTTATAGAATACAGAATATCATAGATTGATGAAGGGTGTTGATCTATTGTGAGTAATATTTTCCTCATCAGTTCCGCGCGTGATGACATCACAGAAACCTCACTTAACATGGCTAGAAATCTAAATAGTCCCTTAATACTGAAACGTTCAACGCTGATTTGACGTAAACCACTTACATTCAACGGATAATGGCATTGAACTTCATTCGTTTATTGAGTGTAGGAATAAAAACATGCATCCTAATGCCGCTCTTGGGAGGACATCACCTTGGTGTCAAAGTTTGTCCATCTAACAATGAACGGTCTAAACCTAGATTACTACAATTACTAGTATGACTCCCATAATAGTGAGAAGGACACCCACGATTGCCCGTCGACTAAATGATTCTTTGAGGAAAATAATCGAAATTGGGACTGCAAAGAGTGGAGATGTGGAACCAAGAAGTGAGGCAATTGATGCACCTATCAATTTGACAGTATAAGTGTAAAGAAGGGTCCCCAGCGTCATTCCTAGAAATCCTGATGCCATGACGATCTTTGCGGCTCTCCTCGTTGGTTTTGGCATTCCACGTTTTACTGCGGTAAGACATAGAGGTACAAAAATGGCTCCTCCGAATATCATCCTTACAAAAGTTGCATCAATAGGGTCTATATCTTGTACACCTATCTGAAGAAAGACACTTCCTAGAGACCAGCAGAGTGCCGCCAGAACTGCCAAACCGATGCCCAGGTAGTCGGCTTTGCGCATCTCTTGTTTTTCATTATTAGCAACTTGTTCTCTTGATATTACTGCCACTCCAATCACAGCAATTACTATTCCAAAAAAGCGACTGATAATGATTGGTTCATCAACGAGAAAAATTGCGATAAGATAAGTGGAAATTGGAAAGATGTTAGCTATTGGAAAAGCATAGGAAACTCCAATACGATCTTGGCTTGTTAGATATGCCAAATCTCCTATTACAAGACCTATACTGACAGATGCAATGAGAAAGACAAGTGACTCAATTGGAACATAGAATGGTGCTGTTCGAAAGGGTAACATGACAATGAATGACATGAATACCATAGCTGCCCACATCTTCAGAGCGGAAATTGCTAATGGTGTAGCTTCCTTACTCTGGGTTTTGTAGATATTAGTTGATACCGCCCAGAGAAATGCAGTGAATAAACCAATCATGGTACCTATGAGAAGTTCTGGTGAAATCTGCATCTGGAATCTATTTTGTGACTTCTCTGACCTTATTGAAGTTATTTGATGTTAAATCAGATATCCTATTGCTTTCGCGTCTATATCCCGGAGCTCGTTCTCCGCGCACTTAATTTTTGAATTATAATATACCATGTCAACCTAATTTCTTTTTCCAAGCTCTCTCTATTTTCTTCTCACGATTATATTGAGACATCTCTCCACGATTAGGGTATGTTACTCCAGTCCCAATAACATACCCATAGAACGCGACAAAGAAAGCTCCGATAATGAAACCAAGAATATCACCTGCAATGAACCATCCAATCAAACCAGTTCCAACACCTGTAATCATGGTCCATAATCCTGAAAAGAAGAAGAACCACTTTCGTCGTGAGGGTTTGGCTAGGAGAAAAGTTTCATAATCAATTTTCAGTCCAGGCTCTTTGTTTTCACTGAACCAGATAGCTTCAAGTTTTATACCTAAAACTGAACCAGCAATTAATCGGCCATATGGGTAGAAAAATGCAATCATAAGAAAGATGCCGATGAATCTAAGAAACACTGTAATGATCTCTGGAAAACCCCATGAGAGAATATTGAGCCAGGACACAGGAGTATTCAATGAGTGCAAATACAAAACAAACGCTAGTATTCCCAGTATGGTTTCTGCAGCCACGAACGGACCAATCGAATAGGTTTTTCCTCTATCCATATCAAACAGTATGTTTCGGATTTCCGTTGCTCTCTTGACCTCAGAGATATCAGGATCCACTTCTCGCTTTATCTGACGAACTAATTTCCAAAATTGTTTTCGAGTTTGTTTTGGTACTTCGGTGGTGCTGTTTACAACTTCAATAATCTCATCAAGCTCTTTCATTCTCGTTGACAAAGTCAATTCTCCATAAAATTAAATGATGAAGCTGGATTTAGCAATTTCTATCATAGCTGCTTAGAAGGTTCTTTCTTCTGCATATTTTAATCACAATATACGAAGAATTATTCAAAATGTGTTATGCCAAGCTTTTTGTAGTGTTAAGTTACTAAACACTTATGTCTCAGGATAAGAAATTGGTAAGCAAGATACTTGATAGTATCGCTATACTTAATTCCTTAGACAAAAAAAGGATCATCATTCATGAAGGACAGAAACTACATCCCTCTGAAATACAACTATTGATGTTTCTATATCATATTCAGGACACCAACATAACTGCTATCGCTGATAGAATGGGTCTTACTAAAGGGGCTATTTCTCAGACTCTATCACGGCTACAGAAAAAGGGAATCATCAGTAAAAAAATGTTTCCCGAGAAGAAGAACGAGCTTCATGTTCAATTCACAGAACAAGGTTCTCTTCTGATGGGTCTGCTGAATAAGGGGAAAGTATCACTCGAACGAAAATATCTTCGATACATCAAAACGCTTTCTGCAAAAGAGAAACAGATCATCGCGGAGTTTCTAGAGAAGATGCTTTCAATTCAGAATAGTAGTAAGTAATTCTCTAAGCATTTAAGTATATTAATCTCGTTTTGAATCGGATGTGTTTAGATACTATACTCATAAGTGTTTAGATACTATACTCATAATAAAATCTTACTCCAAACTTAACGCTATTAAGAAAGTAGTAACATTTTGCGACCTCTTCAAGTGTCCCTATCCAGTGGCTTTCCATTATATAGTAATGATACTCTCTTTGAATATTCTTTCACAGGAGATCTACCGACGTTGAGCAGAACTTCCAGATTCATGGGTTTCACTGAGGTTGACGAAAAGGCAATTCGCCTTGGTAAAATCTTGATGGTCCTTATGCCTACTGCCAGTGTTATCTTCACAATAAGTTCAACCTTCTACACTATCTTCGTTGCTGAAGCGCTTGGTGGAACTGGAGGTTTCATTGAAGGTTTAGGTCTCTTAGGAATCCTCGTTGCAATTCAGATGGTTACACAAGCTCTTCTAGATTATCCAAGCGGCGCACTTGGAGATGCCATTGGGCAACGCTGGGTCATTGCAATCGGGAACTTTCTCTATGGTATTGTTTTCTTCATGGTATCATTAGTGACCTCCGCAACTCCCTTCCTCTATCTTGTTGCTGTATACGCTATTCAAGGCGTGGCTCAGTCGCAGATCAGTGGTGCTTGGGGTGCTTGGTTTGACAACAACTACAAAGTTGCCATGCCAAATGATAAGGATCGAAAACAATACGGAGTTTTCATGGGTCGTATGGGGATGATAGGACAGATTGCAGCAACCGCTGCTTTGATTCCCGGTAGCATACTTGCTGCTATTTATCAAAGACCCTTTGTGTTTCAGCTTGAAGCTGTTGGTGCAGTGTTCTTTGCATTCTTAGTATTGCGATACCTCAAAGACTTCCCTGAAGTTGAAGCTCTTAGAGAGAAACGCCCATCGATGAGTGAATATACATCACTGCTGAAAGAAGGTGTAGACTATCTCTGGCGAACTCCTTTTGTAAAATATATTGTAATTGGCTCCATGCTTGTTACAAGTGCGATCTCTGTCTGGGGACAACTTATACTGTTCCCACTTTATTATAGCTACTTGATCACGGATGTTGCAGTTGCCTCATATCGAACGATTGCGTTCATTCCTGGAGTGGCTGCTAATGAACGATCGGGGATCTGGTCACAGAAATTTGAACCGAAAAAATGGATCCCTCGATTCAGACTTGTGCAAGCTTGTGGGTTTGTCTTCTTCATCTTGCTAGCCTTGATGATGGCCGTGTTTCCCCCAATCGCGAATCCTTCTGAGATGGTTACCCTCCTTCTACCTTTCACAAACATAGTCCTGATTGAATTACCGATTGAACATGTAATCCCTATCGTTTTACTCTTCAGTCTCTTCACAGTAAGCATGTTCTTTGGAGGATTTGCAGAAATTCTCACGCAGAGAGTTTTGATCGATGCTATTCCTAGTAGAAATCGTAACTCTATCTATTCCTTACAACCAACAATACTCATAATACTTGCAACCCCACAGATTCTGATAATTGGATGGTTAATACCAATTATCGGATTCCCTGCAACACTTCTCATTTGCTCGGTAGTGTCACTCTCAGGCGTCCTGGTTATTAGATACGCGCTAACCCTTGAGAAACCAGTTGTCGAGATGGATGACACAGATAACAATTCTGAGAAATCTCCAGCCCAAGAAGCTGAACTCAGTATTGAATTAAGCTCGGAAACTCTACTGGATTAGGTAGGGTCTGTTGTTAGAACCACATCGGAGTGATGGCCAGCCACCATCACTCCACCCTTTTTGTTAGTTACTTTTTGAAAATGAGTGGCGCAATGACAACAACTCGTTTAGATACTAAACACATAATGGAATCCTGGAGTATATGTGTATAGATACTAAACTCATTCCATACAAATCTTGACCACAATGATTTATTTAGTCTGTAAGCAATATCATCTTATGAAATTCAAGGAAGTATTCACTAATGAGCGACCACTGTACACAACCGTGCTTTGCGGAGAATCCCACCCCGAGCATGTTGACTTTCACGAACTGGATCTCGATAGTTTTCCTCTCATCACAGATTTCAAGATAGTGGTGCGTGGAGAAAGCGAATTCGGTGCTAAAGTGTATTATACCAGCGAATCGTTGGGCTTACTTTCGAGTTTTCTCAACTGGGATGACGCTGAGGTCAAGCTCCAAACCATGACGATTGAAGAAATCCCACTTGGAACTACCGAGAAGCCCAATAATGACATTGAACAGGGATGGGAACTTGATATTTGGGAAAAGAGTGAGTTCGTTTACGTGATTGAAGGAAGCGAGCCGTGTGCGAATCAATTTGGAGTGTGGTATCGCGTCCGGAAGGCTGATTACATAAAGGCGTGGGAGGAAGTCCTTACCCTTTACAAGTGATATCT
The DNA here is from genome assembly GCA_030612005.1 of Candidatus Thorarchaeota archaeon. Classification (GTDB taxonomy): domain Archaea; phylum Asgardarchaeota; class Thorarchaeia; order Thorarchaeales; family Thorarchaeaceae; genus SMTZ1-45. The sequence continues at coordinate 5,296 of JAUWOU010000074.1, read as the reverse complement.
CCACAATTCTGAAAAATCTCTAGCTGAACAAGCTGCACCAACAACTTGTTTAGAAACTAAATACAATGATTTTCGTAATTTTGTAGAGATATCTCCATCACAATGCTAGACCATCTTCTTCTTCAAAACTCAAAACCATCTCACGACTTGTAACATAGCTTTCTTGCGCCTTGTTTCATAGATAATAGCGATTCTCATCTTGCATCAATTCCTATAATATGGAATGCAGAGGAAAACATGCTATTTTATTACTTTCAGTACGACGCCATCTCTTAATAGCGTGAGAGACATATCGTGTTGGATGCGTTCGTTTGACTAGTACTCAGGATGTTGAATGATGTGAATTGGCAGGGACATCGGAAAGCATTTACTGTGCTCTATGTTGCATTCATTTTGATAGCATCCACGACTATTGTCCAAATTACATTCTATCTGACTGAAATTGGTGGTACTCAGCTCCCAAATCCTGGTTATAGTGAAGGTATGCCTCTCACGAGCGCAATGGAACAGTGTAAATCGTCTGGTGATTTGCGCTATACTGAAGTTGATGTTCAGCAAATCTCACAACTAGTTTGGGCTATGCAAGGTTTGACACATGGTCCTGGTTTCCGTACTGTTCCATCAGCAGGTGCTACTTATCCATTAGAGATTCTCCTACTTCATGAAGGAACTTCCACACTCAGTGAAGGCTGCTACTATTATGTTCCCCAAGGTCATCAACTTCAGTTAGCATCATCTTCTTGCAACCTAACTGATTTCTTACCAGTCTTTGAGGGTGAAGATCAAGAGGCAGTCGCCAACGTAAGCACTGTCTTTGTTATATTAGCCGATTACACTCGCACCACAACACGCTACGGTAACAGAGGAATCCAGTATGTGCATCTAGAGGTTGGACATGCTATCCAGAACTTCCTTTTACAAGCAACCTCTCTTAACCTTCGCACACGTGTAGTGACCAACTTCTCACATAGCGATTTCCAAAATATTATAGATACTAATCTGGATCCTTTGGTAGTTCTTCCTCTCGGAAGTAATGGACAATCACCCATAATTCGATGGGACGGGCGTTTCAGCCTTGCAGAAGAAGATAAGATTACAGTAGAACAGGCAATCGCAAAACGAGAATCCATACGAGATTATCTAAATGGATCCATTCCTTTCCCTGTACTTCTCGACATACTTAATCAGAGCACAGCAATAGCTCACTTGATTGGGTCTGACTCTCAACTAGACTTTCGTGTGGTGGCTGGTGAAGTTCAGAACTTAACAACCGGGTTATATGACTTCAATCAGGAGGACTGCTCTTTAGATAGGGTTTCGTCAGGCGATCTGCGTCCCTCCCTCAGGAGTGCTGGTTTGGATCAGCAGTGGATTGAAAATGCCCAACTAGACATTGTCATCTCAGTGGACTCCACTTGGATGGACCAACAGTCTGACCCAACCTTCTGTCATCAAGTTATGATGTTCGAAGTGGGTATGATGGCCCAGAATGTTTACCTGACGTGTGCAGCTTATGGTTTGGGGACAGTAGTGATAGGAGGTTTCTACGAGAATGAGGTATCTCAAGTAGTGGAAACTGTAGCTGATTTCAAACCCATCTACATAATGCCAATCGGTCTGACCTCAGAGTTCTACCTGGAAACTGAAGACAACCAACTTCAGATGACAGTACTAGCCAGGGCTAGCGGTATCGTAGCATTTGTGCCATTATACTGCAGCCTCTATCTTTCCGTTCCCACGATAAAACGGCGACTGCCAAAGAGAATTCGCCCGCTACACAGCATCCTTGGAATCATGCCACTATTAGGATTAGTTGTTCACAGTATGATACTTCATGGTCATGTTCGTAACTTTTCTGATTTCCTCAGCATCAATTCCTATGTCAGTGCCCTGTTTCATTTCATCTCAGGAATCACTTCTCTTCCAGCAACACCTTATGCGTTCGGTCAGTTTACGGCCTATTTGAGCGTACCATTAACTGCCTTTGTCGCTCTGTCAGGAATCGGACTTGCCTTGCGGCGAGTCAAAAGGAAGAAGCTCTTTCGGAAGGTTCACACATTCGCGATTTTTCTTACTCTAGCTTTACTAGTGATTCATATGTCAATATGTGGAGTATATTTCATCAGAAACGCCGTCATCTTCATTCTAATTAATGCAATGGCTGTAGTCCTGTACGGTTTATTGCATCGTTATCCTCGCCTATCTCGAGAATCAGATGAAAATAAGACGATTGCAGTTGACCATCCGCTTGAAGAACAAAAGTGAGATAGTATTGCATATCCAAGATTAAGAATCCAAGTTGATCACTATACGCAAAGTGCAGTATCAAGCCAGATTCTCCGACGAAGGTTGTGGTCAATTCTTTTCCCTAAGAGTCTGCACCTGATGGGCACATCCTGAAGAGAGATATGTTGTTTCAACCTACATCTCATAGAAGTACTTGCCTTTGCTGTAGATCAGCTCATCGCCTGCATAAATTTCTCCTTCATGCATAGTCTTAATCATATCAACATGCACTGCAGACTCATTGGTTCCATTGTTATCTTTGTATGCTCGACCTAGCGCACAGTGAATTGTGTCACCAATCTTCTCATCGAATAACATGTTGAGCGTGTACTGTTTGATACCTCGATTGGTTCCGATTGCCATTTCGCCCAGACGTCGTGAACCTTCATCGATCTCAATGATTTGTTTGAGAGTCGCTTCTTCCTTCTCTGCTGAGAAGTCTACAACCTCACCCTTTTCGAAAGTAAGTCGTACACCTTCAATCACTTTACCCTGCTGAAGGAAGGGAATGTCAAAGTAAATTTTGCCTTCAACGGTGTCTTCCACCGGCGCAGTAAATACCTCTCCTGATGGCATGTTATGTTTTCCATCACTTGCTATCCAGATTCTCCCTTCTGTCGAGGCATATAGGTCGGTCTCTGGTCCCACGAATCTGATATCCTTGTGATTCTCAAGATGCTCCTTCATCACATGCATCATCTTACTCTCTTCAGCCCAATCAATCAGAGTCGCACCATAGACAAAATCACGATATTCTTCTAGACCCATATTTGCCTGCTGAGCAAGAGTCTGACAAGGATGCACAGTTAAGGACCAGCGTTTACCTAAACGGATTCCCTGAATCTCTTGCTGTGTCTTTGAATTTATCATAATGCGTTTAGGATCTACATTCGCCAAAGCCTTAGTATTGACTGGAGAACGTATTACGATGTAAACATCACAGGATTCAGTAAGCGCCTTCATGTGTTCAGGGACAATTTGAAGTGTTTCGTCTGAAGCTCCGTCATAGTACGCCCTTGCTGCTTCCTCACTCGTCATCAGAGTGACAACTCTTCCACCCGCTTTTGCAATAGTCTTGTGCAGTGCTACTACAAGCTCATGACCATCAGGGCTTGAGTTGATAACCACCATATCGCCGGGTTTGATACTAGTGCTCCATTCAGTAATTATCTTTGCATGCTCTTCTACTCGTGGGTCCATTACATAATCCTCAAGTTTGGCAGTTCTACTACTGAATGATATAGGTTACTACCTACGCTTTCTTCCATAAAAAAGGAAAATGCTATTCTTATTCTAAACTTCGCGTTTCTCAGTGGCATGTGTTGCGCCACAGTATGGGCACTTCACTGATAATGGTCCGACCCATTCGATGGACTCCGCACTTAGACTTGCTCCACAGTCATTGCAGAAACGTGGAGGCTCGTGAATATATGTTCGTTCTTTCGATTCAGCACGACGAGTTGATATCGAACCAAATAGTCCTAATCTGCTTGCCCGCATAGAATCTTTCATTCCGTACATTATGATGCCCGCACCAACAAGAAAGCTAATCATAGGAACAACCAATACATAGAAGAGAATCATACCAATGTCAAGGTCATCCATCCAGAAGAACTGCATAAATCCGCCAAAGAAACCCCCGATCATGACAATTATTCCAACTATTATGAATGTGCATTTCTTTCCACTAGAGTCGTTTGCCATTGTACATCAACTATAATCTGTTGATTCGAGTATTGATAGGACCAAGTTATAGATTTCTCTATGATATATTATTAACTAGAATTTTCTACATAGGAAGCATTGCATATCACGAGTGGTTTAATAGTCGGGCCTGCAATAAAGGAATCAAGATGGACGTCGCCGGTGTAATTGTCCTCATAATTCTCATCGTAACCCTGCTGGTGATTGTATCGGAAAGGGTGAATGAAACAGCGACAGCCCTGTTTGCGATGTCCCTTGTTGGCGGTGTTCTGTATCTTTATAATGGTCTCACATTTGGCGATTTTGTTTTACTTATGCCCTGGGATACCATACTATTCGTTACAGCTATGCTCATTGTCGTAGCAGTTGCTGCATCCTCTGGTATGTTTCAGTACATTGCTTTGGTATTGATACACAGGACTCATGGAAATCCAAGGATGATTTTTGTTACATTCATGGGGTTCGTATTCGCAATCTCACTATTCTTAGATCCACTCCCAACAATGTTAGTCATGGGCGTTTTTACAGTAGAGGTTTGCAAGAGTCTTGATATGGATTTCAGACCTGTCTTGATTTCTGAAGTCATAGTTGCTAACTTCGCCTCAATTCCATCAATGGTGGGTTCTGTACCCAATCTCGTTATCGTTGTATCAGCGGGTATCGAAGTAGGTTTTATGTTCGTAGTACTCATGCCTCTGGCACTCATTTTGTTTGCAATTACTGTTCCATTATTACTCAGGAAATTTGGGGATAAACTCGTATCAGATGAGGGGGCAGACTGGAATGTACTTTTCATGATCAAACCAAGTGTGATGATAAAATCAAGACACGACTTCTATCTATCACTTATCGCAATGACAGTTCTTATTCTTGGATTCACGATTGGTGCAGTTAGGGTCGAAGCAAGTCTGATTGCTATGTTGGTGGCATCAGCTATGTTAGTCTTCTCGCATGAACGAGCCAAGGACCTAATTCGTCACCTCTCTTGGGATACCATCTTCTTCCTTGTGGGTCTTTTTGGAATTATTGCTGGATTAGAGAGTGCTAATGTCATCTCGGAATTTGTGAACGGAATGGTTGCTCTCATTGGAGATAATGTTTTCTTGGCAATTGCACTCATGATTTGGGTTCCTGGACTAGTCCTCTCCATTATAGACAATATACCTGTTGCAGCGCTCTTTGCACCACTCGGAATAGAGCTTGGTGCAATCAATGCGGTCGTGCCATTATCATTGGTCGTTGGAACTAACATAGGCGGCTACATAGTTCCATTTGGGGACGCACCAAATATGATTGCTGTTGGTCT
>JAUWOU010000123.1 GCA_030612005.1 Candidatus Thorarchaeota archaeon | reverse complement strand
GCACTATACCTAGTTCCTCTAAAATCCCTTGCCCGTGAAAAGTATGCAGATTTTAAGAAGTATGAAACATTAGGCATTACAGTAGCAATGTCAGTTGGGGATTATGATTCACCTGGGACAAAACTTGGAGAAGCTGATATTGTTGTTCTCACAACAGAGAAAGCTGATTCATTGATTAGGCACAAGGTTGGCTGGATTAATGACATCGGTATAATTATAGTAGATGAAGTCCATCTCATTAATGATCCAACAAGGGGTCCCACACTAGAGATGGTCATTGCAAAATTAATGCAAATGTTAGGAACTCAAATTGTAGCATTGAGTGCTACTATATCCAATGCTAATGATATTGCAGACTGGTTAGACGCAGCACTTGTAAAGAGTACTTGGAGACCTGTACCACTAAGCGAGGGAGTATATCTTGATGGAACTATTGACTTTGAAAATCTTGAAACAAATCAAAGATCAATTAAACACATACCCCGTATTCGTAAGGAAGAACTAGCAAATGTTGTCTGTGATACGCTTGACGAGAGTGGTCAAGTACTTGTATTTGTGTCAAGTCGAAAATCAACAATTGCTATGGCAAAACGACTTGCTCCTTTCCTTCGGAAATATCTCTCAGATGAAACACTGAAACATCTAGTACAAATCGCAAAAAAAATTGGTAGTAGAGCTTCTGCACCTGAAATATCTAAAACACTGGGCAAATTGGTAGCTTCTGGTGTAGCATTTCACCATGCAGGGCTTGATAACAACGAACGAGCTCTTGTAGAAGACGCTTTCAAGGATAACTTGTTGAAAGTAATTGTAGCAACCCCTACACTTGCAGCAGGAGTCAATCTTCCAGCACGAAGAGTCATAATTCGTGATTACCGACGTTTTGAACAGAATCGTGGCAGTTATCCAATTCCAATTCTTGAATACAAACAGATGGCTGGTCGAGCTGGTCGCCCCAAGTATGACAAATATGGAGAAGCTGTCCTTATTGCAAAAACTGAACACGAAAAGGATAATCTTGTCGACCATTATATCTTATCAGATCCTGAAGATATTTTCTCCAAACTTATATCACCTTCAGCTCTAAGGTCGCATCTTCTTGCAGCAATTGCTACAGAATTAACGAATAATCGTAAAGAAATTGATGGACTCATTTCAAACACGTTCTTTGCTTGCACAGATGAACAACAGAAAATCGATCATCACGTTTCTTCAGCTATAGAATTCTTGAAGGATGGAAAACTAATCGAAACAACTCCCTCAGAATTGTATACTGCGACCACCCTAGGCACACGCACATCCCGCCTCTACATTAATCCACAGACTGCAATAATGTTCCGCGATACACTATCACAATTTGAAACTCATACTATTTTTGGTATCTTGCATATGATTTGCCATACACCAGATCAATCAGTGACCTACGTATCACGATCTGAAATAGAGGATACTGAAATCTTCATTGAAAATCATTTTAATGAGATTATGATTGAACCTCCCGATGAACTAGATACTGGTTACACTGACTTCTTAGGGGAAGTAAAGACGACTAGGATACTTCAAGAATGGATTTCCGAAACCACTGAGAAGGATATTACTGAACGATATAACGTGGGTATGGGTGATGTTCATCGATTTGTACGATCTGCAGAATGGTTGATTTATTCTGCTTCAGAAATCGCCCGAATAACAAACAATCCAGAACACATCCCATCACTACGTGGACTCCGTTCAAGACTCAAATATGGCGTACGCTCTGATATTTTGGAACTTGTAGGTTTGAGAGGAATTGGTCGAATTCGTGGAAGAATGCTTCACAATCAAGGATTACATAGTCTCACTGAATTATACCACATACCAATTGAAGAGCTAGCAAGAATCCCAACAATAGGTACTACAATTGCAGAATCAATAAAGAAACAGCTTGGAGTGGAGGTAAAATCAACCACGCCCCATATTGAGCCCACAGATGAAACAGGTGATTATGACTCGATACAGACTCTGCTTGAAGATTTCGATTCAAAGTAATGGTGAAGTTTTAGTTACTAGTTCAATCAGAGCTTCAGTATATTGAGTACAACTTTCGCTCTCTGTATGATGTTCATTGAATTCAGAAACTGGTAAACCACCCAATTCTTCGAGTAGAATCTGTGCACACATCCCCATTACATCCAGATTGTAGCCTCCTTCCAAGAAGCAGGTCAATTTTCCTGAGGTTTCCTTGGATGCAATCTGTTTGAGTCGACTATTCATCATTGCAAAACCCGTTGTAGTAAGACCCAACGATGTTAGAGGATCTTTGTAGTGTGAATCGAAACCGACGGAAACAAGTATGAATTCTGGTTTGAACGATTCAGCGATAGGTTCTATCACTTTTTTGAATGCCAAGTCATAGGATATATCCCCAGCACCTGGATACATTGCTAAGTTCAAAGTATATCCCTCACCTTCACCGGTCCCTATTTCATCAGGAAATCCTGATCCTGGAAAAAGGGTTCTACCATCTTGGTGAAGTCCTACATATAGTACCTGATCTGAAGAATAAAATGAATTCTGAGTACCATTTCCATGATGTGCATCATAATCAATTATCATGACACGGCTCAGTCCTTGATTTCGAATGAGATGACTTGCTGCAACGGCAATATTATTTATGAAACAGAACCCAAATGCGCGCTCGAATTCTGCATGATGCCCAGGCGGTCGACATAAGACGAATGCATTATCAGTGGTTCCTGCCATTATCCTGTCCACAGCTCCCACTCCTCCACCTGCAGCTAATAATGCAGCTTCGAAAGTATAGCTATTTACAGCAGTATCCAGTGAATAGAAACCCCCTCCCTTCTCTGATTTCTCTCTTATTCCTTCAAGATACAGTTTATCATGAATTGCATAGACTGCATCCAAACTTGCAGGTTCTGGAGTGAATATATTGAGCCTATCATCTTCAAAGAGTCCTGCTTTCTTAGCATAATTCATTGCACTCTTTAATCTATCAGGGCCTTCTGGATGCCCTACAGACATCTCGTGCTTTACAAACATATCATGATAAACAAGATCCGTTACCATCAGTACAGGTCTCCATCCTATGAATGATTCTAGACTAACTAACTGATAAATTTGAAGGACAAAGGACATTTTCATAATCTTGTTAGAACACGTGTTCTAAATATTGACTACGAGGCAATCTTTATCTTGGATTCACGCAACCTATTGAAAATTGTAAGATTTTCACTTAGATAATGAATCTACTAGTACTTACATCTAATGTTCCAATATAGTAGAGAAAATGTTGTTCATCTTGTGATGAGTTTCTCGCTTCTCATCACTCTAATACACTCTTTCACAGCCTTCTCTTTATCCTCAGCACTGAGATTGAACTCAGCAAGGTGGTCCCTAACCATACTCACAAAATCCGCCCGATTAACACGTCCAAATCGTCTGATATCATGCAGGTGTCCAGTGACAGGAATCTTATGACTCTCAAGCTCTGAGATCAAGACCACAAAGAGAAGACGTCCACCTGTTGAGTCCTGCTCAATAGTTGCACCATCAAACTCGACCTCCGTCTTGTCTTCGCTTACTCCATGCACCTCAAACGATGCCGCTATCTCTCCCTGTATCTCTGATGATAATCCCCTGTCCGCAGTTATCCCAGTACTCTCTAAGAAATCCTTCATCTCACGTTCGAGAAACTCCTGTACTTCAGACTCGTCCCGTAAAGCAACATTTCGTTCAGCAACCCTTCTCTCCTGTGTCTGTCCAGTATTCTTCTCCCTTATTCCTATTGTCACGCATTCTGGCTCGATAATGATGTAGGGTATCCACCTGTCAGGGCTTTGTAGATACACTCCAGGAAGACTTGGGTCATACTTGTGTCCCAATTCCGCTAGCATCATGCGGAGATGCCAGGACTCCCTCACTTCTTCATTACAGTCCTTTCTGACCATTAAATCGAAAGTGTGGGTCACCCATTGTTGTCCTTCCTTTGACCAATAAACCAGTTCCTGAGAACCCAGGAGAGACCGTGCCTGGGCATCAGTGAATCTTACCCCCATAAGTTCTCTCAGTTCAGGTGTGAGAGTGTGTGGAGTATCAACATGGACCCTCCAACAAGACCCATGGTGCAATCCCGGCTCATTACTGATATGGATGGGTTCTCCAACTGAACTTCTAGATCCAAATAGGTAGCGATGTTTAATGGTCCGAGCTAATCGATGACTCTTCTTTATGTCTTCCAATGAGATGTGCTTCAAGGGGCAAGTCCATGGATCATGATACAGCTCTATGGTAATATCAAACTCCTTGGTAGCATGTAGCAAGTCCCTTGCTGTAGGAGGCATCTTCAGGCTCATCTTTGGAAAGGGATTCTGCCTATTGACCCACGGTCTAATTAATGCAACATCATCATCATATGAGATATCTTTGAACCTGTTCCAGATCAATCGGTGTTCATTGACCATAACCGGTTCACACTCGTTATCAGGGCGTCTGAGGATTTCCAGCAGGTCAGCTGTTCTGTGGATCAGAAGCTCTCCAATCATCTCCTCCGTTCTCTTGTCTGTAAAGATGGCTCTATACATCTCACTTTTAGTATCAAGCACTACCTTGCAAGTGGTAGATATGCTTCCCTCTAGTCCCTTATTCAGAATGAGGGTCGCTCTCTCTATCATGTCATCTATCTTATGAATAGGTTTCCGAACATCATCATACTCGATGGACTGAAGATGAGAATCTGTAGAGAGAGTTATAGTGCGCACAAGAGTCACATCCTCAAATCGTCTTGTTGTGTAGTGGATATTCCCAATGGGGTTCCATTTTCTTCGCTTCTTGTCATCTATCCAGAGGATCTGTTCTCCGTGCTGGTCTGCAACCATCATTCGTAATTGAGTTTCATCACCCTGTAACCTGGCGTGCCAACTCAGAAGGTTCAGGTCACTCTCACTCCAATAGGTTCCCTTCGAAATCATCCCGTGGAGAGTATCAATGATTGAGAGAGATGGGTCTATACCCCTTGGGTTCAGGAGTGCTGCATTCATGTCATTGGTCCCTGGTGTCCGTTGGAATAACAACCAGAGAAGAGTGGAGTCTGTTGCTCCTGAAGAGGGAAGGCCAATCAATTGTCCAAACCGGACATTGGTCAAAGATACCTGTAAGTCAATAGACTTGTTTTGTTCTACTATCCGATGATGCAATCGTTTCAAGAGCCTGTGTCTATCAAGTACTGATCTCCCGTTAATGTGACTCTTGGGATATTCTGGTTTCATTCCTAGGCCAATGAGTTGCCATGGTAGCACATAGTCCCATAATGCCGTCAGCGACCCTGTATATGCTATCTCAGGGTTGGCGCCTAGAGCTGCAAGAATCAGGAAGAAGAGATGATTTCCTGTGATCAAGAGAACATCAGGATGCTTGTTCTGAATAGCGGTCACATGGTCTATTTGGACTCTGGAAAGGTATCTTGGAATGGTAGAGCGAGAAGGAAGTAACCGCCCCCAGACCTGCTTGCTCAATGGGTTGGTTTCCAAGATCTGGCGAATGAGTCGGAGGTAGTTCATGAGTGATTTCGTATCTTCTGATTCAATCGCCTCATCGGTATTTTCTAGCACCTCTGATATCTGGTCAAAGAGTTTCTTCAAGTGGTTTTCATCCACTCGCTTTAGGAACTTGAGCGTGTCTCTCAGGTGCTGAATCTCAGTGAGTGCGAGCTTGTGATAATCTATCTCCTTTGAAGAAAGATAATACTCTGAGGGAGGGCGCGTGGTCCTCTTTTGTGGAGGAACATCAAGCTTCATCTGCCTGCATTCTCTTCGACGATTGATGTCAGATATCGGTAACAGAAGCTTGACCCGCCCATCCTCCTCCTTCTCTGTACGGACCTGAGTAGGCATGAATGTGAGCCTTGGTCCGGACTCTTGTGATTCATTGTACTCTATTGATACTTTCTCAATATCAAGATCAAAGTTCGAGTGTGGCCCTGGATTGTATTCGTGCTGGGGTAATAGATGGGGGATGAGTTCCGAAATTCGTTTCATTTGTTTCTCTATATACCAACTGCTCTGTTGAACAACTACTCCGCCACCTCTGTAATAGGCGTCAGGTATCTTTCGCCCACCTGATTGGAAATCCTGTCCCCAACCTCGCAATGGTTCGATCTCAACAATCTTCCATTCAAGTGTTTTTTCAGGTTGTTCAATGAGAATTCCCCGTTCATGGTAATTGGTAGATATTCTTGCCCCGGACCGGTCAGGCGGCATGGCAACGTTCCAGATTATGGTGTCTACAATGTTCTGCCACAGTGACCCTTGATAGAAAGGAGCAACACACCTTGTCGAATAGGTAATACTACTCTGTGCAATAGGTACAGGACGTGCAAACCAAACAGTAGTGCTCTCGATTGGGATTGTCTGTATGATAGTTGTCACAATCTCATCAAGATACATTTGATGTGAGTTTGGTGTACTTCGTCGGAGAGCCTCCCACCCTGAAACCGCAATGATAGGATTCGGGCTATCTCTGAGTAGATTCTGTATCCATGTTCTAAGAGAACTGATGGGTGCTCCTTCATAGATGTATTCACGCACTCGGTCTGAGAGGTCCTTCATCTGAACCCTATCTCTGAAGAATCGTTTGATCGAGTCCGTTTGGAACTTCACTCTGAACTGCTTCTTTTTAAGAACGGGGTCTGTGTATTCACCAACAAGATTAAGCCAGAACACATCACGATGGCGCCTTCGTGCAAGACCGTGTACATATTCGAGACCGTGCCATCGCTCTGCAATGGATGCAGCGGATTGAGAGGGAGATCCCCTTCCTGGAACAGTGAGATAGAGCACAAACTCTTTTCCATCCTCAACCCGTTCCTTGAATGGTTTCAGAGGAATTGGAATATCTAATTCTTCAGTTTCAGTGGTTGGTCTGGTGACTGAGAGAAGTTTCATGGCGATTCTGAGAGATTTATCACCATCAGATGGGACTAGAAAATCTCCCTCTGATATCGTTCCATCTATACATTTGTTGTATGCCTTCAATACCAGAGGAAGTATTGCTTCACTGATGTCTTTCCAGCTTTGATGCGAGTCAACGACCAACACTGCTTTTGCAAGGCTCTTCTGAGCATCAACATCCTTCCACATCGCACTCTTATAGTCGGTGAGAACGGCCTTCTCATACGCATCAAGTTGTTCTTTTTCATATTCATCTGGAGTGTTTGAAAGGACATTTTCCCACTCATCAGAAGTCATTTTCCTATGTTCCAAGATAAATTCACGAACTACATTCTCCTTGTCTGTAGTGCGTGATTCGATTCCGTAGATATCAAAATCGAAAGCATTCTTTGTCTTCATATCAATGGTCATGAAAGGTTCACAGACTACGACTGAAGGTGCGCCATCAACTCGTGTCAGTTGCTTTGCACGTGCAAGAACGAAATCGATACGTCCTCTTCCACCATCAACAGGAACCTCTGAGAATAGGATGAGTCCACTGTTATCATATGCCATCTCTGTCCCGTGGTAGACAACTCCATTGAAACTGAAGGGACTCTGAAAGTTCTTACCTACAAATCTATGAACTCTAACACCTAGTTTTCTACTCTGCTCTTGATACTCTCTCAAGAGTGCTAGTGAGTCTTCAATATCCAGGGTGCCATCCATTAACAGAGCATCTAGATTCTGTAGAGGTTCATCTAGAACAGCCCCATCCTTCTTAGCCTCTGTGATAGTTTCTTGTAAGATATGATCCTCTGTTTCCTTTTCCGATTTCTCTTCTGAAACCTCAACAACTTCCTCTGGGATTAGGTCTATCTCTGAAGGAGTTTCATACGTAACAGATTCAAGGACCTCCGATGTAATTGACTGACGTTGACCATTCCTTGTTCCGTACTCGCTCTTTATCTGCTCAACAACGATTCTCAGTTCCTTGAGTCCATCTCGGACATAGTTTGGTCGACCAGACCTTCTCTCTGTATACACATAGTCCAAGAAGGGAACGAGTCTATAGAGGAGTGCATCAATATACTTCTTGGCATCTTTCAGCGGAACTCCATACTTCAGACACTGTCTTGCAAGTTCCATCAGTGGGCTTCTGATCATATCTGCGAAATCAAGTTCTGGAATGTGATTGTGCCTGACCGGGTATGAAGGGGTCTTTGTCGTTCCATGATACCCGTAATATGACGAACCATCATCTCTCTCAATAAGGACTGGTTTTGGAAAGAGATGCCGGGCTTTTGTGATATCACGTAGTCTACTTCCGGAATAGTCCCAGAGGTTATTGAGATATTTTTTGTTTCCCTCCTCTCGTTTCACTCGTTTTGTTTCTGTGTTACCATATTTTACAGAGGTCTTTAGTTGAATCCGTGAGAAGCTCCTTCGGAGATTGTGTTCTGCAATGAGTAATTTAGAAGCATCAGGGTGACCTTCTTCTACTGTCTTTTTGTATTCCTGTTTTGCACTATCCCAGACCTTTGCCATTCCTTTGATTCTGTTCCCCTGTCCAAAGTATAATGGTCTTGCCTTGCCTGTAGCCCTATCTCTTGCTAAGGCAAGAGTGATTGACATTGCCATCTTGAAGGCTGTAGTAAGAATTCTAGCAGTATTTCTTGGATACAGGATATTCGTCACACAGTGTTATTGTGAAATAATATAATAAATTCTTCGGGTAATTCGATAATAAGAAATACTTGATTTAATCCAAAGTAATCAAGAATATTGCAATTTTAAGCTATTTCTATTTTGCAGTCTTCATAAATTTATATGCAAATATGATGAGTAATTGTACGAGTACATAACCAATCTTGGAAACAAGAAGGGGAGTGAACTCAGCTGACCATAAGAAATGGGTCAGAAATTTATATGCGAAGGTGAACAATAATGGCTCGGTCCAAAGGTATCACAATCGCGGTTAAGGTTCCCATCAATTGGGAGTCTATGACTAAGAGGACTAGGCAGAGGCTTAGACAGACCGTTGGACGAGACACTAGAGTAATTCGTGCATTTCTTGGAATAATTGAACAACATGAAGACAAGCTGTTAATAGGTAAGAACAAAGATAGAATAGATGATGGAAAGTTAGACCAACTGACCATGACTGCTCTCAAGGTAAAATCAGGAGCTAGTCAGAGGTTGACTGTGCCCCATGATTTCAAGGTCAGGTTTTCCCGTATCTCTAAGAACGAGATGTCTGAGTGTCGACAAACAGCTGTTGCCCTCTATGAGAGTTACATGGCCTTGAGAGAGAAAAAAGGGTGGAATGCTTCTCGTCCTACTACAATCAACAGTAGTCGTAGGATACCTCGATGGGTGTTCTCTCGGAGATTCAAACTGATTGAGAAGAAGACCTCTGTTTCTCGATGGTGGCTTGATATTATGGACGCTCTTGACTCAGCACCTGAGAAACGATTCCGTCATGATCGATTGAACATTCCTCTCAAGATATCTCCATTCCATCTGAACCAGCTCAGGCGGGGTGAAGTGAAGGCAGTGCAGCTCTTCACAGACCGGACCGGAAAGTGGTGGGTGACTGTTGCTGTCAGAATAACTCTTGATGATGCTCAAGAGGAGAATCTTCCAGTCGCCATTCTTGGAATCGATCTTGGCATTGAGAAGGCTGCTTGCGCAACTCTTCTCACTCCAGAAAAGACACGGGAAACCTGCTACTTTGTTCAGAGAGAGAAGGTTAAGGTCATCAAGAAGTATGATAGGCTTGTTGCAGACCTCCAGAGAGAAATGTACACCCGGAGAAACAATGGACTACCATCTGATAGGGTTGCTGAGAAACTTCGTCGGATGCGTTCCAAGAGAGAGAATGTTGCCAAGGAGTATGACCGATATCTTCTACGTCAGCTTCTTGACTATATCTCCGAATTGTCCAAGAAATACACACTCTATGTTGCTATTGGTCGCCTGAAAAATATACGAATGCGTGCGAAGCGAGGAAACTACCGAGGACGAAGGTTCAGAGGAATGATTCATTCCTGGGCCTTTGCTCGGATAACAGAGAGTCTGAAACATGGACTAGCTCAGCTTGGCTGGAAGGTTCATGGAAAGGACCCTCGATTTCGGGCTGTTCCTGAAGGATGGACCTCTATCATGTGTTGGAAGTGTGGTGCTAAGGGGAAGAGACCCCAGCAGAACTATTTCCAC
>JAUWOU010000131.1 GCA_030612005.1 Candidatus Thorarchaeota archaeon | reverse complement strand
GAGCGACTAGAAACAACTACCGGCCTTGTTGTTTTAGCAACTGCGCTTGTACCTAATGATGACACACCAGAATTAGCTCGGAAACTGAAACTCTCGACAGGTGAGTATGGTTACTTGATGGAAGCCCATCCTAAACTTCGGCCAGTTGATTCATTCCAGGATGGTGTATTTCTTGCAGGAGCTGCATTAGGACCAATGGACATACCCAAGGCTGTTGCTTATGGTAAGGGTGCTGCTGCAGGTGCTCAGGCTTTGATGGCTCCAGGTAAATTCTACGTCGAACCGATCTATGCTGAGATTGACACTGAACTCTGTTTTGATTGTGATCTTTGTAGCGACATGTGTCCGTATGGTGCTATCACTGGTACGGGTGAAGACCGTAGAGTTATGTTCGAACTCTGTCAAGGTTGTGGAACATGCGCCGGAGGATGTCCAAAGAATGCCATTGACATGCGACATTATCGAAGACAACAGCTCATGCCGCAGATACTTGCTGCAGCAAAAGCTGAAGGAGGAGTGGTCCAATGAAATCTGGAAAATTCGAACCTAATATTGTTGCTTTCACTTGTAACTGGTGCTCATATGGGAGTGCTGACCTCGCAGGGATATCTCGAATTCAGCATCCTCCTAATGCAAAAGTCATTCGGTTAATGTGTTCAGGTCGAGTAGATCCCGTAATGGTGATTGAATCATTCAAGAATGGAGCTGATGGTGTGATGGTAACAGGTTGCCACATCGGAGACTGCCACTATTCTACAGGTAACTATCGAACCAAAGTTCGTTTTAGTGCTCTTCAGAAAGCAATGAAGGTAATGGGTCTTCATCCTGACCGACTCAAGCTCCTCTGGGCAAGTGCTTCGGAAGGACAACAGTGGGCAGAGGGAATAATAGAGATGACTAGTAGAATTCGAGAGATAGGGCCTAATCCAATTAATGGAGGAGGGTTAGTGAAATGACTGTTGCCGGTGACAAAATAGACTACAGTGCAATGAATCCAACAGAAACTGCCTTAGTTATCGGTGGTGGCGTTGCTGGAATGCAAGCAGCACTTGATATTGCAGATCAGAATTACCAGGTAGTTCTTGTTGAGAAGACTCCATCTGTTGGAGGCGTGATGGCAATGCTCGATAAGACATTTCCAACACTTGACTGCAGTGCATGTATTCTGACTCCTAGGTTGAGTGAAGTATCACGTCATCCAAACATCAAACTTCTGACTTATAGTGAAGTCACTGAGATTACTGGTGAAGCAGGGGACTTTCGAGTGAAGGTTCTCAAGAAAGCACGAAAGGTGCTCGAAGACAAGTGTTCAGGATGTGGAGATTGCGTTCCCCATTGTCCTATTCAAGTGAAAAACGAGTTCGATCAGGGTCTTGGATACAGGAAGGCGATTTACATCGGATTCCCGCAAAGTACTCCACTTATCTACACAGTTGACACCGACAACTGCATCAAATGTGAGCTCTGTGTCAAATCATGTGAGAGAGACGCGATAGATCTCACAATGGAAGATGAAGAGATTGAAATCCCAGTTGGTGCAATAATAATTGCAACAGGATACGAGCTCTTTGATGTATCAAAGTATCGTCGACTTGGTTATGGTCGATTCAAGAACGTCATTAACGCACTTGAATACGAGCGACTCATCAATGCTAGTGGACCCACTGGCGGCAATCTCATGAGGTTAAGTGATGGGAAGATTCCAAAATCTATAGGCTTCGTCCAGTGTGTGGGAGCTCGCGATGTAAAGGAAGGAGTTCCGTATTGTAGTCGTGTATGCTGCATGTACGGCGTGAAAAATGCGGTCATGGCCAAAGAACTCCAGCATGAAAATGTGAAAGATGTGACTGTGTATTATGCTGACATCCGAGCATACGGTAAGGGTTTTGAAGAATTCTATCAAATGTCCAAGAAACGCTTCGGTATCAAGTTTATTCGTGGAAGGGTTGCAGAGATCAATGAGGATTCTAAGACTGGTGATGTATTTATTTCAGCAGAGAATACTGAAACCAGTGAACTACTCGAACAAAAGCATGAGCTAGTTGTGTTATGTCCTGGAATTCTTCCTCCAAGAGATCTGAAAGAGTTAGCTGATAAAGTAGGTCTGAATGTTGGACCTGATGGTTTCATAGCAATCGAGCATCCGGCGAGCAATCCTGTTGACACGAACATTCCTGGTGTATATGTCGCTGGTTGTGCAGAGTCTGCGAAGGACATTCCAGATTCAGTGGCCGCTGGGAGTGCCGCTGCTATGAGGGCTAGTATAACCTTGTCAAAAGGAGGTGCATCCTGATGTCTGGTGAAGAAGAACCGAAGGTTGGGGTGTTCATTTGTCATTGCGGCCATAATATTGGAGGAACTGTGGATGTAGAGAGTGTAGCTCAGAATGCGGCGCACTATCCGAATGTTGTATATTCTACGGACTTCATGTTCATGTGTAGTGATGCTGGGCAAGCTCTGATCCGTGAGAAGATAGAGGAAAAGGGTCTGAATCGAGTGGTAGTTGCTAGCTGTTCACCACGGATGCATGAACCTACATTCAGGAGAGTTGTTGAAGAAGCAGGTGTCAACAGATACTGTTTCGAGCAAGTGAATCTTCGAGAACATGTTAGCTGGTGTCATGCTCGTGAGCCAAAGAAAGCTACAGTGAAGGCTGATGATTTAGTACGTATGTCTACTGCTCGAGCTTCTTTACTGGTACCACTGGAAATTAAGACAGTGTCCATAGAACCTCATGCTCTTGTTTTGGGTGGTGGAGTGGCAGGACTTAGAGCCACAGTAGACATTGGTTCAAGAGGTTTCAATGTTACACTTGTGGAGAAAGAAGCTAACTTTGGAGGTTACCTCAGAAATCTATCAGTGATGTATCCAAATAACGAGAACGCAGATGATGTGATTGGCAGATTAGTCAAGGAAGCAGAAAGTCTCGAAAAAGTGAAGATGTTGACAAACTCTGAGATAATTGACTTTGAGGGACATATTGGGAATTTCGAAGCTAAGATTAAGAATAGCAAAACGGGAAAGACGACGAAGCACAATTTTGGAACGGTCATCGTGACTACTGGTTTCGAACCTTTCGAGCCTGAAGGCTACTATTGTTATGGCGAGAATCCAAATATCATTACACTTGCTGAGTTTGAAAAAATACGTAAAAAAGGTCCATTACTTCGTATTAGTGATGGAAAACCACCGAAGAATTTGTTATTCATTGGTTGTGTAGGTTCTCGAGAAGAGGATGTTAAGGGCCATCAACATTGTTCTAGATATTGTTGTACTGCCATGACAAAAGCTGCTGCAGATATTCAAGATGAATGCGACGAAGTAATCTTATTGTACGATGATATACGAACATTCGGTAGAGGACATGAAGAAATCCATCGGATGGCTCGAACCAAGCACGTTGTGTTCTCCAAGTTCGGAGAAAAGAAGCCAAAGGTCATCGTGAAAGATGATGAAATAATAGTGAAATGGAGAGATGACTTATCCTGCGCTAATATGACATACAAACCTGACATGCTTGTACTGACTACTGGAATGGTTCCTCCAAAGACCTCAGAAGCAGTAGGCAAGCTATTCGGCTTAACTCGTTCGGGTGATGGTTTCTACAATGAGGAACACATCAAACTAGCTCCACTCACAACACATACCGCTGGAGTTATGATTGCTGGAGCCGCCCAATCTGCCAAAGACACTACAGATAGTACAACACAGGCAAGCGGTGCAGCTGTAAAAGCTGTATCTTTGATGGTTCGAAAAACAGTTGAGATTGAATCAACAGTTTCTGTTGTGGATGAAGCATTGTGTTCCTCTTGTCACACTTGCGTCACTGCCTGTCCATATGGTGCAATTGCAATGGGGACAACTACTGATCCCCCTGTGGCATTCGTGACAGAAGCAAAATGTCATGGGTGTGGAACCTGTGCTGCTGGATGTCCTAGTGGGGCAATAATAATGCACCATAGCACTGACGAACAAATCATGACAATGTTGGAAGCGCTCCTTCAACTTTCAACATTACAAGGGAGTGAAGGGTAATGATTATTGAATCGTTAACAGTATTCATAGAGGTGTGGAAATGAAGGAAACTGCAAATCTTAGCAAGGCTGAAGCTGCATCAGAAGCATTCTCCAATGAGCGTTTGAGATGGTTAATTGGAAAGGGAGATATACTCGTTCAGAAGGGTGAGCTAACTGAAGAACGACTCGAAGAGTTAATCGAACTGACTGTCCGCGAGGAGATCGACAGGAGCATCATTATGCTACAACTAAAAGAAGCTCCTGCGACAATCACAGAAATTACGAAAGCGACAAAGCTTGAGAAAGGTTACATTCTAGAGAACCTTCTTGCTCTTATGAAATGGAATCAAGTTGCTATTATTGGTGATAAGAAACGGGAGTATATTTATGCTAAGAAAGAAATCTGAATAAATGGGAGTGGGTTCAACTAGAACATAGACACCCATCAAAGATTTCTTGTGCAATACATAACGCTTTAAGCAATCGCCAGCCTTTTCGGGGCACAGGCATAGCAACTGTGCAAACTTTTCATCCTGGTTTTATTGAGGATTAACAACCTTTCTGTATTTCCACATGAAGACTGTCCTAGTTTTGAATGACCTGAATTCGCAATAGCGAGTGATTAACAATGAGCGATAACAAAGAAGAGGCCATTGAGGCCACAATTTCCGAGCTTAAGCCCGGAATGAAAAGTGTCAACATCACCTTCAAGGTCATGAGCACTAGTGAAATTAGAAAAGTCGAATCCCGTAGAGACGGTGAAACATATACAGTACTAGATGCCACTGTTGCTGATTCGACAGCGAAGATTATGATGCCTATTTGGAACGAGGCTATTGAAAAGATCGAGGAAGGTGCAACTTATCGCCTTCTGAATGGTTACACAGGTCTCTTTCGAGGTAATTTACGACTTCAATTAGGGAAGTTCGGTTCAATTGCTACAGCTGAAGAACCAATAGAAGAAGTGAACTTGGAACTCGACATGTCCGCTGAAGAGCACGAGAGCCAAAGAAGATATTAGTTGACTATTGATTTGTTTTGATGAAGGAGCTGGCGCTTGTCGCACTCCTTCTATCCTTTCTTTTTTAATTGAAATTACCGTTTCAAAATATCATTTGGGTTGAAATATAAGTAGGCTCAATGTTCTGGCAATTCCTTCTAAGATTTGGAAAATACTATCCTTTGTGTAGAGATGATTTGGATGGACACAGACAAATTAATGAAGTATCTGACTTCGAAGATTGAGAGTCACGAGGACCTTCCTTGGCTGAAGGAATATACATCCCATGGCGACTTTAGACCTGATGATTCTCCTGAAGGTGAAATTAGCGAACAAGAAATTGGAGAATGGCTTGTGATAGTTGCTATACTTCGTTGGGACGGGACAACTATGGACCAGACTACTGATAGGCTAAGTGGAGATCCCTATATTGGAATTGTGAGATATGATTGGATTGGTCCTATAGAATCTTCACCTAAACAGGTATCAAAGCCAGAAGAATTGGATACTTGGGCTAGTCTCAAATTGAAGTATGTCTGTGAGAATGTTGATACAGGACAATTTGGTGTCCATGAAGGGAGTTGGATAGATGATTTCAAGGCAGATGGGACAGTCACGATATTTGAGGCTAAGGGACGATATCAGGATGAATCTCCTCAATTCACGACTTCAACTAAAACAATTCAATTGTAACTTTGTCGATTGATAGAGAGGATATTTTAAGCTCGATGTTTTCTTACGCATGATGTGATTCAATGGTAGCTGATATTATTGCACTTCGTAACAAGTTCGAAACACCTCATCACTTGCTAACTACTTCAGATAATCAGATACTCTTCTTGAGAATCTGGGAACCACAAGGAGAAACCAGCAAAGATTCAGCAATTTTATTACTACACGGAATCACTGCGTATAGTGGACCTTATGGGATGATTGCTGAACCCTTGACAGAAAAAGGGTTTACAGTCTATGGGCTTGATTTGAGAGGGCACGGTCTCTCAGATGGGGACAGAGGCGACTGTCCTAGTATGGAGCGGTTCATCGATGACCTGTGTGAAACCTTAGCTTTTGTGAAGCAGCGTCACACAAAGGTAATCCTCATGGGTCATAGTCTTGGAGTGCTATCAAGTCTAATCGCTTTGAATAACTGTCTAGAGAATATTGATGGTGCAGTTCTTCTAAGTGCAGCTAGGAAATCGAGACCCGGTGCATATCCGAAAATGTCTGTAGGTCAAAAATTGAAGATACTGCTCAGTTCGATTA
The DNA here is from genome assembly GCA_030612005.1 of Candidatus Thorarchaeota archaeon. Classification (GTDB taxonomy): domain Archaea; phylum Asgardarchaeota; class Thorarchaeia; order Thorarchaeales; family Thorarchaeaceae; genus SMTZ1-45. The sequence goes on along the minus strand of JAUWOU010000131.1, from coordinate 3,180 downwards.
TCAGACCTAGTAAACCTGTGATAGATTATTATCGAGAGGGAATGGTTGGACTTGATGATCCTCTTTTCAATTTCAAATACACATTTCGTTTTATGAAACTCGTAAATCTTGTGGACTTTAAGTTTCCAGAGATTGGGAACTTACCTGTCTTTGTTGGAATTGGTGATAATGATGAATTATTTGCCGTTGAGGATTGTCAAAAATTATTCGATGAGATTCCTTCAGAGGACAAAATGTTTGATGTCATAAAAGACGGAAAGCATGCAACATTCCCACAGGATAGCTGGAGCCCACTCACTAGCTGGCTAGATGAACATTTCGACTAACAAGTTCGTATATGCGAAATGGTCAATCTTAAACTTTCAAAATACACATCTTAATTTCGCGAGGGCTGAAGACAAATCTAGTGCTCTTTCCATCGATAGTATGTTCTTTGACTATCGAACCATCAATCTTCACCTCTTCACACGTCACAAAACTATCAGCTAGTTCTACTCGGATTTCAACATCTTTACTTGCCATGTTGTACATTGTTACAATGACTGCATCGTTGCGTACTCTTAACGAAGAAATCCTCACTATCGGATTATCAATTTGGATGATTGGTTCAAGTAGTTCGTCCACAAGATTAGTCTGATTCAAAGAAACTGTTAATGCTCTCTCAAGTGCTGCATCTGCGTGGTCAGCACTGGTGTGCAATGGAGTTTCTTTGGAGTGAACGATGAAGCCGTATTTGTATTCATATTCCGTTTCATATTCTTGAGCTCCCGGAGTTTCTTCTCCGGGTCCTGCATGTATAGGTCTCTCAGGGAAATCTGAGCGTGAGAGCCATCCTATTGAACGAACGAGAGTTATCGCAATTCGTTGACTATTCTCTAGTTCCACTTCTGGCATTCCCATATTGAAGACCGTAATTGCATTGTTACCGCTATCGTCATCTACTCTGATGAACCGCTTTTGTGATTGGATTCCTGAAGGCACTTCTGGAAACATAGAATGGGTCCTCTCCAATTCGTCAGCATCCGGAATGGCTGCGGGTGATCCCTTTCGTTCTACTACTCCGAAGTGAGTTGCAGTATGGGAAACATCTGAAGAAAATGGAAGGTCAAAGCATACTCTAAGTCTGTGGTCTTTTGCTTTGTTTGTGAGTCTAGTTTTCACTTCGATTCTTGGTGTATCACGATAGAATCTGAATGTAGATTTAACAGGGATTTTCACTTTACCCTTTCTTTTCTCCCTTGTTGGGTCAAGGCTTTCGAAGACCTCTATTTCCATTTCCTGTTCAATCTCAGCTACTATTGGGCCAGAGTTGACAATGTGTCGCTTGACATTCTTGACCTTGACACTTTCAGGACCTACTCTCCCAAAGGTGTACGCATCACCTCGGTCTCCGTAGTCCTCAAACATGTGAAGTCCTTCATATCGTATTCCACTCTCTTTATTGACAATGTTCAATGTGCCATCTTTCTTGAACGAAACAGAGTAGAATCTATTACTTACTTGACTATCACTGACCTGAAGTTCATCAGTGACAGGCTCAGGTTGACTTACAACAGGAACGAGTTTAGTGAACGACCAAGGTTGCAGTGGAATTACTGCGGCATAGATATTCTGGGTCGGTTTTGCTGCAATAATGTGCACTTTCTTGTATCGTTTACTTGCAATCAACTCCTGAGTATCTTGTTTGAATCCCTCCCAATCAAGGTCACCAATAAGCTGGTGATCTGAAACAAATCTGACTTCAAGTAACCCGGGTTTATCTCCATCATAGTACTCTACTTCATTGATGTAGAAATTCATCAGTTTTCTCCCAGGTAGAAGATTGATACCCATCTTGGCCATCCTCATTCCTACAGTTGTTTCGAAGAAAACCTCATCTTTTGAAGCTAAACGCTGAACAGGATAGACTGTACCATCAGGTGCTTGCAATCCCTCAATCTTTTGGTCTTTTGCAGCAGAAAATTCTAGATAGACTGGAGATTCCAAATTTCCTCCTGAGCTAAAAACAAGGATACTCGATTCAGTAGATTCTTCTGAAGTTTCCTTGATGTTTTTGATTGAACTCTGAACAAGACTCTCTCCGATAGATTCCGCCCATGTGAAACGAGCTTTCATCTCTTCATGTGTGCTGTCAACTGAACATCCACAAATCGAATCATGGGGATGATTTCTTAGAAGCCATTTCCAGGCGGTTTTCAAATAACTGGTCGGATAATTATTCTTCAGGACTAACCAAAGATAGGTATTGATGGGTTCAGCTTGCCTCACTAGCAATTCCTCGACTCTTTGATTCCAAAGCTTGATCCACATTCGAGCTGAATATGTGTCCTGCAGAAGTGGAGCTCTCGCTGAAGATCGAAATTCTCCCGAGTATGTTGGAGGGGTATAATCGGATTCTGTAATTGCCTTCTCTAGTTCCTCAAAGTAATCATCGAGAGACCCCAGAGAAATATCCAATCCTTCCTTTTTCATTCGGTCACTATATTCTTGGACAAATGCTTGAGGTGGCAAGTGGTCAGACCCATTCATGAATAGATACACTGGTACAGGTGAGAAGGGTTCAAGTTTTGAGATGCCCTTTTCGACTATTTCAGTGAATCCTTTGTAATCGTCAACGAATCTGGATACATTCCCATATCCGCCTGGTAAATACACACCTGGAATTGAAGAGGTGGAAGAAGGTTGCGATTTCCACGTGAAGGGAACTGTTACTATGTCCTGCGGTACTCCTCTCCATAGCACCGTTGTTTTGAAGTCTGTGAGGTCGCTGAAAAGTTGTGGAATGGCGCTTGAATGGCCAAACATATCTGGCAAATATCCAATCTTCATAAGTGGGATTTTGAATCGTGCTGCTAAATCATAACTATACTCGATGTTTCTGATGAGACTTTCGCCGCCTACTAACCATTGATCTGGAAGAACATACCATGGTCCCACAGTTATCTTCCCATCGCGGATAAATTTGAGAAGTTCCTTACTTCGCTCAGGTCTTATTTCAAAGTAGTCTTCTAGGATCACTGTCTGACCATCCAGCATGAACCTGTAATCCTGTTGTTTAAGAATTTCAAGAAGGTCATCAATTAGTTCGACTAACATATACCTGAATCTCTGAAATGGTAAGTACCACTCTCGATCCCAATGAGTATGTGGAACAATGATTACCTTCCTAGCGCCCATCTT
>JAUWOU010000237.1 GCA_030612005.1 Candidatus Thorarchaeota archaeon | reverse complement strand
TAGCGATGTTGTCTCAACGTTTTGAGATTGATTTAGAAGATCTTCAGGACGTTCAAGATCTTGATGAACGACCTCGGCTTCAGATTGAAGACAAGTTCACCATGATTGTGCTGCGTGTACCTGTTGATATACGGAAAGAGGACCGTGAGTATTCAACTAGTCCGATAGGTATCTTCACGAACGGGAAAGATATCATTATCATTCAGAACGATGTAGTTCCCATTAGGAAAAAGAGACTACGGGAAAGAATACGTTTCAGTACCACGGTTGCGGATATCATCTACAGATGGTTTGAGATTGTCAATCACTCATTTGAAACCGCGCTTGACCTTGTTGAAGCAGCAATCAATGAAACTGAGGAGGTCCTAATGAGTGAGATATATCCCTCTCAACTTGTGTGGTTCTTCCAACTATCCAGTGACGCAATTTTCATGGAAACCTCTCTTAAGGCAAATATGAAGGTGCTACGACGACTAAAACGCTACAATGTTGTGGGTCGATTGATTCTCGATGTCGATAGATTAGAGGAACTCGAAGTCGATCTTCAACAGCAGGTAGAATTGAGCGCTATTTATAGAGATCTTATCGCTAATGCAATGAATGCTTATGATAGCATGGTCAGTCACAATCTGAACAAGGTAATCAAAACCTTAACTTCAATTTCTCTATTAGTTAGTGTTCCAACTCTGATTGCTAGCGTTTATGGTATGAATGTTGGTCTTCCCCTCGAAAATGATCCTCTAGCATTCGTTCTTATCATGATTGCAAGTCTCTTCATTACTCTCCCTCTACTTCTTTTCCTCAGAAGGAAAGGTCTCGTCTAGTTCTTCTTGGCGAGAATCCAGAGATGAGTTTCATCCCCGGTGGTGACTTGTCTTTCGAAAAGAATCTCAAAACCGACGTTTCTGATCATTTGTAAACTCTCACGTGCAGGAGGATGACTCCAAACCATATGTGCACCATAATAATCGTTAGTAGAATAATCCTCATCACATTCATCTTTAGCAGTACTAACGAGCATTATTCCTCCCTGCTTTAACCAGTTGTGGATTTTCAAATAGAGAGCTGGGTGGTGACTCCTATGAATGTGGATGACTGCGTATGTAGACATAATTCCATCAAGCGATTCACTTTCAAAATCAGCCTTCATAACGTCTCCTAGAATCAACTCCGCCTCTGGTACATTCTTCTTTGCTAGTTCAAGCATCCCTTTAGAAAAATCAATACCTTTTGCAGAAAACCCTTTTTCCACCAAGAGTTTTAGAACCGGAACTCCTCCGCCACAGCCTATGTCCAGGACCAATGCGTCATCTGGAAGTTGTTCAATGAAATCATCAATCTCTTTCTTATTCTTGAACAGGTCTCTATCTTGATAGTATTTCTCTGCGATTTTGTCGTATCCCTCTTTCACAATATCGCCGTGTTCATCTGGTTGCAAGTCTGTATCTTCTTTTGGTGACATCAATAGTTCCTCTGTGTATGAGAATCAATGAAGGTCGTACTTATTTGTCTGAAGGTCAACTTATTAGCTTATGAGAGTTGGAGTTTTTACCAGCGGCGGGGATTCGCCTGGGATGAATGCATGCATCCGTGCTGTTGTGCGAATCGGTTTAAATCGCGGTTGCGAAATTATCGGGATTCACGGAGGATACCAAGGTATCCTTGATAGAAAGTTTGAGAAGATGGATTCTAGAACCGTGTCAAAGATTCTTCATCGTGGTGGAACCTGTCTTACTACTGGTCGCTCTAAGGAATTCAAGACCGAAGAAGGCACAAAGAAGGCCGCTAGAATACTCACTGTAGATAAGATTGATGGTCTTATAGCGATTGGAGGGGACGGAACTATGAGAGGTCTTGCCGCATTACAAAAATACTGGGATGGGAAAGTCCTTGGGGCTCCTGGTACAATTGATAATGACCTCTATGGTACTGATTTTTCAATAGGGTTTGACACTGCTGTAAATAACGCGATTAGTGCCGTTGACAAAATAAGAGATACTGGAGAAGCATTTTCACGAGTTTTCATTATCGAAGTGATGGGTCGTCTTTCAGGCTCTATTGCACTTCATGTTGGAATATCAAGTGGAGCTTCTGCAGTTGTTATTCCCGAAACCCCAACGGATCTAGATAGAATTGCAGGGAAAATAATCAAGGGACGAAATCTTGGAAAAACCAGCGCTTTTGTCATTGTTGCTGAGGGTGATGAAGAAGGTGATGCTACAACACTCGGTAAAAAATTGACTAAACTTGTTGGAGAAAACTGTCGGGTTTCGGTATTAGGTTATATCCAGAGGGGAGGTAACCCAAGCCACTTTGATAGGATACTTGCATCGAGACTTGGTGCATTTGCAATAGATTGCTTACTTGCCGGTAGTACTGGTGCAATGGTTGGAGAAATCAATAGAAAGCTAGTACTTACGCCCTTTGAAGAAACTTGGAAGAACGTAAAAGAGATAGAACCGTGGATGCTTGAGCTAATGGAGGATCTCTCTAGTTAGATTGAAGTATTGGTGCTACGATATCGCGAAAAAATAAAACATAAATAACAAGCGAATCAAAGATTCAAGACACTCTTTCGATGAAGTTGCATTTTGGAGAGGTTCTATTTTGGGACGCCGCTTGACTAGAGCAGAAATTTCCTTATCTAACCCTCACAGGGACAAAAATGTAAAATGATAAAAATCACATATTGCCTTTCATTATATCCGCAATATTCCCAAAGAAGTGATCTAGTGTTCTACTTCTTTCCATGTAATCATCAATCTTCTCTACCAGAGCACTATCCTTCTCATATCCGCCAATTGAGTCAGTTGCAATCAGCGTATGAATCTCGCCATTTAGATCAAGAATATTCTTTGATGTACGAAGAATATGTGATAACATTCTCATAAGAATTCTTGAATTTTGTATGCTTCTGATGTTCATCACTTGGCTGTAGAATAGGAATTGGTATCTATCCAGTAGTTCCAGCTTTTCAACGAAGTTAATCAAGGCCTCAGATTCATTCTGTTCAACTAGTTTCTCGTGGACTTCTTTCCAGTAGTACTGATCTTCAAGGAGCTCCGCGAGATAGATTTGTACTGTTTCAAAATATGGTGTTTCATCCGTAATCTCATCAAGCTCTAACTCTGTAAATTTGATTGCTACTTTTAGAGAAAACTCATCCAGATATCGTTTGATGGATGCTTGGTCCTGTGCTAGAACGAGTGCTAATAGAATTCCGTAAATACAAGAAGCACAATCAACAGTAATCTCTGTTGGTCCGAGCGCATAAAGTCTGATAGATTGCATCAGCATATCAGTAGTTATGTCTTCATTATGAATTCGAATCCTCCAACCTTGAGAAGAACAATAGCATCCTCCATCATGAGTGTATATCGATGAATAGCACGTTTTTCCATCGTCCACTTCGAATTGTTTTATCGATTCAATTGTTGCGTTTTGATTTAGAATTTCAGCAGCGAATATTGCATGTTCAACATCGATGAGATTGTCTGCATTGAGACAGATTAACTCTCCTTCGAAATCTTTGTAGCAAGGGCAAAAATTATACACTCTAACTTCTTTATCCACAGCTGAAACCTTCAAGCGTGACAGTGATGCTTAGATATATGAACTATCTTCGAGCATATATCAGTAGAGGTAAAAAAACCTCGAGAGAGGGAAAATATTTGATAGATTGTGTAGTTTATAGGCAGGTTTAGCATACTAAAGACCGGAGAAGCATGGGGTATGAGTCAAGATGCAAAACCAAATTTTGATGTGGACAAAATCAAATCGAAGAAAGACGCAAGAGTCGCAATTAAGAAATTAAGCGATGCCATTCATCATCACAATTATCGCTATTATATATT
>JAUWOU010000022.1 GCA_030612005.1 Candidatus Thorarchaeota archaeon | reverse complement strand
ATAGATATGGGACAGAGGAGGCATTCATGGCAATTCAAGAGGTGATGCAGAGAAAAAGACAGAGTGCAAGTTCAGTGACTTGAATAACTCAAAGTCTAGAAGTGCACTCATAGAAAGAGGGAAGCGGTGATAGCGCTAGGCATTACAAAATCGAGAATCGTGACTCTGGAGAATTGACAGAATGGGTTATTGCGAGAAGGCATGCTGCCACTTTCGGAATTGATGAATTCATTCAGACACTTGATGACAGTAAGGCTAAAAATTTCGAAATCGACCTTACTGACAGTGCACCAGTCCTGAATGCAGAGATAGATGATTCAGATGCTTCAATAAGAGCCCATAGGTCCAGGATGGACCGAGAACGAATTGAGTTACTTGAGAAGGTGGATAAATTACTTGACCACAGATTGAATCTGACCCCTGACTCAAGTACTTACACTCACGCTCCATACTGGCTAGTTCGTTATTCTTATCAGAAAGGAACTTTCCGTGTTGCAGTATCTGGCGCAACAAGTAAAATCCTCATGGGAGAGCTTCCAGTTACGAAACGATACAGACTCAAGAAATGGTTAACTAGCATGGTATTACTAATTGGGTCTGGTTTATTGTTTCAAGTACTTCCATACTTACTCTGGGGCCTCTTACAGGGCGACTCGTCGAACGATGGTGAAATTTGGATGATCCCTGTTTTTGTAGTAATTGTTGCAGGTGCATTATGGGCTGGTTCAATAGCTGTCCTAGGAAGTGCCCTGAAATATGAGGTTCAAGTAAACGAGGAAGGCAAAGAACGAGGAAACGGCTTCAATTTAGGTGGCTTACTCAAGAAAATGGGGGACCGGTAAGTTGACTCAAATTAATTGCCCTAACTGTGATGGACAGATAGAGATTCCTAAACAGAGCAGTACAGTCGTCTGTGGATATTGCAATACGACTGTTAACGTAAAATCTGGTGAAATTCTCAAAGAGAATTACTTTATGCGCCTCCAATATGATTTAGATTTAGCAACTGACAAGATGTATAGTTGGGGTACGAAACAGCTTGGAGCTCCCAAAAATCTTGAACAGTCCAAAGTAGTAGAGAGCAAACTTGTATTCTGGCCTTTCTGGGTTGTTGAAGTAGAAGCTAAAGCTAACTACACAGGTGTTCAGAAAAAACCTGATTTCAAAGGCAGGGATTATCAGAGGACGCTAAAGTGGCATAAGATCACTGAAACCGGAAAGCTCGATATGGAACAAGATATTTTCATCCCAGCAAATCTTGATACACCCCGTTCCCTGAAGGAATACATTATTCCGACAAAGCGAAAGGAATTCTTTGACAAGGACCAGATTCTAGAAGTGCGAGGAACTACAAAGCCTGTTCAGATGGAACAAAAAGTAGCCTTACAAAAAGCAAAGAAAATGATGTCAGATATCTTGCGAAATGAAGCCCTGAAAGAAGTTGATTCGATCACAAAGATGGATGAAAAGATGAAGACCCCTGCAGTTTTCCTGGTAAGCCTTCCAATCTGGCATATCAAATACTGTTACAAGATCAGAAACTATGATGCTCTTGTAGATGGCGCCTCAGGAAGGATAGTCTATCTAGAGTTTCCAAGAAAGATGGCGTTCAGAGCAATGACGTTACTAAGTGGATTGCTTCATCTTGTAATCGGTGGTGGAATCGGCCTGCTTCTGGTATACTTAGGCCTTACTGCGTCTGACGTGATATTTCCAACGATTTTTGGAATTGTCTTCGGACTTGGTATGCTTGCAATCAGTCTAAGATTCATCAGAACTGCATTCTCACTAAGAGCTGGAATGGAAGTAGCTAGGTAGATTTAATATCCTGATTCATAGATTGGTAAAAAGGATAATAAGGCGTGGGCTTGAAAATACTAATTGAGGCGATGATAGGTTGCAATTTGATATGATGGACCCATTTGATTTCTTCACTGGTATCTTTGATAACTTCATGACCATGTTTTTCATAATCTTCATTATTTTCATTGTAATCTTTATTGGCGTTACAGTGACAGTATGTCGTGGGGGCGCAGGTATTGCAAGAGGAGTTGCCAGAGGTTTCACGATGGAAGCTCCACCATTCGTAATTCCGGACCGACATCGTGGAAAAACCAGGTCCGATGGTTCCGAAATGACTACAGTAAGACTTCCTCAGAAATGTCCCTCCTGTGGTGCGGCAATAAGTCAAGAAGGCATAGATTGGACAGGACCTCTTGAGGCCAAATGCAACTATTGCGGGGGAACCCTACGAGCCAAGTTTGAACGAGTTTGAACATTTCCAACGTATTGACTCGGTAATACCTACACTCTTAGTTATATTCACCTGTGAAAACATGCTAGGATAGTATATACACATTCGTGAGTAAAGTATTTCACTAGCTATTTTGTGGGGGATTCAACAGGCAACCAACTGTTGAGGTGTCACCTACCTGACTTGAGGAAACCTAAATGGTCAATGCTTTAGAAATGCAGGATGATGGAACTTCTATCGAGGTATGCATCAACAGGAACAGTATGACCTCAGATAGTGTGCTTTGTGTAATCGATGATGAAGGGAAGAATGTCTTTCTCTGGTTAGGCAAAGAGGCTCCAGCTAGAAAACGCTTTGTAGGTGCACAAACAGCTAGTAAACTTCGTGGGGAGAAAGGTACTGGTTTCAGAGTCAGGTCACTTGATGAAGGAAGTGAACCAGACCAATTCTTCAATTCTCTCGAACGTTAATTGTAATTTTCAGATACATCCATAAGATTCTATAGGACTTTTTCTACAGCTCACTTGAGGTCATAATAATTGAGAGGACTTATGAAGACCGCACGAGGCCCAGGCAATCTAGAACTGAAAGAAATTGATGAACCTCGTCCTAAGAAGGATGAAGTATTGATTGAGGTTGCTGCAGCTGGAATCTGTGGTACTGATATCCATATCAAGCATGACCAAGCATTCTATACACCACCAGTTGTACTCGGGCATGAATACTCTGGAAAAGTTGTGGAAATTGGACCTGATGTGTCACAGGTTGCTGTCGGTGATCTAGTTGTATCCCCAGCTACTCAATACTGTGGTATCTGTTACCAATGTAAAACAGGACACATGAACAGATGCACTGCTGAGGGAAAGAAGATCCTAGGTACATCCCTTGCTAATGGTGGCTTTGCGAAATTTCTCACTGCGCCAGAATACATCATTCATAAAATTCCACAGGGTGTATCAATGGAGGAAGCCGCACTAGCTGAACCTACCGCATGCGTTGTTCACTCTGTTATTGAAAAATCTCCTATCATCCCCGGAGATGTTGTTGTTGTTCAAGGTCCTGGAACGATGGGACTTCTAGCCGCTCAAGTTGCAAAATCCATGGGAGCTGGTAAAGTGATTTTGACTGGGGTGTCAGCAGACCAGTGGCGTTTCGATATTGCAAAGAAGATTGGAGTTGATATGACAATTGATGTTCAAGTAGACTCTGATCCAGTCAAAACGGTAATGAATGAGAGTGATGGGCGTGGTGCTGATGTTGTTATCGAGGCTTCTGGGGCTTGCATTGCGTGTAATCAGGCATTAGATTTCGTCAAGGTAGCTGGTCATGTAACTCTTCTCGGTATACGAGGTCAATCTCTAGATATTGATCTTGACATCATGGCAATAAAGGAGCTAACAATGTCAGGTACTTGGGGTACTCTTCCTTCTTCATGGGTGACAACACTTCGTCTAATGGCTTCAAAGAAGATTGATGTTGCCCCACTAATCACTCATAGGATCTCACTGGCTGAATGGGAGAAAGGATTCGAGTTGATGGAGAGCCAGAAAGCAATCAAAGTGCTATTCACTGAATTTGATTGAGCTTACTATCTTGGGGCCCACGCATCAAGGCAGTCCTGTACTACTGCAATATGTGAAATAGCAGGTCCGCCGCCCATTACAATAGCCACGGAACAGGCTTCCATAATCTCTTCACGTGTGGCACCTAGTGATATTGCCTGTTTTGTGTGGTAGACCATGCATTCTTCACAGGGTGAAAGGATGGCCGCTACAATGCAAATCATCTCCTTGAATTTTGCAGGTAGAGCTCCATCTTTGTGCACAGTCTTCTGTAAATCTGTATATGCATTCCTTGCATCAGGAATGTCTCTGTTCAATGCACCAAAGTGTTTCATGAAACTCTTCAGGGTCTTTTCAACGTCGTCGGTCATCGTTATGTGCCTCTACTAATTATTCATGGGCTAGAATTCCCATGTTCCATGATGCCTGTTTATAGTGTGATTGATATAAAGTCTGTGAAGTGTCGACCTCCTCTTGTGTTAGTCTTCCTTCATCAATTGAGGCTCCTGCCAATTCAGCTAACGTTTCAATAATTGCACTACAAATTTCATCCCGTGTGGGACAATCTTCTACTTCATGTGCAATATTTGTAACAGTGTCTCTCTTACTCTTCATGCATCTAATTCTAGTCTTATCTCGGAGAAAAACTGGTTGCCCCTCTGGAGGATTCAGACTTTCTTGAAGCATCTCAAGATCCGCATCAATAAGGAGCGTTCCATGGATAAATGAAATACCCTGTTTAATCCACCCCGCAGTTCCAGCGATTTTCTTTTTTCCAATTCTTATACAGGACCCTACCGGATCAAAACTCGCTGGGATATTAATAGAGTTCAGACTATCTGAAATTGCTCCAATGAATGTTTCATAGAGTTCTTTGAGACCTCTAGGTACATAGTCGTGGTATTGGTGCAGACGAATCGCATAATTCAGATTTCCTAAATCATGAAAAACTGCGCCGCCTCCCGTGAATCTTCGTGCAATCGATATACTATTCTCCTTACAGAATTCTAGATTCACTTCCTTGTGTACGCATTGAAATCTTCCAATAACAACTGCCTTGTCAGACTCCCAAAATCGCAGAGTATTGAGTGTATTTTCAGATTGTTGGTACGTTTTCGCAAGCGCTTCATCAACAGCTAGGTTGTGAAAAACATCAGAACCTTGATTGTTCAATAAGCGCCATGACATAAGATAGTGATACTTTCTGTATCTGATTAATCTGTTGTAGAGCCGATGGCCAAAGTAAGTTGCTCACCACCGGCTGGAAAGCCTCAGAGCAACAATTGAGGCGGAGCAGATGTCGTAATCGAGGTTTGGCACGTTTGTACGTGCATGATATTGTCTTGGTTCTACAATTTAAGGTCCACCTGATTCAAATTGACGAAAACACCTAATTATTGAATATTTCAATTAGATGCTATTTCCACACTCTGGACAGTATGTTGCATCTGTACGAACCTTAGTTCCACAAAACGCACACGAACGAGGGGAATCTGATTGACGACCTTGGAGAAATCTTCCAGATCTCTTAATATTACTCAATCCCATTCTATCGCTATACAACTCAGTATACCCACAATCAGCACAGGTTAATGCTTCAAGTGTAGCTGTTGACATTCCCGGTAAGTCTATTCTAACATGATGTTGACCGAAAATTCTGTGTGGTCCCGCTATCTGCGTACCACCACATTTTGGACACTGTCTTGAGTTAATCATCTCTTTTCATTTGAGATATATTTCTGAAAGCTCATAATGCTTTGCAGAGCTTTACATCTTCATCATGTAGGGATTCTCTAGAGTTTCCTTCAAAGCTGCAAGAAATTGACCCGCAGGTGCACCATCTAGAATCCTATGGTCTACTGCGCAAGAAGCCATCATCATAGACCTAACTACAATCTTATCGTCAACTACAACCGGTTTCTTCTTAATCTGCCCAAGAGCCAATATTGCAGTTTCTGGGGGATTGATCACGGGGATGAACAAATCTACTTTGAACGGTCCTAGATTGGACACAGTAAATGTGCTCCCAGTCATCTCTTCAGAAGTAAGTTTGTTCTTCTTAGCCCTCTTACCCTTCTCCTTAGTTTCGATAGCAATATCGGTGATTGATTTCTTGTTAGCTTCTCTGATTGTAACAACTATCAAACCATCATCAGTAGCCATTGCTACACCAATATTCACATCATCGAACACGTGAAGATCATTACCGGCTAGAGTAGCATTGAATTTCGGAAAGAGTTCCAAAGTATCTGCTACAGCCTTTACAATTATGTCATTAAATGAAACCCGTATTCCATGAGCTTTCTCTACGCGAAGATTGAGTTCCTTTCTGAGAGTGATTGCCTCAGTCATATCAATCTCTGTTATCATGGTGATATGAGGATTCAAAGCGCTCTGAGTCATTCTTCTCGCAATTGTTCTTCTTAGTGGAGTCATGGTTTCTACTTTGCTTACTTTCCGGTCATCAGAAAGATCAATTTGAGGTGTTGCAGCCTTTGCACTAATGACATCCTTCTCAACGATTCGGCCTTCTGGACCAGTACCAACCACTACGGATAGGTCCACTCCTAATTCCTTTGCTTTCTTTTTAGCTCTAGGTGATGCTTTGATTTTTCCACCAGGTAATCGTGTTTCAGTACTTGGTGGAGCTGTTTGAGTAACTGCAGTCTTAGTACTGGGTGCTACCGATGTCGTTGATGGTGAAGTTGAGGTAGCCGCGTTCAGTTTTCTTGGTCTGACATCTGGAATCTTTTCACCCTCTTTTCCAATGAATGCGATAGGTTCACTGATTGGTATCTCATCATTGACATCACATAGAATCTTCAGGATGACACCGTCCCCTGGTGCTTCGAGTTCGAACTCGTTCTTCTCTCCAAAAATCTCTACAACAAGGTCTCCTTTCTTGACTTTATCTCCCTCTTTCTTGAGCCATTTGAGTATCACTCCATATTCCATAGCGACACTCATTCGCTGCATGATCATGGTCGTAACCATAATTATCACCTATACAATATCTCGAACTGCCTGTGCGATTCTCTTGTTGTCGGGAATGAAGTACTGTTCAAGTGGCGGACTGAATGGTACTGGTGTGTCCGGTGCATTCACTCTCTTTATTGGCGCATCTAACCAGTCAAATGCTTCTTCTTGAACAATAGCAGCAACTTCTGCAGTTGTTGCTCCGGTCTTTGTTTCTTCAGTCACAAGTACCAGTCTTCCAGTCTTTTTGACCGACTCGATGAGAGTCTTCGTATCAAGAGGAACAAGTGTTCTCGGGTCAATCACTTCAACACTGATTCCTTCCTTCTGGAGTTCTTCAGCTACCTCAAGTGCTTTGTGCACCATGAGAAATGTACCCCAAAGTGTAACATCTGCTCCCTCTCGACGAATCTTAGCTTGACCAAACGGAATCAGATACTCATCATCTGGAACTTCTTCTTTTCTATCATAAACCAGCTTGTGTTCTGCAAAGAGAACTGGGTCAGGGTCTCTTATTGCTGTTTTAATTAGCCCTTTCACATCTGAAGCAAAGGCGGGCACTGCAACCTTAAGACCTGGAGTATGCATGAACCATGACTCCAAGCTCTGTGAGTGATGTGACGCTAAATTCTTTCCTCCACCAAAGACGGTCCTGATTACTAAGGGTACAGAGGTTTGTCCGCCGAACATATAGCGCATCTTTGCAGCTTGATTGCATACTTGGTCCATTGCTAGGGTAATCAGGTCTCCGAACATAATCTCTGCCACAGGTACCATCCCTGTGATAGCTGCACCTACTGCAGCCCCTGCAATTGTATTTTCTGAGATGGGAGTATCACGAACTCGGTCTTCACCAAACTCTTCTGCTAGGTCCTTGGTGACCTTGAAAGCTCCGCCCCAGTTCAATCCAATATCTTCACCTAGTAAGAATACACGCTCGTCACGGAGCATCTCTTCACGGAGTCCCTGTTTGAGTGCCTCTCTGTATGTAATCTCCGCCATTTAGATTGCCTCCGCATAGACATCATCCAAGGCTTCTTCTGGCTCTGGAAAATCAGAATTTTTCGCAAACTCTCCCGCCTTGTCTACAGCTTTCTGTAGTTTTTCTCTTATCTTATCAGCATCTTTCTCAGTGATTGCACCCTGCTCGATGGCAATCTTCTGAATGACATTTACCGCATCTTTCTCTTCGCTGAGCCAATAATCAACTTCCTCTTTTGGTCGGTACTTGGCAGGATCGAATCTAGAGTGTCCTTTCATTCTATACGTCTGACATTCGATTAGAGTTGGACCGCCACCCTCTCTGGCTCTCTTTACGGCTTCAATGGTTGCCTCATACACTTCGACAGCGTTATTCCCATCAACCACCTTACTTGGAATACAGTATGCCTCAGCTCTCTGTGCAACAGTTGAACTGGGACAGGTCATTGTTATCGGAGTTCCCATGGCGTAAAAATTATTCTCCACAATCCAGACTAAAGGTAACTTCCAGATTGCAGACATATTCAATGATTCACCAAAAGTTCCATTGTTTGAAGCTCCGTCTCCGAAGAAGCAGACCACCACGTCGTCTGTCTTTCTCATCTGACACGAGAGTGCTGCGCCAACAGCAATTGGAAGTCCTGATGCGACAACACCAGTTGCTCCTAAAACGCCTACATCTAGCTGAGTGATGTGCATTGAGCCTCCCTTTCCCTTACAGGAACCTGTCTTCTTACCCAGCAATTCTGCTAAGGCTGCATTCATGTCTGCACCCTTTGCAACAACATGCCCATGTCCTCTGTGAGAGCTTTGGATCCAGTCTGATTTCTTGAGTGCAGTAGTTACACCAGCTGCTACTGCTTCCTGTCCAAGATACAGATGTAGTGTTCCAGGGACAATATTTTCTCCAAACAAATCCCAGACTTTCTCTTCGAACAGTCTTATTTTCAGAGTTCTTGAGAATAACTCTTTGAGCGTCTTCTTGCCAACTGCCATTATCTAATCAACTACTTTATGATGACTAAGAGCTTCTGGGCGAGTCCCTGAATCTAAATTGATAAAGCCTTTCATCCTGCCAATCTATGCTTAAGATAATCCATTCTTGCTTAGGTGAAATGGATGACTAATGATTAATAGGAATGGAGTACTACTATTGTAAGTGCGTTCTAGGATGAAAGAAGAGAAAGGTGACCAGAACGGAAAGGCAAGGTCTGGTTACGAGGGAGTAGGTCGTTTTTATGATCTCTTTGCAGATAATTCTGATATTCCCTTCTTCTTAAAATATGCAAAGAAAATTGGGTCTCCAATCTTGGACATTGCTGCGGGTACTGGAAGAATCACATTTGCCCTAGCAATAGATGGACATGAGGTTGTAGCTCTCGAGAGTTCTCAGTCCATGCTTGAGGTAGCAAAGCAGAAACTGAAGCATGCTAGTCCAGTTATTGCAAACAAAGTGACACTCGTTGAAGGTGACATGACGAATTTCAATCTTGAACGAAAATTCGAGTTAGTACTTATTCCCAACTCATTTGTACATGCAATTACAACTGAAGAACAGCTATCCACGCTTCAGTGTATCCGCAATCATCTTACTGATAGTGGGGTCTTCATACTTGATTTCTATCCCGGTGAGATGCAATACGAACATGCTGAATTCAAGGAAAATCCCGTATCACTGGACGATGGTACAACGGTTGAACGTCATGGTGAGATTCGTTCAAACATGCAGAACCAGATTATGACCGTGAAATTACAATACATAGTACGTGACTCTGAACAGAATATTATTGAAGAAGTGGAAGTTGTGTCATCTGCAGCTCTCCTCTACAATAAAGACGTTGACCACCTCATCAGTTTCTCTGGATTTGTGGTCGTGGATGAGCTTGGGGGATTTGATGGACAATCCTACTCGTTAGAGAGTGGTCGTCGTATATTGATTCTCAAAAAGAGCAAAGAAAAGTAGTGAGAGGGGATTGAACCCCCTGCTCTAAACAATAAATTGGGTGAAGGCTACATTTTAGTAATCTACTCAAGTTCTTCCGGAGGAGGTAATTTATCTACCTTCTTTGGTTCTTCTCCGAATTCTACACCATTCTCTGATTCGAGGCTCTCTGTGTAGAGTGTCTTACCTTCTACAATAACATCACGTTCAATGTAGATTTTGCGGCCATAGAGACTGCCTACTCGTGAGCGTTCTTCGATTCGAATGTCATCACCGTAGAGTGAATCTGTTCTTGCGCGTTCCCGAATGAGAATTTCTTTGGATTCGACAGGTCCTCTGATTTCTGCACGCTTTCCAATCCTCACACCATCCGTGGCTTTTGTGTATTCTGCATCGATTTCACCACCGACAATGATTCGGAATGTATTGATTCTACCTTCTACTCTGACAGTACCACCAACTTTGATCTTATCTTCACAGTTTAGATTTCCATCAACCTTAACAGTACCACCGACGTTTAGTCCACCGGTTAGGAATAAATCACCCTCGGTCTTTACTGTACCACCGACATCGATTGAATCTCCTCGTGCAGTACCACCTAATTTGACGGCTCCACCTACATCAATATCACCAAACTCTAGGTTTCCCTCAGATTTGAACGTACCACCAATATCGATGTTGCCCACTTTTGAGCCTGCGCCAACTTTTGCTGAACCCCCAACATCTAGTTCATCAATTTCAATAGATTCTACAGCCTTGAATGATCCACCAACTGAAACTTTCTTGATGATGCCTTTTACAACCTTACCTGCTCCACCTGCATCAAATTCTTCAGCTTCGATTGTGCCGTATACAACTACAGAGCCGCCACCAGCAATTCTTTCGACCTTGCAGTCTCCTTCAATTTTGACTGATGCACCGCCGGTGAGTCTCTGCGCTTCAGCATTACCTACAACTTTGATTGAGGCTCCTGCTTTCGCGGACACACATTTGAGATTTCCACCAACACGAAGAGAAGACCCAACCTCAACGGTACGAGACTCAAGATCTTCTTCTACTTTTAGTGATCCTTTTCGTGCATCAACAGAACTTCTTGCGATGAGATTCCCTCTGACTGTAACTTGATCCCTAGTCTTCAATACTAGGCTCTCACACTGAAGTGATCCTTCGATATCGAGATCACCATAAACTGTCAGAGTTCCTAAGATTAATATCTCATCACCCTGTTGAGGCTCAAGCTCTCCGCAATTGCGAATTTCGACATCACCCTCGGTAGAACCGAGTTCGACAACGCTTTCATTTTTGTATTCTAATTTTTCTGCCATTTTGGCCTTCACCAATTATATTTTCTAAGATATACTCCACAGATTTAGTATATATACCAAAGTCACAACATGAAGTCACAAATTGTTACTAGCTTATTCGGTTTTTCTACATTCCAATAATTGGTTTTGGAATTGGGATTCCAACTAAACCTGCCATTCTCTTGTACAATTCTAGGTATTGATGACCCCTCGTTGTAACTTTATAGACTCGCATGCCTTCGTCATCATCTTCTTCTAAGAGACCTCGTTTACAGAGTTCTCCAATGGACTCCTTTGCTCGATCAACTGGCATATTGGTTGACCTGGCTGCTCGAGTCAGTGGACAATAACCCCAGATGTAGATGACACGAAGTAATTCGGCATAGATGTCATAGCGTGTACGCTTCTGAAGTTCTCTCTTCCTCTTTTTCTTCTTTGGTGCTTCGGGTGCTTTGTCTTCTTCTGACATCCTTGCCAACCTCTCGGAGATGTGTACTTACACAGTTTAAAGTCTACTGTCATCTGCTTTTCAAGCGCGCTACATTATCCACCAGTAACTCTTATGTCTTGAGAAAAGCGTTCACTATTACTGGTCGAGAGCCAATATGATACGCTATCTGTACATTTTGAAGAGTGATGGTGATCCTCTTTACGGTAGATCTTTTGAGGAAGAGAATATAGTCGACCTGAAATCACTCCCTTTGTATGTTCGAAACAGTGTAGCACTTTTCCACTCACGTTCAAGCACTTCTTCAGAGCGAGTCTACACTCTTGAACATGAAGAATCTGTCTGGGCTTATGCGTTCTTTCATTCATTTGTTCTTGTTTCTCTTTCAGATAAATCCGAAAACGCAGCTGACCTGAAGAAGGTGATGCTCTCAATGGGTCGAAGTATCTCTCTACGGTTTGGTGAGATGATTAAGTCGTGGAGTGGAAGCATGTCTGAGATTGTTGATATTGATGACTTGATTGATCAGTATATCTCGGTTAATCTTGGACCTCCGAGTAAGAAATTGCTGAAGAAGATTGAGAAACAGATTGACAAAGCTCTGATGAAACCAGAGATTGCCTTTGTTGGAGTCTTTAACCCTGGTGGAAAGATGATTCAAGGAAATATCCCTGATACCCATCTATTTAGAATTGAAGTAGAGATTTCTCAAGGAATTATTAATCCAGTAATGGATATCGCCCCAACCAGTGTCAATTCTGGTGACTACAAGCTTCAGATGTTTAGAGTAAATTCACTGACAATCGTAGTCGCATCACAAGTTTCAGAGAGTACTCTGCGTGCAGTGGCTGTTGTTGGAGAAATTGCACATTCTCTATACAAACTCATGTGAGCTATCTAATCTGCTAGTTTCAAATCTATAACGAAAGACAGAAGTAAGGAGCCTGTAGTGGAGCTTTCTGTTGGAGAGGTTATCAAAGACACAGAGGTTTTCAAATGTCTGACAAAACTTCACCTGGTCTTATACAGATATACACAGGAAATGGAAAAGGAAAAACAACCTGTGCCTTGGGTGCAGGACTTCGCGCTGCAGGGCATGGTCTTGAAGTATTAGTTATCTCTTTCATGAAGGCAAAGGTTGCGAAGCGTGTCGATGGTGATGATATCAACTATGGCGAGTTTCGTTCAGTGGACCAGATTCCTAATTTCACTATCGAACCAGTTGGTCGAGAAACCTTTGTGGATAAGGAAAATCCTGACCCGATCGATATCAAGATGGCACAAGATGGTCTCAAGATGGCACAGGATGCGCTCCAGAATCATACCTGTGATGTTCTAATCCTCGATGAAATCAACGTTGCTGTAGAGTGGAATCTGTTCTCGCTTGAAGACCAGTTGGCACTTTTGGACATCAAACCTTCAGATGTAGAACTCATTATGACTGGAAGGTATGCAAAGCAGGAGATACTTGATGCTGCAGATCTTGTTACTGAAATGAGAGAGGTCAAACATTACTATTCGACAAGAAAGATTACTGCTCGGAGAGGCTTTGAGTTCTAGGACTCGAAACGAACAGTTAATAATTGATACACTGCTCGAAGACTTGTTTCACCACGGAGGAGCTCCGAATGGGTGCAGAGAAGAACTTGGACAAAATTCAGAAAGCCCATGATTCATGGGAGAAAGAAACCCTAGGTTCACACCAGAAGAAACATCCTGACCGTCGTAAGGATTTCGTGACCACATCTAGTCGACCAATCAAGGCAATCTATACACCTCTTGATGTTCCAAAATTCGACTACATGAATGACCTTGGTCTTCCAAGTGAGTATCCGTATACTCGTGGAGTTCAACCAAGTATGTACCGTGGTCGTGTCTGGACAATGCGCCAGTTCGCTGGTATGGGTTCTGCTGAGGAAACAAATCAACGGTTCAAGTTTCTACTAGCCAATGGACAGACTGGTCTCAGTGTTGCTTTTCATCTTCCTACTCTCTTTGCACGAGACTCAGACCATCCCTATGCCATGGGTGAAGTTGGGAAACTCGGTGTTGCTATAGACAGTCTCAAGGACATTGAGATTCTCTTCGCAGGAATTCCACTAGATCAAGTCACAACTTCAATGACGATCAATGCTCCAGCCGGAATTTTGTTGGCGATGTACATGGTCGCTGCACAGAAGCAGGGAGTGTCCGCCGACAAGATTGGAGGAACAATCCAAAATGATCTGCTAAAAGAGTACATGGCTCAGAAGTCATGGATTCTTGCCCCTGCTCCATCTCTACGTATCACCGGTGACATCATGGAATATGCAACGAAGAAGATTCCGAGATGGAACACAATTTCGATCTCGGGCTATCACATACGGGAAGCTGGGTCGACGGCTTCGCAGGAACTAGCCTTTACACTCATCAATGGAATGGAATATGTAAGGGTTGGAATGAAACAAGGTCTAGATGTTGATTCATTTGCTCCTAGACTGTCATTCTTCTTCAATGCCCACAACGACATATTCGAAGAGGTGGCCAAGTATCGTGCGGCTCGACGTATCTGGGCGCGAGAGATGAAAGAGACCTTTGGTGCAAAGAAAGAGAGGTCTCTCTGGATGCGCTTCCATACTCAGACTGCAGGATGCTCACTCACAGCTCAGCAACCAACGGTGAATGTTGTGAGAACTGCATATCAGGCTCTAGCTGCAGTACTTGGAGGTACTCAGTCATTGCACACAAATTCAATGGATGAGGCTCTATGCCTACCCACCGAGGATGCAGTTCGAGTTGCTCTGAGAACCCAGCAAGTACTTGCTCAGGAGAGTGGAGCGGCAAACACAATTGATCCATTAGCTGGTTCTTACTATGTAGAGGCTCTGACGAATGATATGGAAGCAGAAGCCTACAAGTACTTTGACAAAGTTGATGCTATGGGTGGAGTAGTCGAGGCAATCGAGAAAGGCTTCTTCCAGCGTGAGATATCAGAGGCGTCTTATCGTTATCAAAAAGAGATTGAGTCTGGTGAGCGTACAATCGTTGGTGTCAATGATTACGTTCTTGAAGGTGAAAAGATTACAATTCCAGTTCTCAAGATTGACCCAGAGGTAGAACGACGTCAGGTTGAACGAACTCAGAAGATACGGAAAGAGCGAGATAACACCAAGGTTGAAGCAGCACTAGCGGGTCTCCTGAAGGCATCTGAGAGTGACGAGAATGTTATGCCTCATATTGTTGACGCAGTCAAAGCCTATGCTACTATTGGAGAGATATTCGAAGTCTGGCGTAATTTATGGGGCGAATGGGACGAGCCGAAGATATTCTAGTACTTGAATAACAAATTCGCATTAGCTCTTACGGTTCTGAAACTTAACTACTACGTAAAATACAATAACAGTTCCTGAACATGAAATCGAAGCTGTGATGAAGATAAGGGGCAAATTCATGCTTTGATTATTCGTTGCGTTTGTTGTCGTTAATGTTATAGTTGTAGTTGTAGTTGTTGTAGTAGTTGTTTCAGTAGAGGGACGTTCAGGGGCAAAGTAGAATGCTGGATTATAGGAGAATTCGCAAGCATTAACATCGTTGTAGTAATCTAGGCTGAAATCAGATAGAAGGAATGGTCCACTTGTAACGAGTGGTTGTGATGCGTTAATTCCAGGATTCCATGAAAGGTAATCTGAACCTTCCATCAATTCTTCATTTGTCATGATGTGCATTGGAAGAATGTATTCATAGGCAAATTTCTCGAAGTGCCAATAGGACTCCGTGGAAAATTCTATGACCACTCTGTAAGGTGTTGGAGACCAAAGACTATTGATTTCACTATATGACCAGTCCAAATTGAAAGGTGTATGAGCTACTCCATTCTCCATCATGTAGAGGAATGTGAACACTATATCATCTGCAGTGAGAGGAACACCATCAGACCATGTTGCATTTTGTACAATATCCATTGTAAACCTTATTCGATTCT
This sequence comes from Candidatus Thorarchaeota archaeon, assembly GCA_030612005.1. Classification (GTDB taxonomy): domain Archaea; phylum Asgardarchaeota; class Thorarchaeia; order Thorarchaeales; family Thorarchaeaceae; genus SMTZ1-45. The sequence continues at coordinate 17,354 of JAUWOU010000022.1, read as the reverse complement.
TTGCGACATTCGGATTATCACTATGAGTTTCTTCATACATGCTTACTACCAAATCTGGGACTGGCTTCATATCTGGTCCCCTATCGAAAAGCGATGAATAAATCAAGTCAAGGACTATGACATCATCATCTCTCCTATAATGAAAATAGACATCGGACATATAGTCTGGTGTGAAATGGTTGAAACTTACTATATCATTATACAGTGCAACTGATACAGTGCCGCCAAAGTCTGCAGATTGTGGGTGTATATTTCGAAATGTCCATTGATTTGTAATACTTGAAACCTTGCTACCGACATGACCTGCGAATTCGCTAACTCTGTATGCTGTCCTGTAGATATGCTGATACACAACAAGCCTTGGAACATTTTCGTGAAGGATTAGTTGCATCGCAGCAGCAGCTTCTTGAATATCTTCTCGTGTTGTACTATATCGTAGTCGGTCTATCCATGCATCAAAGGATTCGTTTCTGAAGTTTGTTGGATTTTTGTAATCAATATTTGCATTCATTGACCCGTATTCATCTGCTAACCATTGAATATCGAACGTGTCGAACTGAGTACTAGAGACGATCATATCATAGTCACCATGCGTACCAAAGCGATCTCTTAATTCGATGTAGTCTGAAAATTTAGTGGTTGCATTCACGCCTAAGGCACTTAGTGCATCTACTCCAATTTGTGATATGCCACCACCATAACTCCAGCTTTCTATTGCAATGTCAAATGGTGTGCCATTTGGTGCATTCCGATATCCAGTTACACCATCTATCTCGAACCCAAGTTCATCAAGTATTGAATTTCCTACGTCTGGTTGGGCAGTGTAATAATGCCATGGAAGATCATCCTCAATACACCATTGATTACAATATGGGACTAACGAATCATGGTCCTGTGAAAACCCATCCATAATATTTACTCTTAGCAATTGTTTGTCGAATGCATAGGCAAAAGCTCTACGGAAACCACTAATGTTCAGAGGATACTTGGCACAGTTTATTGAAATATGACCATAACCATTCCGAGTTGAGTTATATAATTCGATATCTGGATCTTCTTCTAATGCTGGAAGGTAAGATGGAATGAAGTAATTCGACGCCATCTGTATACTCCCTGCCTGCAAAGCGCGAACTATCTGATTTTGGTTACCAATATAAAGAAATTCTATACAATCAACATACGGTCCTGTAACAAGAGAATCTGATTCATAATAATCACTAGCTTCAGTAACTCCACTAAATGAAACCACCACTAGAGCTGTTATTACCAGCAGAGTCGCAGTACGAACGGATCTCCTCAAATCAGTTCACCTAAACCTCCAATCCAAGACTAATAGTGTGAAAATGCTCATTTAACCTCTTGGAATCTCACATTAGGATTCGAAAAATCGAAATGTACCTTGTTATGGAACGGAGCCTCGCCTTCTACCGAAAAGCACAGCAACTGCAAAAAGACCAAGACGGACAAATCCAGTTTTCAAGATTGACCCAGAGGTTGAACGAACACCGAAGGTCCGAAAGGAGCGTGACAGCTTTAAAGTTGAAGCAACACTTGCTGGTTTTCCAAAAGCCTCAGAAAGTAGCGAGAATGTCATACCTCATATTGTTGATGCAGTCAAAGCATATGCAACTGTTGGAAAGAAATTAGAAGTCTGGCGTAATCTGTGGGGTGAATGGCACGAGCCGAAGATCTTCTAGTACTCGAATATCAATTGCTCTCAACGTTTCTGCGACTTTTATTGATCATTACTAGGCTGTAGAAAATGACTATAGTGGAGCCTGAGCCAATTGTAAAGCCGAATACTAATGACCAATTCATTTCCTGTACTATAGACTGGTTTGTATGTCCTGTTGTATTAGAAGTGGGTTCTATTATCGGAGCATTTGGGTCTGCAGCATAGTGGAAAAGGGGATTCCTTTCTATTTTGTAGTATTCTCCTGCTTCATAGTCTGTGAAAGTAAATGGACCACAGTTCACGTTAGGTTCCGCGGGATCAAACACTGGGTTCCAGGTGTTCCATCTGTCATAACCAATTCCTGTAACATCGTTGAAAATATGGTATGGAATAATGTAGTCAAATGCGAAATTACTGAAGTGCCAATAGGATTCTGTACTGAACTCGATTATTACAGTAAATGTGGAGCGTGTATAGGCTGCAAATAAATCACCAATATCAGAACCGGCTGGGTTACCATAAATTGCACTTTCAAATGAATATATGATACTGTATACGACATCTGTGCCAGTGATTGGTGTTCCATCAGTCCATGTGGCATTGTGAACTATATCGATAGTGAATCTAGTATGCCCGTCTGGTACTTCTGGATTATCGGTATGAACTTCTGTTAACACGTTCTCTGCAATATCCTGCCAAGGCTTAAGGTCTGGACCCCATTTGTAGAGTGATGGCCAAAGCTCTGATAAGATTGATGCAGAGTCGACGGAGTTTGTGACGAAGAAATTGAAGCTATCGGGAATCCGACCAATAGCAACTGGGATAGAACCACCAAATGTGCCATCGAGTTTGTGAATCTTTCTCATAGTCCATGAACCTGCGATGTTTCTACCGACGTCTTCAACATGACCAGTGAACTGGTCGTTTCTGTACCCTTGCATGTAGGTATCGACATATACTACAAGTCTCGGGACGTTATAGTGTAGAATCTTTTGCATCTCGGAAGCTGCTTCAAAGACTTCCTCATAGGTTGTACTGTAGAGGAGCTGATCTATGCAGTTGTCATAGGTTGCGTTTCTGAAGTTGGTTGGGTTTTGATATGGTTCATCTGCGTACTCAGACCAGTACTCATATGCAAGCCAGTCGACATCATTGGTGTGGAAGTTTACGGCATAGAAGACCATGTCAAAGTCCCACAATGGACCATAGCCATACTCTTCGAAGGTTGAAGCAAGGGTTTCTGCTTTTACTCCAAGACTACGCAGTGCATCAACAGCAATCTGGGCTGTACCCCCAGCAATCTCTGGTGATGAGGCTGCGTATTTGATAGCAATCTCAAATGGAGTGCCATCAGGCGCTAATCTGAATCCTGTTCCTGCATCGATTGTGAAATTCAGGGCATCTAATATCTGGTTACCAATATCTGGTTGTGCTGCATAATAATGATAATCAAACTGGTCTTCAACACACCAACCATTTGGTCGGGGCACCAGTGAGTCGTGTTCAATACCGAATCCATCCAGTATTTCTTCAGTAACTCTTGTCTTGTTAAACGCAAAGGCAAAAGCTCTTCTCAAACCACTGATGTTGAGCGGATATTTTTCACAGTTTATTGTAATATGACCATACCCATTTCTCAATGCAGTATAGACATCGATATTTGGATCTGCATCCAGAGTGGAAAGATGTACAGGGTCGAAAAAGTTAGTATCCATCTCAATCTCTCCTTCCAGCAAAGCTAGAACACGCTGGTCTTGGTTTTCGATGACCTTGAAGATGACCTCATCAACGTAGGGTCCTGTTGAGAGATTGGATAGAGTTGATTCAAGTCCTTGTACATTGTTGGGACTTGTTAGAAAAACCAGAAGCAAAACAAAAATTGTAAAGATTGCTTTCTTTTGAACCTTTAATCTTCTGTTCTCAAATATCATTCAGCGCCCGCCTCTCCTTCATTATAATTACTAAGCAGAATACAATTACAATTCCTGCACCTGAAATCAGTGTGATGCTGAATACTAGTGACCCGTTCATTTCCGGTATTGTCGACTGGTTTGTAAGTGAAGTCGTGGTAGAACTTGATGTTGTAGTGGAAGTGGGTTCTATTATCGGAGCATTTGGGTCTGCAGCATAGTGGAAAAGGGGATTCCTTTCTATTTTGTAGTATTCTCCTGCTTCTATGTCAGTGACGATGAAAGGACCACAGTTCACGTTAGGTTCCGCGGGATCAAACACTGGGTTCCAGGTGTTCCATCTGTCATAACCAATTCCTGTAACATCGTTGAAAATGTGTTGTGGAATTATATACTCATAAGCAAATCTACCGAAGTGCCAAAATGATTCTGTTTTAAATTCAAAGACAACACGATATGGTGCTGGACAATATAGGGCCTCGAGATCACTCAGGTCTCTATCATGCATATCAGTGTAGTTGCCAGTTTCTAATCCATAGACGAATGTAAATGCAACATCCTCTGCTGTAACCGGTTCTCCGTCACTCCATGTTGCATTTCTTATGATATCGATAGTAAATCGTGTATTCCCTTCAGGAATGCTTGGATTATCACTATGGGTTTCTGTTAGCATACTCTCAGCAAGATCCGGCCATGGCTCTAGGTCTGGATTATATTTGTAGAGTGATGACCATAGCTCAGAGTTGATTGCTGCAGCGTAAGCTGAGTTTGTTACGTAGATGTTGAAACTGTCAGGTTCCTGACCAATAGCAATTGGAACAGTACCACCAAATGTGCCATCGATGTTGTGGATATTTCTCATAGTCCATGGACCAGAAATATGATTCCCAAGATCTTCAACATGACCGGTGAACTGATCGTTCCTGTATGCTTGTAAGTAGACGTTCTCATAGACAACAAGCCTTGGCACGTTGTAGTGCAGTATCTTCTGCATCTCAGCACCTGCCTCATAGACTTCCTCGTAGGTTGTACCATACAGGAGCGCATCTCTGTAGCTGTCGTAGGTTGCATTTCTGAAGTTGGTTGGGTTCTGATAGGGTGTATCAACGTACTCAGACCAGTACTCGTATGCAAGCCAATCTATATCATTATCAAAGAAGTTTGAGGCAAAGAAGACCATGTCATAATCACCATGGTTGTCTAGCCTTGAGATGTACTCGTTCCAGTCTGCAGGTTGTCTATGGGCATCTATATGCAGCGAGTGCAACGCTTCTACAGCAATATCCGGGGTACTAATCCTATCTGGCCCTGGACTTCCATGTTCTATAACAATCTCAAATGGTATTCCGTCCGGGGCATTTCGATAACCAGTTTCACCATCTATCGCGAACCCCAGATCATCTAGAATCTGATTGCCAATATCCGGCTGTGCGGTATAATAATGATAGTCAAACTGGTCTTCAGCACACCAGCTATTTGGTTGGGGTACCATGGAGTCGTGTTCAATGCTGAATCCATCAAATATTACTGAAGAAACTCTAGTCTTGTTAAACGCAAATGCAAAGGCTCTTCTGAAACCACTGATATTGAGTGGATATTTTCTACAATTGATTGTTATGTGACCATAACCATTTCGAGTTGATCTATAGATATCGATGTTAGGATCTGTATCCAATTGTGGGAGATAATTTGGATGAATAAAGCCAGTATCCATTTCAATCTCTCCTGTTTGCAAGGCAAGAACTGTCTGTCCTGGGTCTACTATGACCTTGAAGATGACCTCATCTATATATGGTCCTGTAAGAAGAGAATCTGACTCTGAATAACTACTAATTAACTGAGTTCCCCCGAATAATACTACCAATAAAGCAACTATTACTAACAGTGCAGTAGTATGGACAGCTTTCCTCAAATAGGTTCACCTAAACCTCCAATCCAAGACTAATAGTGTGAAAATGCTCATTTAACCTCTTGGAATCTCACATTAGGATTCGAAAAATCGAAAGCTGCTGCTGAACAATATATTTTCAAATATCAAGCGTTCTCAACGTTCTTGCGATCTTGAACTTTTGAATAAATACAATATACGATGAGAATTCCTGAACCTGCGACCAGTGCTGTACTGATTGCTGTTAACCAGAGCGCATTTGATACAGTCGTCTGGTTTGTGGTAGTAGTTAGGTCATCTGGATCCCCCTTATAGTGAAAGAGTGGATTCCTTTCTATCTTGTAATATTCCTCTTCTACGTAACCTGTAAGATTGAAAGGACCACAATTCACGTTTGGCTCAGCGGAATCAAATACTGGGTTCCAAGTGTCCCATCCATCATAACCAATTCCACTTACATCATTGAAGATGTGACTTGGAATGATGTAATCATATGCAAAGCTACTGAAGTGCCAGTATGATTCTGTTGAGAATTCTATGACAACTTTGTATGTAGAGGGGGCGTATGCTGAAAACAATTTCATCAGGTCATTTGCGGCTGGATTTCCGTAGTATCCACTCTCAAATTGATAAGTGTAAGTAAAAGCAACATCCTCGGCTGTAAGTGCTGTTCCATCACTCCAAGTTGCATTTCTAATTATATCCAAAGTATATCGTATATGACCTATAGGTACCATGGAATTGTCACTATGCGTTTCTGTCCGCATATTTTCAACGAGGTCTGGTATCGGATTCATATCTGGACCACATTTGTAGAGTGAAGGCCAGAGCTCTTCTAGGATTGATGCAGAGTCAGCTGAATTAGCCGTGAAGAAGTTAAAGCTGTCCGGATCTTCGCTGATAGCAATAGAAACTGTTCCACCAAATGAATCATTCAGTCTGTGTATTTTCCTCATGGTCCATAGACCTGAGATGTATCTTTCAAGATCCTCCACATGCCCGGTGAATTGGTCGTTTCTGTATCCTTGCAAGTAGGTGTTCTCATAGACGACAAGCCTTGGTACGTTGTAGTGCAGGATCTTCTGCATCTCCGCCGCAGCCTCATACACTTCTTCATAGGTTGAACCATAGAGGAGCTGATCTAACCAACCGTCGTAGGTATCATTCACAAAATTACTGGGATTCTGAAAGTCAACATCTGCATAAGCTGACCCGTATTCATATGCTAACCAATCTACATTATTGTTGTTGAAATCCGCTTCATAAAAGACAATATCGTAATCCTCATGATGATGTACCCTATCCATATAGTCAGTGAACTGAACATACTGTTTTCTGCAATCAATATGCAAAGATTCCAATGCCTCCAGCACAATATTTGGAAGTGCAATAAGATTGGCGCTAACTATTGAATGCTCAAAAACTATCTCAAATGGAGTATCATCTGGGGCAAGTCGGTACCCAGTGATCGCATTAATTTCAAAGCCAAGGTAATCTAGAATCTGATTTCCTACATCTGGTAGTGCTGTATAGTAATTCCAGTCAAACTCGTCTTCTACACACCAACTATTAGGTCGGGGTACTACGGAGTCATGTTCGAAAACGAATCCATCCATTACTTCGGAAGCAAGCTTTGTTTTGTTAAATGCAAATGCAAATGCTCTTCTGAATCCGCTTATGTTGAGAGGATATTTTGCACAATTGATTGTTAATTGCCCATATCCATTCCGGTCTACTTGGTGTATTGAAATGTCTGGATCTGTTGCCAATGTGGGAAGGTAAGATGGGTCAAAGAAACTGGTGTCCATTTCAATCTCGCCATTTTGGAGTGCAAGAACTCGCTGGTCTTGACTTGATATGACCTTGAAGATGATTTCGTCAACGTATGGTCCTTTTGCAGGAAAATCTTCTCCGAAATAACCACTTACAGATTGAACTCCACTAAATGAGATTACTAATAGTAACACTACGAAAAACAGAGTTGCAATACGATTAGTTCCCCTCAAATCAATTCACCAATATCTCTTATTCATCTGCGCTGTGTTGATTACCCTAATTTATCTTCTTGCAATCAAATCATTTCTTACTTATCAGCGCAAGTTTTTGTGGCTTCTCACAAATCATCCATAGTCCTCGAATGACGGGGCATCTTCCACAAACTCACTCTCAACACCTAATTCATCAAAGAACTTCTGAATAGCAATGCAAGCAAACTTCTCAGTGGAATAGTGAGTTGCCGCAATGACTGTAATCTTGTTCTCTTGACATATCTCATGGAATCGCAGGCTTGGTTTATAATCTGGATTCTTCATTGTAACTCCGGTGATGTAGATTTTCACATCTGTTTCTGCAAGTTCCTCCACAATCTCCGGATAGTTGCCGCCTCCTGCAACGAGAGCTACCATTTGATTGGATATCTGGCTCGAACCATTAACGTAAATCTTCGGGAGATGTCCCACTGTTTCTTTGACCTTTGCAGAAAGCTCGAAGGTTGAGGTACATTCGGTCTTACCGATGATGCCAACCTTTGCTCCGAAGTAATCGAAGAATTCTCTGTCAGTTTCTATCTCCAATGCACGAGCTAGGGATGTCGTGGTACTATAGGGTCCATTCCGGTCCAAAGGAACATGAATCGTATAGAGAGAAATTTTGTTCTCCTTTAGAACCTCTAAGTACTTAGTAGGAGTATTCCTGAACGGAAAACCCTCACATGATGTATCCCATATCATCGGGTGGTGCGTGAATATGAGAGAATCTTCTGCTCCGGATGCAATGATATAATCAAGAACAGACTCACTTGGAAAAACAGCTGTATACACCTTATTGATTTCTGATGAGTTGTCCAGAACGAGACCTTTGTATGTTTTTCTGAAACTCTCGGTGGCAAAATCACCAAGATCGAAGGAGTCCCACTCCCCTTCATTGACTTTATCGATTTCAAACTCTTTGTCTAAACTCTGATACAACCTCTTTGCTTTCATTCTATCACATCAAACTTGATTCCATTACATCAGTTGGTTATTTACTGTATCTAATTTATCTTACTTTTCACCTCATACATATTTACAATCGTTAGCCGAATCTTATTTGTGATAGATATCTGCGGTTGTAGAAGCATTGATGTGATTTCAAAGGTAAAATAAAAGAATCACGAAGGTCGAAGAAATGACAAAAGTATTGCACACTAAGCTTTCGGTGAAGACTGCAGCTGACGTTGAGGTCATTGATGTTACCGAGATGATTCGAAACTGGATACGGAGTGAGGGTTTCTCTGATGGTATTCTGACAGTATCAAGCGTACATACCACTGCTGGTGTCACAATCAATGAAGGAGAAAGCAGGTTGATGGAGGATATTGGAATGCATCTTTCCAAACTTGTTCCAAAAGGAGCTGGTTACCTGCATGATAAGGTTGACAATAATGCCCATGCTCACATTGCTGCAACACTGATTGGATCTTCAGCGACTCTGTCTGTGGTATCAAAATCTCTTGGTCTGGGTACTTGGCAACGGGTGCTCTTTGTTGAGTTTGATGGTCCTAGGAGTCGTACTATCCGTTGTAACTTCGTTGGGGTTTAATCAACACTTACCAACTGCTGATTCTATGGCCTTTATGCTGATGTTTCTGTACCGTAATCAAAAAGAACGACGAAGCCAGTATGCTTGCAATTGCAAACATACTAGCCCGTGCTGTGCGTAGGTCATTCGTTTAGAGCTCAGCATCACAATTATGACAATTCAGGATACCTTGCTCGTTCTTCGCCCCGCAGTACGGGCAGACTACAAGAACTCTTGTTGTTATCTCTCGCTCTCTAATTGTTCTAGATGAAGCAGGTGTGGACGGCGGTGCTGTATAGTGATCGACAGTTGGTGCTTGTCCAGTGTCACCTCTTCTTCTTCTTGAAACAACACACACAAGGATAATGATGAGGAAAACCGCACCTAATACGCCAAGCATTACTGGAGAAGTTTGAAGTTCTCCATTTGTAGTAGTTATTGCTCCCGATGTATCAACATCTATTCCAAAGGAGAAAGTCACAGTATCTACTTCATCGGTTGCTACGAATACACAATACCATACTCCTGCAGTTGGAATTGTGAATTTGTCAATGGAGGTTTGGTGCATATCAGTTTCAATGCTAAATCCTGTTGCTGAGTTTCCTGCATCCCATTGATAAAAGTTTTCTTGATCACAGATGAAGAAATCCAAACCATCAGTTGAAAAGAATGTTGAGAAGTGTCCATCAATATCCGTTCCTGCTGCGAAGGTATCGTAAACAATGTAATACTCATCGTCCTCTAGCACTATTCCATATCCTGTTTCAGTGTAGGATGATGGGGCGTAATACGGAATGTTATCACCATTTACATCGACACCAATATCCACTGTAACTGTTGTTGAACCCTCATCATTGCTGAATACACAAGTCCACGTATCAGAATTCGGAACTGTGAATGTGAAACCTAAAGTATGCATGTCTGTTTCAATTTCGTATACTGTGGCTGAGAATCCGCCTTCCCAGTGAAGTAAATTCGCTGAGTCACAGATGAAAAACTTCAATCCCTGTGTATCCGAATGGGTTTCAAAATATCCAGTGATCTCATCTCCAGTAGTCATTGTATCAAAGACTTTGAACCAATTACCTGCGAGTATCTCTTGATTTGTGTACTCATCGTCAAATGGAAGTGCATCTACTGGCTGCGGTTGATATACAACAGCCGCAAATAGAAACACAAAGAAGAGTAACATGAGATGTTTTTTTCTTAGCATTGCAGGTATTACCTCCGAGAGCGGTTTCAGATTATTCTCGTCGTCTCAAGCAAATATAACTTTCGTGTGCTACTTCTTACCCCCCCTACATTAACTCCAATGAGGGAAAACTAATTCATTTCAAAATGTAACTTTCTTGGTTCAGTCGATGCCTATTTATTAGGGTGTTCGCAGGCGAGGACATACTATCGACAATTCACGATTCAGCCAGTGTGGCTGATAACGGAGGATTACTAGGTGAGCAATTACAATAAGGTCACGGATGAAGTGGTTAAAAAACTGGTCGCAATATGTGGCGATGAATTCGTCACGACCAGCGAACCCCTTCTTCACAGTTACATGGCACGAGGTATAATGGGCCTCGAAGCGGAATTACCCGAGGTCATCGTGAGACCCTCCAATACTGAGGAGGTCTCCAAAATCCTCGTAGTAGCAAACGAGAATCTCAGTCCAATCACACCAGCTGCTGGCGGCTTGAGCGGAGGGTTTGCCCTTCCAACAATTCAACCCGGCGGTATCTTGATGGATTTAACCCGAATGAACAAAATGACAGTTGACACAGAAAACCGAGTCATGGTGGTTGAACCAGGAGTTCGGTGTGGCGATGCCTGGCGTATCTTCAAGAAAAGATGGCCTGACTGGGCACCGCCGATTCCTGACGGGGCTCCTCCGGGAGCTACAATTCTAGGAGATGCAATAGAGCGCGGGTTCTCACTTGTCACAGGTCGATATGGACCACAAGCTGACATGATCATTGGTCTTGAAGTCGTCTTACCCTCTGGAGAAACATTCCGAACCGGTTCATGGGCGCTTGATGATGCGAAGGCTTTCTACAGGTGGGGCGTTGGCCCGAATCCTGATGGTCTATTCCTCGGTTCTCAAGGTTCTATGGGAATAGTAACAAAGGCTGCAATCAAGATTATTCCTCACCCGCATTTTAAGACAATTGTTGCTTATGGCGGGGACAGCTGGGAAAACATCGTTGGGCCAGCCTGGGAAATTGGTAAGCAGGAGATGGGTGTCGCTGAAAATACAGTGATGGTGCAAGGTGGTAATTGGCCTCTGGTCATGACACGATGGCCTAAGACGAATGTTCCACGCGACTATGAATTCTACAAGAAAATCGGTATAGATGAGTATTGGATGAACAGTGAAGTGTGGGCACATTCTCAAGAAGAGCTTGATTTTGCACTAAAGCGAATAGATGAAACCTACAAAGAATACGAAATCAAGAAGAACACCAAATGTCCTCCGCAGAGTTTGCATCCTAAACAAGTTGCCTCTCGGCTTAAGAAACCAAACCTGATTGCAGTTCCATACGGGCTCTATGAGGCTGGCTTTCTCTTCATAACTTGGTACTGTCCATGGCTCGAGAGTGCGAAAATGATGGAGGAGTACTGTGCTGCGATGGAGAATCACGGATTCGCTCCCACCATGTGGGTTGCCTCCATAGACCACGCGAGACAAGCCATCGTGATGCCCATACTTTGTTTTGACTCTGATGAGAAAGGAGTCTTTGACAGAATCAGAGAATTCAACCTGGAAACCACTAAGAGCTTCTTGAAGCAGGGTTGGATCAATTACAGACCCGATCCCTTCGTACATGCTCCCGAAACCTTCAGAAAGTCGAAGATGTACTACAAGATGCTGGTCAAGTTCAGGAAAGTACTCGACCCGAATCTTATCTTGCATCCCGGACGGTTAGCCATCCCGTGGGCTTCTGTTACAGATCTACCAAATCCATTGGAGGAGTAGAAAATGAAAACATCTACAAAACTTACCAATTCAATGAGGATTGATTGCCATGACTAGTCTTGAAGCACTTCGTAAAATCAATGCACGATGCATTCACTGTCGTGCCTGTCAATACGCATACTCAAACGAACCTGATAGAGAAGGTGATTCTGAAGAGTTCACTGGTATGCTCTTGTCCTGTCCTTCAGGAAATCTATATGCTTGGGAGGGATATTTCAATTCTGGCAGAATGTGGATTGCTCGAGCATTCCTGAACAAGGAAATTGAGGCAAGCCAAGAGATGCTGGAAGTCCTTGAAGCCTGCACGACTTGCGCGCTCTGTGCTGAACAATGTCCAAACCTAATCGACACGGTAGAAATCATCGAAGAGCTACGGGCTGCAATCATCGAGGCTGGAATTGAACCTCTACCCAAGCACAAGAAGTTTGGAGAGATGGTGAGCGACAAAGAACTGAAGAACCCCTACAAGGAACCACGCGGAGAGCGTACAAAGTGGTTCCAAGGAGTCGTTGACAATCCCGATGCAAAGGTTGCATACTTTGTTGGGTGTACTGGAGCTTACAGACAGCAGCACATCGCAGACAAGACAACCAAGATCCTTGACAAGCTTGGATTTGATTATACTGTGGTCAGTGGTGAGGTATGTTGTGGAAGTCCAATTCTCAGAACTGGAATGAAGCCAGTGTTCATGGATGTCATGAATGAGAACCTGGAGGTTTTCAAGGACTTTGACCTGCTAGTTTTCAGCTGTGCAGGTTGCTATAAGACATTCAGGAACGACTATGTCAATCATAGCGGAAAGGAGCTACCCTTCAAGGTTCGTCACACTGTCGAGCTTGCCTACGATTTGATTTCGGAAGGTAAGTTGAAGATTGAAAAGTCTTACAACAAGAAAGTCACATGGCACGACCCTTGTCATAGTGTCCGTCATGTTGGTCTTGGCATCGAGAAGAAGATTCTCAATGAATCCAAGAATTGGTTACTGGATAGTCGTGCAGCTACCAAGGCAAAGGAAGCTCACTACAACATTCCACGAATAGTTCTAAATGCCATTCCTGGTCTGGAACTTATCGAGATGTACCGTATCAAGGGTGATTCATTCTGTTGCGGTGCTGGTGGAGGAGTTAAGGCTCAGTTCCCAGACATGGCAATCAAGACTTCATTGGAGCGTCTGAGGGAAGCCGCATCCACTGGTGCTGACGTACTCATGACCTCGTGTCCGTTTTGTATAACAAACTTTAACGACGGGATCAAGGCTCTGAAGAAGGAGGAAGAGGAGACCGGTAAGGACCTCTCCAAACTCGGATCAAAGCTTGAAGTTGTTGAGTTACTGGAAGTACTGGATGAACTTCTATAGGCGAATGTAAGAGACTCTACTTTGTGTAGGGTCCATTCTTCCTTTTTGATAACAGTTCCAGAGTTATGCTGACACTTGGGTATGTATTCACAGTTCTTATGGTGGGGACCAGTCTAGAGGTAGAAGTGCTTCAAGAGTCCTGATCAGTTCCTTTGTTCGTTTGCAGTCATTTCGACAATTCTCCCAGACTTGTTGTTCAAATGCTAGTTGGTCATCGCATTTTATTCTGAATGTGAGTAGAGGAGTGTCAGGGAGCGCTTTCTGCGTACAATTTTCTAAATCCCAGATTTTTCTCTTTCTTATACTTTCTATAAAGACCGATATTTTCTCTTCAGAGATTTCAACCTCTCGTATCTTTGCCGCCTCATCCTCTCTCTCTCTATCCAGAGGAGTCTTTTTTGGAATCTTCCACTGGATGATTTTGCCTGAGGACAAGATGATTCTGAGTCGTGCTTGAAACTCCATATGCCCCGATTCATACTCAAACGAAAAACTTGACAATTCCGCCTTCTTCTTCAAGAGGTCTTTTAGATAGTTCTTCAACTCTTTCTTGGTATACGTCACATTTTTCCTCCTCATCGTCTTTGGAGTATACTCTATGCTTTTTGAAACGTTAATCAAGATAAGGTATTTGGGAATAAGAAGGAATAATTCTAGCGAATTATGCGTTTGTTTCATTTTGTGATAGACTTGGCGACTAAATAAAAGAAACCCTACTTTGCGTAGAGTCGATTCTTCTTTTTTTCATTGATTTCACTTTGTAACCAATTTCTCACAAAATCTAATAATACCAAATTTGCTGTGAGCGTGATATTAGGCTTTTTTATCATTGATGCTACTTTCCAATAAATCTCTCACAAAAGTCTTAACCACATCTGCACCGAAATAGACCAGTTAGGAGATTTGCCAATTGACAAAAGTGAAATCCAAAAATACACTTGGTGCTTCGATTCTTATTTTATTCATCTTGACAATGTCATTCAGTATCTCGATAACGCCTTTTATTATCACTGAGGCTACATCGGTAAATACTGTGGTGAAACAATCGAGTGAGAGTTTTACAAGTCAGGAAAGTATCGAAACATCAAACATGAGAGAAGTATATTCTCCCGCGCGAGTAATCGACGCAACTTACAATTATGATTCACAATTTACAGATTCTAAAGAGTGGAATGTAGAACAACCAGAGCGAGAACCATATCAATCGGAATCATTGATTCTGAGTCCTGGAACTCCACATACCACAATTTTGATAGATAGCAATGATGATTTCGACACTCAAGGATGGCCAGGGGACGGTTCTATCGGTACCCCCTATTTGATAGATGACCTTGAGATCAATGCAACAGCAGCAAATCCTGGTATTTCAATTACGGGAACTGATGTATACTTCGTGATCAGTGATTGTATAATCAATGGAAGTTATGAAGTTTCCACGGGTATTGTTTTGAATTCCGTTGCGAATGCATTAATCTACAATAATACCTGTTTCGAAGGTGATATTGGAATTCTCTTGAACCAGACTGACGGAATCTCTGTCATCGAGAATCAATGTTATTCGATGACGACGGCTGGAATCTACCTTGACAGGTCTGATGATAATACGATTCATGACAATATAGTCACTGACAATTGGAATGGTATCTACCTTGAGAGATCAAACCTCAACTTCGTTGATGAAAACTTTTGTGCTGGTAACAATTGGGGTATAGACCTCTATTGGATGTCAAACGAGAATGATGTGTTCAATAACACAGTGAACTCCAATACTCAGGATGGAATCCTTCTCACTCTAGAGTGCACTCTTAATACAATTGAGCTGAATTCTCTAACGGGCAATGGTGACTGGGGAATATACTTGGAAGATTCAGATGAGAATACTATTCTGAAGAACTATGCTGAGATTAACGCTGGTCACATTCATCTTCTGGAAACAGAATTCAATGTGATTGACAACAATACGCTTGTAATGTCAACGCATTCTTATGGTATACTACTTGTAAACAATACAGATACTTTGCTCACCAATAATCTTCTCATTACAATTGAGCTTGCTATCTTCATAACAGGTGTATCCGCAAGGATTGACCTACTTGATAACAACTGTACCCACTTCGACTTTGGACTTACGATTTTGGCTGGTGACGACATTCTAGTCCAAGACTGTTACTTTGATAGCATTTACAACACAGAAGGAATCCATGCAGTTAATACCACTAATCTGGATATCATAGGTAGTTCTTTTCTAAGGACAGAAACGCAGCTCTATTTAGAGGACTGTGAAACTGTTGATATCATTGGGAACTTCTGCGACGAATACATGGGTGGTATTATCAACCTAGGGTCAAATTCAACAACAATCCAAGACAATCTGTGTCAATACGGAGAAGTGGGAATCATAGGCGTAGAAGCCCATGACCTTGTTATTCATAATAACACAGTACTATTTCACCAGGGCGATCCATCAATTGGTGTTTTCGATTCTCCTTATGCTATTGTTACTGGTAACAATATTACAGGTGGTCTAGTCGCACTTGATGTGGATGCCTGTGAAGGAATCTTGATTGAGGATAACTTCTGTTTTGACTATATAGTGGGAATCAAAGTTTGGGGATCGAATTACACGACGATTTCTGGAAATCATGTACAAGAAGGAGAAACTGGAATCGGTATTCAAACATCATTCTTTGTTGATATTCTGGATAACGTTGTCATCGACAATATTGAGGGTCCGACCGGTATCCATCTCTTAAACTGTGGGTCCAGCTTGATTTCAGGAAATAATTTGACTGGAAACGAGTTTCCATCAATCTATCTCGAAACATCTCATCACTGTAATGTCACTCACAACGTCATAACAGACACAATTGATGGTATTGTTCTTAGCGGGTCGAACCATACTATAATCACTGACAACTATATCACAATGGGTCAGGGGTACGGAATTGGTGTGTGGGACTCTGATCACAACTTCGTGAGTAGGAATCATATCGCCAATATCAGCGGTTGGGAAGGCTGGGCTCTATGCAGTCGTGGATACGACAACGATTTCACATACAATCTCTGTGATAACAGCACTGTTGGAATATTTGTCGATGGTGGTGTAGATGCGTATATTGCCCATAACACAGTTCATGGAAATAGTGAATCAATATGGCTTACTATAACAAGTGCAAATGCAACAGTTTCATGGAACATCTTCGAAGATAATGTTCACAACGGCGTCGATAATTCAACGACATCTATCATCGATTACAACTATTGGTCAAACTACACAGGTGTTGATGCAGACAGTGATGGGATTGGAGACACTCCACATCCGATTTTTGGATCTGCAAACAACAATGACACCCATCCACTTGTATTCTATCCAACCCTGCCAACATGGGTAATTGAACCTCAGGATCAGGATCACGAGTATGGTCATGACTTCGAGTACACCGTTGAAGTACTATCACCAACAGGAATTGCACCGATATCTGAGTGGTGGATTGACGACCCAGACTTTGATGTCGATGATGGTGTAATCACAAGTAGTGTGGCTCTTGATTTAGGATTGTATCTGTTAGAAGTGCGTGTAATCAACATATATGGACACTCTCTCAGTGGATTCTTCAACGTGACAGTAGCAGATACAATTGCTCCAACGATTGTTGGACCTGATGACTTCAACTATGTTGTGGGTCAAACTGGTCGTCTGATTTCCTGGATTCCCGATGATTTGGGTCCTGCAACCTATAGTCTCACTCTCGATGGAGTAGTAGTAATGTCTGGAGCTTGGAACTCAACCGCTGAGAACATTACTTACTCTGCTGATGGTCTGGATGTGGGTGTACATACCTTTGTCTTGACAGTGATCGATATTGGTAGCAATAGTGTCACTGATACCGTTGTGGTCACTGTTGTATCTGGACTGGATACAACTATGATTCTAATCATAATGGGTGCAGGTGGTGCAGTAATTGCTGTGGGCATCATCATCTACATGAAGAAGAAAG
>JAUWOU010000092.1 GCA_030612005.1 Candidatus Thorarchaeota archaeon | reverse complement strand
CTCAACAGGAGGTTTACTTTTGTCAGCCTCAATCTCTTCATAGGCAAGCTGCATGGCTTTTGCATGATCAGGGGGGATATCAAAAACAAATTTGCCGTGAATAGAACACAGTTGGACAACTCTATCTTCACGTGCTCCAGGTTCGACATAAACAAGATCAAGTTGTTCGTAGCACTCAGGACACTGATAGAATCGTTTGTACAGATCAACAAGGGTTTCTGAATCAAGACCTGGTTTGAATAATCTCTTACTTCGATGACCATTCCTACACTCAACATCAAACTCGATTAGACCTCTTCGCTCCTCTACATCTCGAAGAGTAAGAGGCATATTGCATTTCTCACAACTCAGACTTCTAACAATTGAAGGTAATCGGTCAAGCGTTTCTTCATAATCTGAAATCAAATTGAAGATTGGAGGAGGAGCCTCACGCTGCATAACTCCATGAATAGGACACACAATTTGGAAATTCACTTTCTTGCTGCTCTTTCGCTTACTCAAGATGTGCGTCAAGTGACCGCATTCGTCGCAAGTCAGCATCGCTCTTGTAATTCTCTCTGCAATAGGTTCGGTCCAGGATAATGGAAGAATCCTTTCAGTGGTGTACTTCTTTCCAGGACATATACACTTGAGTCGATACCCGGACTTGTCATCTTCAATCGAACGAATCGCCAGTGATTGACGACATTCTCGAGAGGTCAATGTAGCTCGTAGTACAGCATCCTCAGGTATCTCTGAAACAGCTTCTCGAAGGGGATCTAATAATGCATAAGGAATATCTTTCTTTATTATTCCATGGACTGGGCATGAAGAGTGAACCCGTGCGGTATTTCCACGCGTTTCTACATTAGCAATGTGACCAGGTAGACCACATTTATCGCAATGCACAACACGTTGCAGAATTCGTTTCAATAGTGATGAATCAATAGACTCAGGTAGAAATCGATGAGCTCTGTGACCATTTGCACAGCGAGTGTCGAGTTCAATTATTCCTCCACGTTGTTCCATCTCACTTACTGCATAGATGAGACCACATTGAGGACATCTGAATGAATCAATAATTGACCTTGGACTATCAACCTCCGCTGCTGCAATCTCCATTGTAGATAGGAAGGATTTAGGGAAATCACGTTTCTGAATACCGTGTTTTGGACAGAGAAACAAGCCCTCAATCTTTGAACCTTGAAGACGGGTTCCTACAAGAGACATATTTGAACCACATTCAAGACAGACGAACATCTTTTTGAAAATCTCAGTTCCCATCTCCTGGATATGGTGGTCCGATATTCTTCTAGCACTCTTGTGACCATTGAGACATCGAGTTTCAAGTATGAGGATTCTGTCCTTCATCTCCGCATTGCGAATGTATAGAGGTTCACGGCATTTTTTACATGAGAACACAGTTTAACACCTAAGATGGAAGTCAATACTAATTGATATCTCTAGTAGAGAAACTTTAGTTCTTAAGCAAATCTTAGACGAGTATCTCGAATATCTTCATTTTATGGTCCAGATTCTTTCTCATCGGTATCTGCATTTTCTTTCAGAGGTTCTTCCGCTGAAATATCCTCGATTTCTTCTTTTTTCATCTTGGATTCAACAAGCTTCTGCAATTGAGTAATAACTGGAAGCTCACCTCGCTGGAGAGCAAGAGGAATTGCAAAATAGACAATTGACACACCACCAATTACGATGAGCGCAGGAGAAAGGAATGGAATAAAGAATATGAAATATCCTACAATCTGTAGTAATGCTCCAAGAAGTAGTCCGGGCCAAGCAAGTGCAACTGGTCTGCTAAGTGATGTTAATGCAGCTGAAAAACAAACCAGAACAAATCCAGTGGTAAGAAATAGACCTCCAAAGAATATTACGTAATATCCCATATACCAGATGATTGCCCCTAGCAAAATCATCAAGAAATTAGGGTCTGATGCGATTTCATTAAGAGCATTCTTAGGTTCATCAATCATAGTGTCCACCAAGTACATATTCTTTGATTTGAAATGTATTAATCATTACGAATGTGCGATAAGTGAACTAAATCAATTATTTCCCATAGTATCTACACTTTCCAAAACTTTGTCAGCCGAGCTCTTCAGTTTTGAGCGATATCCTCGAGTTGTATACACTCTGACTGGTTTTAGAATTCGTGAAAAACTTCGAGCCATTGGACTTGTGTCACTGACTTTCCAAAATTCGTATCCACTTGATCCACGCTCGAACAATGCAATATCGTCAAGATCGTATTTTCCGGGATAGAATGTAACAGATTGTCTATCTGGAAAATCGATGTAGACGTTCTTCGGATCAATTCCAGCATCTTCTGCAATCTCGGTTTCGATTGAAAACATACCATCTGGTGTTGTTAATTTTTTCAAAAATGTAGGATCAGTTAGTGCCCTTTCACTAACCAGTTTGATAAGGTATCTTTTGTTGAAATCCAAGAAGATACGATTAGCAGACCGAAGCTCTTCTGATTCGTCAGATTCAATATTCAAAAGCCGATAAAGCATTGTTAAATCATCACACTTGAAGAAGTCAATAGTTTCTTCGAGCGGAGCAGGGAACAACTGAGAACCAGCTTCATCTAATACACGCAATAGCATTAGCTCTGCAGCTCGCACAGTCTTATGAAAGTAAACAGCATCAAACATATTTACTGCTGCGGACAAGTAGGATTCAAGTGTGAATAAAGAAGTCCTTTCAATTGCAATTTTATTCTTTGCAATACGTGTTGCGCCAAATAGCCTATGATACTCAAGTTGTGCATAATCGACACCTGCAAAATAGGAATCTCGTGCAAGGTCATCGATAAGCTCGGGATTTATTGGGCAATTCAAGATATCTAATCTGAGACCTTTGATTGGTACTCCTTTTTCAAGAACATCTTGAATTTCGGATCTTGTGTAACCATGTTTCTCAATCACATCACCAATTGGAGTGGAATCAAGCATTGCTTTGGTTAATTTTAGAGGTGGTGCACCTCGCACAGTTTGATACTCATCCATTACGTTAGCCCATGGACCATTCACCAACATTCGTAAAAGAGCCGCAAGGCGGCCTTTCTGAATTTCTTCAGAAGTAGCTCCAAGATATTCCAAGAAGACTCTAGCCATGTGAAGGAAGCCAAGAGTTCTACCCATCAGTGAAATATCTGCACCTGGATAAACTAGTGATAATCCTGCAGGACCTCGAATATAACGAAGCCGTTGAGAAATCTTCATGTCAATGATATCTCTCTCCACGTCTGAGAGCTCGATATATCCATGGATTGGGTCCTTAATCTGAAGAACCGAAGGGAAATCAGTTAATGGCATACTTATCCAACCATATATTTACGCAATTAAACGGTTTTAAATGTTTGAAATACGACACTCTTGCTCTTAGGAGAACCTTCATCAGTGGTTTTGTTCGGAGTTTTAACCATGAAACGATTGTGGGTATTCGTTGTTCTTGCACTCATTATGATGGTTCAACCAGAATATTCTACATCAACACTTACTATGGAAAATAATACAATTCCAGCAGATGTCCCACCGTCTTCCATTAGGCGAATTTATGGTGAAAATATTGCACTTGAAATATACCACGATGTGTCGTCCTCAAATATTCGTGATATTGTTGAGAAGTTCACTGAAAATAACTCTAGGTGGATAAATGACTACACCATGGCTAATCAGGGCGCGAATTATGAGTCTAGACTGTACTTGATCCAGCAGCTTGATCTGTTATCGAATGGTAGAATTGAAGTTGAACTAGTGGGTGACCACTACAATATTGTGGGAAGATTGCCAGGCTATTTACCTGAAGACAACCCAGTTATTGTAGTATCAGCACATTACGATAGTGCACAAAATTCACCAGGTGCAAATGCTGATGGAAGCGGAATTGCCACAGTTCTTTCTCTTGCAAGAATGTTATCACAATATGAATGGCCACTTGACATTTACTTCATTGCATTCAATGGACTCTTCACATATGATTTTATGTCAGGAAGCCCTGAAGTTGCAAATATGTTCCAATTAGAGGAAATTGAAATCCTTACAATGTATAATGTCGATACTCTTCTTGTCCAAGACCCCGATGGACCATCGTCCGAACGTATACAGATGGGGTATTTTCAGGGAGGGCAACTGAGTTACCATTTAGGACAGTATTGGGCAGAATTAACAAGAATGATGAGTAACAATTATGGTTCCAATTATATCATTCCACTTCCCTCTAACCTCTTAGGAATATGGGCGGCCTCGGATCATTACCCCTTTGCTCAAGGAGGTTTCTCAGGTGTACTTTGTGCCTACGAGTCAGGAAGTGCTTACGATGGTTCATCTTCTACTTCCAATGATAGATGGTTCAATTCGGATTATAACTACAATATAGGAAGGGAAGCGACTGGTGTGATTGGTGCAAGTATTGCATTCACCATGAGTCGAAGGTATGGTGCTCCTACTCAGCTGAATCACTCTTTCTCAAATGGGCCTGGCCAATTCGAGATGCTGCTATTTGCGATCACTACTCCTACAATCATCAATATGACATCTCGTTGGTTTGGTGGCTCTTCAACATTCTATCTTGTGGACCCAGACATGAACCTCATAGATGTTCAAGAATTCGATGATGCATCACCATGGGAATCAATCGAGATCTTCAGCCAACAACTAACGATTAAGGGCACTTATCGAGTGTTTGTTGAGAACACAGACTATCGTTCTGTTGGATATGAACTCTCAATCACCTATGATACTGATATTGATGGTAATGGAATCATTGACCAAGACGAATATTGGTTAGACCCAAGCTATTTCGAGTCGGATCAAGATAATGATGGTGTGTCTGATGCAGACGAAATCTTCCTTGGCACAGACATGAATAATGAAGATTCAGATGGAGATACAATGCCGGATAGGTACGAAATCGATATGGGATTCGACCCTACTGATCCTTCTGATGGAAGTCAAGATGCGGATTTAGATGGTTTATCAAATGCGCAAGAATACTCCGGAGGATTAAATCCGCTTTCTAGTGATTCAGATGGAGATCTCATGGACGACCTCTGGGAGTTAACCAATGGGCTAAACCCCTTAGTCGATGATGCGGACCTTGACCCAGATGAAGATGAAGTGTCCAATCTAGAAGAGTATCTAGCGGGGACTGATCCACATTATAGTGATCTGGAACCACAATCAATGATATGGTTAGCATCCCCACTTGTAGTGATTGCGCCCATAGTAGGACTTCTGTACATTCGGAGAAAGAATAATCAAATGATATCATAGAGGTTATTCTAAGAAGAAACCGACTGAATAACAATCATCTTTCTATCATTACTAGTTTCTTCAATTGGAACTCTAAATACAATCTCTCTAGTGGGAACAGACCTTCATGTTTGTAACTTGGAATCAGTACAAATGAAATGGATTGTTTCCCTAGTTGTAGTGATTGCGTGTATAGTATGACTTCTTTACTGTCGGTGAAGAAATAATCAAATAATATCCTAGAGGTTATTCTATGAAGAAGCCAGTATTCATCACACTCATCTTTCTATCATTACTTATTTCTTCAATGGGAATCTCAGTAGCTCCAGCTCAAACATATCTGATACCAGAGGATTCTGTTAGTTTGGTTCCAGCGGATGAACCGTTAGAGAGAGTATATGGTGAAGATTATTCTTGGAATATCTGGCATTCTATCTCTCAATCTTCATTCAGAAATTACGTCAAACTGGTGACTGAAAATGGTTCTAGATGGATTCAGGCTCCTGAACTCTATAGTAGCCAAAATGGGGAAGCTCGTGAGTGGATTGCAGAAGAATTGTCTAGGATTTCTGAAGGTCGGATTGAAGTTGAGATTATCGGCGAGTATCAATCAGTTGTTGGTCGGCTTCCGGGTTATCTACCAGTTGATGGACCAGCTTTTTTGGTAGGTGGGCATTTTGATAGTGTACCAGGCGTTGCAGGAGCAAATGATGACGGAACAGGTGTTGCCGCCATGCTTGAGATTGCTCGTGTGATGTCCAAATACGAGTGGCCCCTAGACATCTACTTTGGAGCTTGGAATGCAGAAGAGATTGGTCTCCGTGGATCGAGAGAAGTTGCTAAAGAGTTCCGAACACGGGGCGTCGATATTCTTGTTCATTATAATGTCGATATGCTACTAGTCCCAGATCCAGAGGATAGAACTGTACTCATGATATATCCATTAGGTCAGTATCAAACTGGCCATTATTGGGCGGACCTAACTGTACAGATGAGCAATATGTATGGAAATGGAATCATTAAACCACTGATGTCAATCGATTTTTCCGCATGGGAACAATCTGACCACTGGTCTTTCATCCAAGAAACATACCACTCATCACTCTTTGCCCATGAGAGTGGAGGAGCTTATGACATCTGGTACCACAAGTCAAGTGATGTCTGGACGAATGAAGCTTATGATTATGCAATTGGTGCAGAAGCAGTCAAGGCAATTGGTGCAGCTATCGCCTTCACTCAAGCAAGAGCATATCAAATACCAATACATGACGAACGTTCCTTCACTCTAATACCCAGTCATGAGAGGAGTTTCTACATGACAATTACAGGAGAAACGTCAATCAATGTGACGAGTCGTTGGTTTGGTGGCGGAGCAACTTACTCCATCTATAATCCAGAAGGATATCTGATCGATGAAATTGCTTTCGATGATGCATCACCTTGGGAATCATCAATTGTACTTGAAACTCCTGTATCGGAATACGGAGTCTATCAATTGAGTGTATTCAATCATCGAGGAACAACAACAGGATACGAAGTATCCTACGTCTATGATTCTGACATTGATGGTAATAATGTCCCGGATAGTGAAGAATTTTGGTTTGGTTTTGATATCGAACTATTCTCAACAGATCAAGATTCGGATAATCTAACGGATGCATATGAAATGATCATTGGTACAGATTGGAAGTCACCGGATTCTGATTCAGATGCACTTCCGGATAATTGGGAGTTAAACTATGGTCTAGATCCGCTCAACTCCAGCGATGCTTTGGATGATGAAGATGGTGATACTCTTACAAACCTTGAGGAGTTCATCTATGGTAGTAATCCGCTTCTCATCGATTCTGATAAAGATCAAATTCCGGACAAATGGGAAATCGATAATGGCTTGAATCCATCTGTGAATGATGCATCAGAAGATCCTGACAATGATCATATTACAAACTTGGAAGAATACCGTGCAGGAACTGATCCTAATGTAGCTGAAATCAAACCTCTCAATTACATATTAGCACCAGCTCTTCTCACTGGAGGGATTTTTATGCTAGTTACAGCTTCATTCGTCATGTATAGAAGACGATAGACCAGATTAGATATTATACGGTTTAATACAGTTTCAAAACTTGATTGTAGCATATGTGGCAGGACCGGTGTACCACAATTGGTCGAGGGTAAAAAGAATTCTCTGAAATTTGTTGAGATTCAAGAGAGTGTACTACCAGAAGATGAATGGCTCATTGGAATCTCCAATCTCAAGTATTTCAGTGGTGTTGGGTATTCAATGCCAAGTGCAGTCCGATTTGATGGTAACTTGTTACGTCAAGACGGATTACTAACTGGGGGTATAATTACAGCAGACCTACTACAGAGTTCGAATATTGATGATTCTATTGAGCTAACACAAAATGAAATTGGAAAAGATGACCGTCTATTTTCTGGAACCTACAAACATAAAGAAGATACACTTCTAGCATCGGGTACAACAGCCAATGAAGGTCCAAGTATTGATAATGTGGACCAAGAATTCTTGATTACAAGTATGGCAACGAATGATGAATCTAAGAACCTTTATGCCTTCATTCCTGGAATTTTCTATTGCTCATCACAGCAGACCTCTGTAGATGCAGTACTCATAGAAGTAACCCAAAAGAAAAGATTTGGTATGACACTATCCAGTTTCAGACCAGAGGATGTTCGTCCACTTGATTTAACGAGGGGAATGACGCTTGATGAAAATGGATACGGTAAATCAGTTCAGCTTACAGTTGACACCCTTGGTAGTTTTCACGCAGAGTCGTTTCTGAAGGACTCGGGTATCTCACCTGATGATGTAGAATACTGTCGTGAAATCGAACTAGGAAGTAGACTTTCCCAGTTGTTTACACTTCCAGTTCTAAAACAAGCTTATGCAGCCAGTTCCTTCATACAAACACGGTTAATGAAACTACTTGATGATATCGAATTCTTTGGTTTACTACCTCGCAGGCGTATCTATGTCAGAAATGAAAAACACCCGTATGGAACCGTTGTTGAAACGGAATATCGGGGGTTTGAGAATATCCTTAATCTTGGAACACAGTCTGGAATTTCATGCCCAGGAGAAATTGACATCGAATTACAATTGAAGACATTGACTTTCTCTAAGATGTTGGGGGCCAGCACAGAAACAGATATTGAAGGAGCGATAATGGATCTTCTCCACCTAATCACAATAGAACTTGAAGGAAAAACCTCCAAAGACGAAGTTCTAGACAAATTCACAATGAGGTTATCTAGTTGAGAGAGCTGGAGAACGTTGCAAGAACCATGGTTGGCAATCTTCACCAAAGCTATCTCTATAGAGTGCTAACAGAGTGGTATGAACAAGACACTATACAGATTAGAGAGGACCTAGGAATCGGTAGTTATTCTGAAACAGTAACAAATCCAGCGGATCTTTACGAAAAAGTTCGAAAGCATATCTTAACCAAAGCATTCCAAGATGATGAAACAATTGAATTTCTTATGAATATTCCACAATGGGTTGGTTTTCGAGTTGATGTAGATTCTATTGATACGGGAGAACAAGCAATTCAAGCAGCTAGACAGAGTGCCCTGGCTTTAATCTGGGTGATGCTCATCCCGCGTGTAATAATTGACCATATAGTTCTTCCAGAAGATTTTGAAAATCAAGGAGTAGACATTATAGTAGAAAGTTTTCTTCAATCTGATGAATCAAGGAAACAACTTGACACAATTATGTCGTTAGAACTTGACCGCAGAGGAGTTGGAACAGGGTTCTTCAATATATCAGATATTGTGATGGGTTACGAAATTGATGATATGATGAAAATTGAGCGACTGCGAGTACTATTTGTGTTAATAATAATGAAAGCTACAGAACTTCCATTTGACCTAGATAGTGTCTTCCCTCTAGATGAAGCGGCACTGATTAATGAAACTGAAGCATACATCATCACAATGCATGCTCAAAAGGCTCTTAATAATGGAATAAAAGGGAACAGTTCAAATCGACCCTTTGCTTGGCCTTTGGTTGGGACTGCGCGAGTATTTGCAGGAATTATAAATACTCTACACGTTATGAAAAAATACTCAGCAAGGATGTCCACATGCTCTCTTTTTTCAAATACTATAGAGGGACAGACTCAACCATGGACCGAGTCTGAGTTCATTCTATTCATGTTAAATGAGATAGCTGATTATTATACCGAATTATTGAGATCACGATTTGGGAAGGGCAAGAACGAAGAACTAAACGTGTTCATTGATTTTTTGAAAGGTGAAGACATCGAGATCACTTCAAGGGTTATGGAAACGAGTGATAAATCAGGAAGTCTTCATGAAGAATTATCTGAATGTAAGAGGAGAGCAAGAATAGGAGAGAAGCCTCAGATTTCTCCTGAACGGCGGTTCAAAGTGGTCATATCTACACTAAAACAAAGTCTTGAAGATGCTCAATCTAGTGAAATTTCCTCCGAAGAAATAGTTGACCAAATAGCAACTTTATTTGATGCGATTTCAGATTTGATTAGAAAATACCAAGACTCGCTAGGTAGTGAAGTTGACAAGTTCACTGAAGAGCTCTGTTTTGAAACCTCATTTAGAATACTTGATCTGCTGGGTCTAGGTGTTTACTTGGGTGACCTTCCATGGATAACTCGATTCATTGCTGAAGAGTCAACAATGATTGATATCTCAAGTGGAGCTATAACTGAGCTTCGAAACAGTCAACGAATCAAGAGAATCATATCTGCATTTGCAGGTGCAGTATCGTTCTTAGTACTTCAGATGAGGTAATGGTTTTGCAAATCTCAAAATATCCAATCTGAAGATGAGAAGTCCAATTTCCAGGAGTATCTTGACTGAACAAATTCACTGGTTGCAGATAGAGAAGTGATGATAAAACCGGTTATCTGGTACCTAGCACCTTCTCTTGTGATATTGTCCAGTATGATTTTTACGCTTGGACCAAACACCTGCAACGTACATGGACTATATACTAAGTAAAGGTCCGCATAACAACATCCCATCGATGCTGGATGAAAGCCTCTATTTCAGCAATCTTCTTGTCATCCCTTGTGGGCTTGTACAAGTGAGAGAATCTTCCCTGCATTTTGAGATACTCGTCAATCGGTTTTCTCTTCTCAGGGTCTAGGAACCTCTTGCTCTGACGACCAAGAATGAACTCTTCGCCGATGCGTTCCCACTGAATCCAGTAGCCGGTTTCAACTGCGAGCTTGCCAATTTCCACGCCTTTTTCAACAGGATAATTCCAAGCTTGAGGACAGGGTAGGAAGATGTGTCCAAACTTCGGACCGGGATGTTCCTTTGCCTTCATTATTTTGTCGTAGAAGTCTCGAGGATAAGATGTGTTTGCAGTGAACTGATACACTGGTTCATGAGCTGCAACGATAAGGTCAAGCATCTTCTCAGTCTCAGCCTTCCCAAACCAAGTAGTTGTTGTCTTAGCATGAAGTGGAGTCGCTGAAGATCTTTGAGTACCGGTGTTGGAGTAAACTTGATTATTGTAACAGATGTAGAGGAAATCGGTTCTCCTTTCCAGAGCTCCGCTTAAAGCTTGAAGCCCAATATCGAAAGTACCTCCATCTCCTGCCCAAACCATGACCATTGTGTGGTCGTTACCTTTTGCCTTGAGTGCAGCCCTAACTCCAGAAGCAGTTGCTGCCGCTGCTGGAAAGGCTGTGTTTAGAACTGGAATAGCCAGACCGCTCTTTGGCCAGAGGGATTGAACAACGCTAGTGCAGCATGCTGGAACGACTTGGATGACATCGCCTTCCAAAGCCTTGTGCGCGTGACGTAGGGCTACCATATCCTGACAGCCAGCGCATGCAGCGTTCCCCTTCAAAACGTATTCCTTAAGAGGCATATCTTTTGTTGCTACCATCATTACCACTCCATTAAATCGTGCCAGGTTTCTTCAGGACCCAACTCACCGCTCTCTACAGCTTTCACTGTATCCAAAATTACTTCCTTGATATCGGACACGGTCATATCGCGCCCACCAAGACCACCGATGTAGCTCTTGATGATTGGACGATGTTTAGAATGATAAAGTGTTGAGCGGATATCATTTGCAACTGGCCCTCCGAATCCATAGGAAAGTCCACGGTCGAAGCTAGCAAAAGCTTTCACTCGACTTCCTAGTTCTTTGATCTCTTTTGCAGGGAAGGGACGAATCATTCTCATCCGAGCGTTACCTACTTTGTAACCCTCTTCGCGCAGTTCGGTAATGGCATCCTTTGCTTCTGCACCCATTGAACCCTGTGAGGTGAATACTACTTCAGCATCATCGCACATATAGCAATCAATGGGACCACCAAAGTATTTTCCAAATAGTTTCTTGTAGTCCTTCTCAACCTCTTCATAGACCTTAGCCGCATTGTGGGTTCCTTCATGCATCATGTAGCGAAACTCCTGATACGACTCTGGAAATACAATATTACCATGGGATACAGGATTCTTAGGATCCATCACCCAATGAGGTGGACTATAAGGTGGAAGGAACTTGTCAACTTCCTCAGGCTCTAGATAATCGAATGTTGATAGAGTGTGGCTCAAAACGAAGCCATCAGAATTAACCATGACTGGCATCAACACGCGTTCATCTTCTGCAAGCTTATACGATTGGATGATTGTGTGATAGAGTTCATCAACACTTGCTACATAGAACTGAATCCAACCAGTATCGCGTTTCGAGTAAGCGTCATCATGACTGACGTGAATATTCCAACTCGGTGAAACCGACCGATTGACGTTGTTAATGACTATAGGCAATCTTGCTGCAGAGGCCCAATGGAGACCTTCATCCATCAGAAGAAGACCATTTGATGATGTTGCAGTAAACGCTCTGGCCCCTGTAGAGCTTGCACCTATGCAAGCAAACATCGCTGAGTGTTCGGACTCGACACGAATGAACTGACCCTTGAATATTCCCTTCTCATTCAGTAAAGCGATCTGTTCGGGAACTGTGGTTGCGGGTGTGATAGGATAAGCAGCCACAACTTCAACACGAGCAGAAACCGCAGAACGTGCTGCAGCGTAGTTAGCACTCATGAGTTCTGTCTTCAAATCTCACCATGCCTCCTCTTTCGTTCGTCTGTGCGCACCATCTCGATGCACTTCTTTGGACAGACTTGGGCGCAAATTCCGCACCCTTTACAATAATCATAATCAGTGTGAGGAGTTCCATCCTCATCCACGCTTATCACAGCTTCAGGACAGTGCAACCAACACAGGCGGCATCTATTGCACTCGTCATAATCGACCACAGGGTCAAATGTGCGCCAGCTACCGGTCTCACCCGTTGCCCCAATCATGGGTTTCGAGTAAGATGTTTTTGGCATAT
>JAUWOU010000058.1 GCA_030612005.1 Candidatus Thorarchaeota archaeon | reverse complement strand
AATATAACCAAGTATAATGTTACTTGAACCAGGAGCTACTCCACAGTCAATAACAGCGATAACTTCTTTCTCCTTTGCTAATTCATCTAAGCTTAACGCATCTTCCTCGAAATATGAGATATCTACTACGTTCTTTCCTGCTTCTATTACTGCTTCAAGAGCCTTATAACCGATAGACCAAGGAAGAGCTCCAATTACTAAATCAAAATCGTTCACAATATCCTTGATGGTATTGGGATTGGATAAATCTGCACATATTACTTGAAGACCAAAATCATGTTTCAGTTTATCTAAAACTTCTTGGCTAATATCAACTATTGAAACCTCTGTAGAGGAATCTTCTGCTAAATCTCTTGCAATTACATTTCCTACATATCCTGCTCCTAAAACAACAACTTTCATCTCTAAACCTCTAAGGATAGATGATAACAGAACTGGATGGTCACTTATTTCTATTGCTCAATTTGATAGCTCAAAAGAAAGAGGGATGGAAGGAGTGCGCCCAGCAAAATAACCAAGCTAGATTTTTTTCTTGGATAAAATTTCTGGCAAATTATCCATCATTTCTTTCACCTGCGATACGCAAAGCTAATGCTGACAATTTGAGTCCCATAAGTAGAGTTTCAAGACCTGTGAAACGTCTAGCATGCTTAGCTATTCGAATCTAATCTAGGTCTCGTCTAAGCTTCACCTGTTCAGGAATCGATTTTGTCATTTTCCATAGCCAACTGTAAATAACGGTTTCTAGAATAGTTTCTTAATGCCTTCAACAAATTCTTGTAGATCTGAACTGGCTCTTTTTGCACTCTCATAGATTGATGCGGGATCGATGTCCATATACACATGAATGATAACATTCCTTAATTTGACGAGATTGACCAAATCAGAACCTAGAGATTTACTAATTACACCTTTCTTAGAAATTATCTCCACAGAATCTTTGTAGGTCTCAGGAGCGCCCCAGTGATGATGAGCAATAAGATGAGTAGCGATATCTATCATTGACTGGGTAGCAATCTGGAGGCTTCTTTCAGTCGCTAGCTGAATAATCTTATCATTAAGAAAGGCTTCTTCGGATAATTCCCCCGCTTTCTTTAGAATTTCAACTGAAGACAGAATCTTGTCTAATTTCAATTTCACTGATTGTTGGTCAAAGGTCACATTGCTCACGCTCCGAGAGATTGCTTCAGATAGTTATCAATGTAGATATTCCAATCAGGATATCTTGTCAAGACGTACTCAACATACTTCTGCCAGTCATCTTCATCACGAAGATAGAGAATCTTCCCGTCACGTACAACTCTGAATTGAAGTGATAATGAAGCCATGTTAAGCAGAGTCACATCAATGTGAGGATTTTTAGTAGAGTCAAATAGTGAGAGGAGCTCACTGAAGATATGGGCATATTGATCTTCATTGAGAGAAACCTTAACTCCAATATCTACGTCACTTAGTTTGTGTGTATGTTTTGTTGCCACTGAGCCGAAGAGGACAATGAAATCTACATCATCGCCTAATAGTGTCTTGATTCGAGTGACAACTGATGTGAATTCCTCATCCGATTTCATTCGAACCATGCTCCAAACTTGCTACAATTATGAATACATGAAACATAGCATATAAACTCGAAGGTAATTCTAGATAGGAAAGAAAGAGGGATGGAAGGATTGCCCTAGTTTGCGTCCGAGTCTTCATACACGCAAAGGCTCCGCACGTCTGTTTGTTGTAGAATTCAAAGAGCTGTTTCAGTTAGGAAGTCAGTCCATTTTTCAAAAATACCTAGCATTTTGCATGTATCTTCAATATAAGCTAAGTTGAGGAGTTCTTGATTGATTCGATATATTCCATGGGCATCCCTGAGGTCTTGTTCACCCTGAAAAAGAATTTTGTTAATCAAAGTGTCTTCAACAGTTCCTAATTTCAGTACGACATTAAAAAGATCAATCGTGACTGCGCGGTCTATTGTCATCTGATCGAATTGTGAATTAATTCCCTGAATGTCAAGACGCAAGGCAGAATCAAGATAGAAGACGGTACTATGAGAACTTTCAGCTAACGCAGCCCTCATATCATCTGCAGACGCATCGAATCCTTTCGATATCAAAAATTCAGAGAATGGGTTGATGGCAGTTTCATCGATTTGAAGAAGGATATCAATGTCAACGGTGGTTCGGGGTACACCATAGTACATGACTGCGACGCCCCCCACAATTACATAATCAATGCCCTGTTCGTTGAGATAAGAGCAGACATATTGTAATATCTCAGGAAATTCATCCATCTTTTCTTTCTCCTGCGACTCGAATTGCGAGAGCTGAAAGCTTCAAACCCATAATAAGTCGTTCAATTCCTGAGAAGCGTTTTACATGGTCAGCTGTTCGTATTTGGTCAATGTGTCTTCGATGCTTCACTTGTTCTGGAATCGATTTGGTCATTTTCCTCACGAATGGATATATCGCTTCAACTCATATATTCTACTATTTGTAGTGGCGAAAGAAAGAAGGATGGAAGGAGTGTGACGAGCACACCCGAGCAGGGTTGTCCTGCACAGCCCGATAGTTTACGGCTGTGCTTTCATCCGCCGCCCGTCACTAGCTCCTTCCTGACTATTTCGCGGCCATCATCGTCGACAATTACGAGATGAGCACCGCATGATAGTCAGCAGTCATAGCACCGAACCACCATTTCGATGAGGTTCAGTAGCCCTTCAGGGATTTCTTCTGACATTATATTTCACGTTTCCATTGTTTGCTTTATGTTTTGACCATAGGGTCAGGTAGTTTCAGACTTTCGTGGATCTTATCCTCAAAGATCTGCTTTGCAGCGACCAAGAGGCTCTTTTCAATTCCGGCGATGTTGTTGTTAGTAGCAACGATGAGGTTCGCCTTCACAAGCATTCCTTTATCGTCACTCTCGTAGTTGTGTAGAAGGGTTCCTCTCGGAGCTTCCACAACACCAACACCTTCTCCAGCTCTGGGTTCAACATCTGACAGTTTAACGTCAGTGCTCACGATTTCTGGGTCTTCAAGAAGTGTCTTTACCCACTCAGCAGCTTGCACCAGCTCCACAATACGAGCATAGTGGTACACGAACGTGTGGTGTGATGGTCGTCCGACGAGTTCCCTCATCTCCGTCAATGCTGCGTCTGCGAGGGGAGTGGCCATCTTATCTGCGACATTGCATCTTGCAAGCGTATTGGCTCTCCAGATTCCTTCGGGATAACCAGCAGGCTTGTAATAGATGTGAGTCGCGTAACTGTGCTTTGGAACATGTTCACCATAATACTGAGTGTAGTCCTTGGGTTCGAAGTCTGCGACAATCTTACCCTCGGAATCCATAACGCGAAGAGTACCGTCATAGATATCGAGTTCACCACTTTTGTTAACAAGTCCAAGATAATATGTTGGAACGACAGCAATCTTTGTGATGACATCAATATAGGCATTAACAACAGTCTTTGCTAAGTCAACAGTCTTGTGGATGTTTTCAAGCATCTCGGGGACTTTGCCAAGGAACAGGTCTCTATCCTCTTCTTTCATGGGAGCTAGTTGACCACCAGGAATTGCAGTGGTTGGATGGATTGCCTTAGCACCCACGGTCTTGATGAGCTCCTGACCAAACTCCATGAGCTTGATGGCTTGGATAGCAACATCGGGCAGGTGCTTCAATACCATAGCTACATTTCGAACTGAGGGGTCAGCAAAGGGACCAAACACAAAATCTGGAGCAGCAAGAGCATAGAAATGGATAGCATGACTTGAGAGCTGTTTAGCTTCAATCATGAGTCTCCTGAGCTTGACTGCTGCAGGTGGAGGTGTAACGCCCCATGCATGTTCTACAGCTTTCACTGATGCAAGATGATGTGGAATAGGACAGATACCACAGATTCGTGGAGCAATCCTTGGAGCCTCCTCCATTGGGCGGCCCTCTAGGAATTTCTCGAAGAATCGTGTGGAGTTCACATTGAATTGAACATCTTTGACCTTGTTTCCAGGCCCTAGTTTAATTGTAAGCGAACCATGTCCTTCAAGCCGTGTTACTGGATCGATTCTAATTGTCTTCTCGTCAGTCATTTCTTTTTGGCCTCCTCACGCTTGATCCGAATTGAACCGAGGTGGCTCGTGGGATAGGTGAACCGGTTGAAAGTACCTAAGGCGTCTTTCACCTGTTCTTTGATTTCTTCGGGTGGCAACGGAGCGTATGTGCCCATCATGGACATCGCATTCGCACCTTGATCCTGCATGATCGGTGGTGGAGGTCCATAACAACCACGACAAGTTGCACCCATATTCACACATTGTCCTTCACAGAGACCCCAGGTTGCTGAGCCTACACAGATGTAACCCTGCTCTAGCAGGCATGTGTCTGGGTTTGCATTTCCGTCAAAGGGGCGAAGAATTTTCTCAACCGGGGTTTCCTTCTTCTCTCGTGCACAGTAGTGACACACAGTGTGAGGTTCTAACTCAATGGGTTGTCCATTAAGCAGAGCGGTAATTGCTGTCAGTATGAGCTTTGATGTGGGCGGGCATCCGGGAAGGAATATATCAAAGTCAACATATTGATTGTTTGGCTTGATGACTGGTAGGATAGCAGGTAAGTTCTCTGAAGGAACTTCACCGCCAGAAACAGTCTTGTTATTGCGGAACTTCACATCTAGACATTCTTCGATGTCTGAGAAGTTTGCTAGCCCAGGGATTCCACCAAAGCACGAGCAAGAACCGAAAGAAATGAGTGTTTGGCACTTCTCACGCATGAGCTTGAGCAGATGTAAGTCTTCTTCAGTTCGAGCTACTCCCTCATAGAGACCTATAGCTATCGACTTGTCAGGATAACCTTCCAGGTCAGCGAGTTTGTAGTCGACCACACACTGCCAGTACTTGATATCAAGTGCAGGAAGTACGGTTGCTAGATTCATATGAATGTCAATGAGGCTCTGAAAACATCCCCAACACGAGCTGCCCTGAGCCATTGCTATTGAAACTGGTTCTGCCAATATTAGACCTCCTTTAGTCCGTAAGTGAGTTCTTCATCTTTCTCACTCTCAACCTCTATAGTTCCCCAGCGGAGCATTCCCAGAATATTCCAAAAGACTAGGTCCTTGGCATACCCTGTGGTTTTAGCCATTGAGGAGATTGTCGAAGGTCCACCCTTGAGAATCTTCTCGATTGCGGCTCGCTGGTCACGAATATCACCTGCGTTCTGTTTGAAATAATGTGCAAGCAGTTTGCTCATTTCCATTCCCTCCCGATTGGACCGAGTTCCTTCACTTGTTCGGTGATTTTCTTTACACCATCAGCAAATATCTGAGCCTCTGCTGCAGATGCCCACTGAAGACGAACTCGTCGTGGGTCAACACCAGCTTGCTCGATAGCCATCTCCATGAGTGCCCATCTAGCGCGTGCTTTCACGTTGCCGCTAGTATAATGGCAGTCTCCGATGTGACACCCTGAAACAAGCACTCCATCAGCTCCCATGTCCAGGGCTGCAAGGATGAATTCGGGACTGAGCCTACCAGTGCAGTTCACTCTCAGAATTCTAACGTTCGTCGGGTATTGTATTCGGGAAGTTCCAGCTAAGTCAGCCCCGGCATACGAACACCAGTTACAGCAGTAAGCCACAATACGCGGCTCCCAGTCGGAGTCAGTTTTGTCATTCATTGATGTTTCAGCAGTCATGCTGTACCACCTCCCTCAGCTTTGGGTGTATAACATAGATACGCCTCTACCATGGTCATGATCTGGTCGTCCGTGGAATGGTACATGAGTATCGCTCCACTTGGACACGCCGCAGAGCAAGTTCCGCAGCCTTTGCATTTTGCTTCTTGAACGAATGCAACAGGTGGGTCATGCTCATTGTCCATGGATATTGCACCGTATGGACATGCAGTGACACAGGTATGGCATGATGAGCAAAGGTCAGGAACCACATGAGCCACAGTTGATTCAATCTCAACCTCACCAGCAGCCATCAGTCCTACAGCTTTTGCGGCAGCACCACTCGCATCAACAACGGACTCAGAAGCATTCTTTGCCGCCTGTGATGCGCCTGCAATCATAACTCCAGCGGTATGCGTTGTTAGTGGTGCAAGTTTGATGTGCTCTGGGTTAAAGAAGCCGTCAGGGCTTCGTGTGAGGCTGAATAACTTGGAGGTTTCAACAATGTCCTCAGGTGGGACCATTGCAGATGCTAACACCAGAAGGTCAGCATCAACTTGAAGGTCTCTGCCTGCAAGGACGTCGTGCCAAGTGACGTGGACCCTCCCATCAATCACTTTGACTGTTGGTTTCTCATCCTTCCGGAATTTGCTGTAGATGACATGCTCGCGCCGAGCAAGCCTGTGCATCTCTTCGTGTCCCTTCCCATAGGTTCGAATATCCTGGTAGAGAATAATGACCTCATCCACACGTTCACTAAGATCACTCGCAGCTTTCGCAGTAGCAGAGCAGCAACTTCGTGAGCAATGCTCGTGCCCGAGTTTACCGGGTTCTCTGGAGCCAACACATCCAATGAAGACCAATTTCTTCACTGGTTTACCGTCACTGGGTCGCATGAGACCTGCGCTACGAGGAATTTCCTGAAGATCAGCAAGTGTGATGATATCAGGGGATTCTCCATAGCTGTAGTATCCCTCTGGTTTGAAGGTTTGGAAACCAGTGGTCACAATCGCAGTTCCGATGTCTAAGGTTTCTTCGGCACCAGATTTCTGATTCTTCACGGTGACTTCAAAATTACCAATATAACCATCGAACACCGACACCTTGCTATTCAACATGATAGTGATTCGCTCATGTTTCTTTACGTTTCGAATTAGAGGTTTGAGGAGTTCAGTACCAGTTTGGTCAGTGGGGAAAAGATGTGTCCATTTTAGAACACTACCGCCAAGTTCAGAATTTTTCTCGACAATAACAACGTCAAAACCTCTCTCAGCAATATCCAATGCTGCACGAAGACCTGCGATACCTCCTCCGACTATAAGAGTACGAGGAGTTACCTTAACTGTCTTAATCGGTAGACTCTCAAGCATTCGAGCTCGTGCTACTGACATTCGAACTAAGTCCCAAGCCTTCTCGGTCCCTTTATCCCACTCATTCTGATGACACCAACTGACGTGCTCTCGCAGATTCACCTGGTCAAACATGTAGCGATTGACATCAGCTTCTTCAACAGCTCGTCTGAAAGTGGGCTCGTGCATTCGGGGACTGCAACTTGCAACAACAACTCGGTTCAAGTCATGTTCTTTGATCTTGTCCTTTATCAGTTGCTGGCCTGCATCAGAACACATGAACATCTCATCAACACTGAACACAACATCAGGTAGTTCACCTGCTTGCTTAGCTACTTTTTCTACATCGAGATAGCCAGCGATATTATGGCCACAGTGACACACAAACACGCCAATACGTGGTTTTTCTTTAGTATCTGACATTTTTTCTCCTCCTATCCCTGTAGTATTGCTTGCGGATTTATCCGGTTTAGCTCAATTCCAAGGGAGCTAAAGTTGACTCCTAGTGCAGGTCCAAGGAACTGAGGGAGTGTCATCACAGGAATTTTGTCCTGATCACTAGCATCATCTCCTATTTGCACTTGGGTTAGTTGCAGGTCACAAAACGCACAAGCTGTGATTATTCCCTCAACGTTCTCATTACGGATGTTCTCAATCTTGTCGCGTCCGATTTTGCCTGCGAGTTCCGCATCGATTCCAAGCATCGGACCACCACAGCATCTGGTCTTTCCTACATAGTCGACTGCGGTGCCCCCTGCAATCTCAATGATCTTGTCAATGATTTTAGGATTCTCAGCATCATCAACCTGTACAATTTCTTCAGGTCGAGTCACATGACATCCGTAGTGTGCAGAGAGTCTAATGCCCCTGTAGGGTCTCACTATTGCCTCTCGAATTGCTGCGTAACCGATATCTTCTTGGAATATTTGTAGAAGGTGTTTTACCTCGACTTTGCCAGTGTACTTCAGGCCTTCTTCTGCAAGGACTTCGTTCACTTCTTTCAAGAGTTTCTTGTTATTATCGAGCTCATGCTTCATTGTCTTCATCGAGCCAGAACAAGCACCACAGATGGCAAGTATGTCCATATCCATCTTTTCGGCAATAGCAAGAAGACGCCCTGTCATTGCAGCGAATGCAGTGTGGCTAACAGATTCAACGTATTGCGCACCACAGCAATTTGCATCCTTCATATCAACAAGAGTAATTCCAAACTTTGCTAGGACAATCTTTACAGAAGCCTCATAGGCAGGAAGACGAACCGGTGTTGTGCATCCTGTATAGAGTACAAATTCTTTCATTTCTTGTTCCCTCCATCGATGAAGCGTTTCTTAATCTTCTTCACAAACTCGTTATTCCAACCCAAGTCTGTATGCAGTCCCAGATCGTCACGGTCGTCTTCAATGAAATCAGAATAACCATCCTTGAGCATCCAACCGTCTTCCATGACTGTGTCAACAACCTTCTGGACACCAACTGGAATGTAGCCCTCTCTGGCTGCTATATTTCGCACTGCATGGAAAATTTCAGCAAGGGATACATCCTCCTGACAGCGCTCCTCACATTGACGGCAGGTCATGCATAACCAAGGTAGCTCACTTGTCAAGACCTCCTCACGCATCCCGAGCAGTATCTTCTGGATGAGTTTTCGAGGTCGGTATTTTTCAGTAACGCTAGCAACCATACACGAAGCAGTGCACATTCCACATTGGATACAATGCTGAATGTCTGCACCACCCGGTTCCTTCTCAATTTCCCTTGAGAAACTTGAGCTCGGAGTGTGCTCTTCATGTTCGTTAGTCTTATCCAGCTTACTCATTTCATTCATCTCCCTTTGATAGTACAATTGTAGCCCGCATTGCTGCTGCACTTCCAGCAGAAACACTATCCGGAATATCTTTGGGGCCATCAGCACATCCACACACAAAAACACCGTCAATTGGTGTATCTACCGGTGTGAGGATGGTATCTCTCACGTCAACATAGCCCTCTTCTGATAGGTCCATGCTGAGCTCAACTGCTAAGTCATCAAGACCATCTGGGGGTATAATCCCTGGATTGATGACAATGAGGTCATGTTCAATCTCCATCAGCTTGACTGTTTCAGTATTTTCCACCTGAATTCTTAGAGTGCCATTATCCTTAACCTGTGAAACGCCCCCAACTCGCCCACGGACGAAGTTCACACCGAAACGAGTATGAGCGTTTTCATAAAATTCTTCAAATCCTTTACCGAAGGCTCGAATGTCAGCATAGTACACTGTCACGTCGATATCGGCATCGTGTTGTTTGCACATTACAGAATTCTTGATTGAGAACATGCAGCACACACGACTACAGTAGGGAACTCCTTTCTGTACATCGCGAGCTCCCACACAGTTGATGAAGCCGATGCTCTTCGGTTTCCGACCATCACTGAGTCTAAGCAAATGCCCTTGGGTTGGACCGGCTGCATTGATGAGCCGTTCGAACTCCATTGCACTGATTACGTTGGGTATCTTTCCGTAACCGAACTGAGTATACTCAGAAATATCAAAGAGTTTGTATCCTGTGGCCAAAACGAGTGCACCAACATGAAGGTCGATTACTTCATCTTTCATGTTGTGGTCAATGGCATCTCTCTGACAAGCCGTGACACAACGTTCGCATTCACAACAGACCGCGCAGCCAAGACATCGCTCAGCTTCCTCTTCGGCCATTGCTTCATTGAATCCGAGTTCCACTTCGTCAAAGTCTCGAACTCGACTGTCTACACCCTGCTTTGGCATTGCAGCACGTGCATCAAGTGGGACACCTTCCTTATCCACTTCATAGGATTGCACACGGTGACGGTGTTTTGCGCGACCCTCCATCATGTCGACTCCGCGAAGGAAGCGATCGATAGAGATTGCAGCCTGATTGCCGTGACCAACTGCTTTCACTACAGTGTTTGGTCCAAGAACAATGTCTCCGCCAGCAAACACACCTGGGGTTTTAGTCGCCAAAGTGATTGGGTCCGCAACAGCGTTACCCCACTTTGAGCATTCTACATCAGTCTGTACACCTTTCTGGTCTGCAGACTGACCAACTGCAATAATCAGATTATCAACAGCCATTGTGAACTCAGAGTTAGTGATTGGAACAGGTCTCCGTCTACCTGAGGTATCAGGCTCGCCAAGACGCATCTTTATGCACCGAACTCCACTGAGTTTTCCTTTGTTCACTATAAGCTCCATTGGCGAAGTAAGGAGCATTAACTTGACTCCCTCTTTCATCGCATCTTGAACTTCGCTTGGAATCGCGGGTATCTCAACATGAGAACGTCGGTAGATCATTGTGACATCTTTTGCTCCCAGTCTGATTGCAACACGCGCGGAGTCAATAGCGGCGTCTCCACCACCAATTACTGCTACTCGCTTTCCAATGGTTATCTCTTTGCCCCTGCAAGTAGATTCCAAGAAATCAATCGCGTGTATGACACCTTCTGAGTCTTCGCCTTTGAGACCTAGCTTGTTACTCTGCCAAGTTCCAGTCGCTACAAATACTGCCTTGAAACCCTTCTCCTGCAGGCTCTTAATTGAAGTGATCTTGGTCTTAGTCACCAATTTGACACCCATATCGAGAACACGCTGGATCTCTTCATCGAGAACTTCACGTGGGAGTCGATATTCAGGAATTGCATAACGCAGCATTCCGCCTGGCTCCTCACGCTCTTCGAATATTGTAACTGGATAACCAAGATGTGCTAACTGGTAAGCGCAACTAATACCACCGGGTCCTGCACCGATTACAGCGACACGGTCCTTCTTGTCAATCTTTGCAACAACGGGAGCTACCTCATTCATGCGTTCATAGTCAGCAAGAAAACGATGTAGATTTCTAATGCTAAGACTCTCATCTAGCATTCCACGTTCGCATTCTCCCTCACAAAATGAAACACAAACCCTTCCAAGAACTCCTGCGAAGGGATTTGATCTTCGAAAAATCTCAAGACCCTCATCGTACTTGCCGTGACGCATCATGGTTATGAAACCCTGCGCGTTCACTTCAGCAGGACAGGTCGCTCTACATGCTGGTTCACCCTTCTTTTCCACAGTCATTATGTGCGGTGTTGCCTGAGGAAAGGGTGCATAGATTGCCTTTCTGAATCCTAGGTTTTCGTCGAACTCATTCGGTAGTTCAACAGGACAGACAGGTACGCAATCATTACAACCGTTACAGTTGTCTTCATCAATGTAACGAGCCTTTTTATGAACTTTCACTCTGAAATCGCCAGTTTCTCCAGTGATAGATTTAATCTCTGAATAGGTGAGAAGATCTATGTTAGGATGGTGAGCGACCTCACTTAGTTTTGGTGTCAGGATACAGGCGCTACAATCCAACGTTGGAAATGTTTTGTCTATAGCTGCCATAACTCCGCCAATAGAAGGTGCTTTCTCCACAAGAGTCACCTTGAAACCTTGGTTAGCAATATCCAAGGCTGCGGTCATACCTGCCACACCACCACCAATAACAAGTGCTTCCTTTGATTTAATACCAGTTCCGTCGCGAGATGCTTTGGACTTTGGTTCTCTTTCAGTGGTCATTCGCAGTCCTCCACAGATTTAGTGTAGTGAATATAGATTCACTTAACTCTTGCTAAATCAGTGTCAATATTGAGGCAGTCTTAAGTAAAAAGGGTATTATTCTTTCTGGATTTGATAGCGTTATTCTTGATGCAACTTAGTATAAAAAAAGAAAGTGATTCTCGGAAATATGTCCGTTTTCAATCATAAGACGGTGAAACCTTGACCATGATTTTAGTCGTTACAAATTGTAACCAATAAAAAAAAACACTAGTTATCTAGCATAGATGGTAAGAGAAAGTTTCCATGTTTCTTTTGGGCAGATTGTAGTCGCTCTTTCTGCTCTCGAAGCAAATCAAAGACTATGTCAGGTGTATCTGGAACGGTTTCACGATAGATCTGTGCAATACGATCACATTTGGCGATATATGCTTCTACCTTGATAGCAAAGTGTTTCTCGTAATCAATCTTAGAATATTTTTGTTTGAGGTGTTTTTTGAATAGCCGACGGAGGTCTTTGTACTTGGGAATAAATCCAGTTGGGGTTTCTATGGCACCAACCTCACTATGGATTCTCAGGTCCATCCACTGAAGCCAGATTCGCTTAGCATCTTTCCCAGTCATATAATCTCCATTCTCAGTTTGTTGGAAGTAGTTGACCGCAAAGATATGTGGCGGATTTCTAACACTCTTGCCGAATATGAGATGGTTATTGATATATTGACCAAGTGGAATTGATATGAAATCTAAGTTTGAGAAAGGCTGGAATTTTCGTTCACCACTGGGTCCAAGAGTTGCTGCGGTTGTCTTACTCTCAAGACTTGCTCCCATGGTTATTACTCCATGATCCCAGTTGAACGATTGTTGGACTGGAACCCAAGTATCAGAATCACGACCGCCATAGATAACGCCACCTACTTTGACACCAGCTGGGTCTTCTAGTGCGGGATCAAGATTTTGTAGTTCATTCAGGTTGATTGTGTATCTTGCGTTCTTGTGGGCCATGGGAATCTCTTCACCATTCTCATCAACTTTCCCTATCCACCAAGGCCCAGAATGGTTAACACCGCGGGGCGGCAACACGCGGCCATCATCCAACCAGTGTGGATATCCTTCTTCGGTGATTAGCACATTTGAGAAGATTGCAGGTTCACAAGAGTTCAGAACTTCCCAGATTACTGGGTCGTTCTTTTTACTCACAGATCTGATAATCCCGAAAATACCTTGCTCAACATTGACAGCACGCACTTTGTCATCCACTATTTTCAAATAAGCCAAGTCATCGCCAACAATTGATGCACCAGGAACCATTGAGGTACTCGTTTTCCCGCATCCGGATGGGAAGGCTCCAGTCATGTATGTCTTTCGTTTTCTAGGACCATGGACTGCCATGAGGAACATGTGTTCAGCAAGCCAACCTTCTCTACTAGCCTTTCTAATAGCTAGTCTAAGAGCAGGTTTCTTCAATCCAATGGTATTGCCTGCATATTGAGTGTTATAGCTGTAGACTGTATTTGCTTTGGAATCAATCAGAACTCCTCGTTTTTGCCATCCAATGCTTACAGATTGGACGAGCTTACCAGAAGAGTGAAGCATCCAGAATACTTCCATATCTTCAGGAAGTCGTTTGAAGTATTCGTAGCCTGAACGATAGAGTAAGTCTTCACTATGAGCAACATAAAATGAATCTGTAATCTGAACGCAGGGGATTGAGAATTCAGAATCAAGAGGCCCAAGACAGAAGAAACGCACAATCATTTTCTTGTTGTGCATACTTCCCTTCATTCGCTTCTCAATGTGGGATAGCCCTTTCTCTCGATCCATTTGTTCAAGTTGGGAACCAAGAGATTCGCCCTCTGGAACAAGGTAGCGAGTTTTTCCCTTATCACGAGCTTGATCAAAGAATCCATCAAAGTGAACCGAGTGTGTATCAATTGCTAGCTCGGTTTCTTCTCCTCGTGCAATCGCAGTTCTTCGAATGTAGTCAATGTCCTGATCAGAATCAGTACTGACAAAAACTTTCATCGGCTCACAGAGGTCCACAGCTTTGGCCACAAACTTGTGCACATCAGTATTCGGAATAGCAAGTAATTTCGCTAATCCAATTGGATTAAGGTACTGCTCAAGTACGTAGATATGATTGTTCACAGCAGGTCCTCCAGATTCACTGTGATGCTCACCTGCTCTCTACATTACATCAATATAATTCCGTCGCCTACTGCAAATCTAGCATACTCCAAATATTGATTCGTTTTAAAATGAAGAAGGGTTTTATGTCTTCAATCATGGTTCTAATCAGTGGTAGCAGGTGTTTGAAGAGAACGACCCAATATTCGAAGAAAAGAATCAGAAGAAATTGATTGAGAAGATACAGAATGCTCCAGATTGCAAGATATTTGGTGTTAGCAGATTCAGTCAGAGGAGAATACGGAACTCGCTAGCTATAGCAGTCATGTCACCTATAGTGGTCATACTTTTGTGTTTCATAATCAACAATCAGGTTTTCACAGTTGTTTCACTCTTGGTTGTTCCACCTGCAGTACTGATAATATGCGGCTTCCTTTCATACCTGAACCATTCACACAAATACTTCAAGACATTCGTTAGTGAATTTGGAATTGCAAAGGATACAAAATGGGAAGACGGGGCCTTACCATGGGAAAAAATTCAGTATATTGAAATCAAGAACAAAGGTGATGATATTGATCTGATCCAATTTAGATCAGGCTCATTGAAACTAGGATACAGAAACTCTCATTTTGTCACCAGACTATCCCTAGAGATAATCAGTGAATATGTCGGGGGAATTGAAAGGTGGCAAATGTTTGAGGACCTAAAAGAAACTAGTGAAACTACTGATTGTGACACTCTCTATATGCATCCAGATATTGATAAATCGGAAGGACTGAAGAAACTTGAAGATGTTCATCTTATGGAATGGATTGGGGAGCAGGACTATGACGCAGAGAAGACAAAAGAACATACTTCTGCCAAGTCGGATGAAGAACTCTATGAACTGATATTGAATGATCCACAATGTGAATATATTCTCGATTCGGGTAGGTTATCAAGAACCCTCGGTAAGTCTAGTGTTACCCTTGCTTTACTAATTGCATCCTTAGTAATTTCAATATATGGAGTGTTTGCTGGACCGTATTCAATTCTGATATTCAGCCTTGTTGGTGTATTATTCATCCTGATGCTTTATGGTATTTTCAGTAATGGTGAAACACTTGTTGCAAGTCCGATAGGAATTGCCAGATTCTATTTTGGGAGTCCAGTAGCCA
Source organism: Candidatus Thorarchaeota archaeon (assembly GCA_030612005.1). Lineage (GTDB taxonomy): Archaea > Asgardarchaeota > Thorarchaeia > Thorarchaeales > Thorarchaeaceae > SMTZ1-45. Next base: position 2,290 of record JAUWOU010000058.1, on the reverse strand, counting down.
TCGAATGGCAGCATGTAGAATATATCGATCTGGTTTCCGAAGAAAACAGTCTTGTAATAATCGAGTTTTTTGGAAATAAAAGGAGAGTATTCTGTCCTGAACATTGGTATAAGGGATTAGTTTCGATGGATTTGATACACAAATACATCTCCAATTTGGATGAATGGAAAAAGACGAAGCGAGATGCTTGGGATGAAAATACATACCGTCTCGTTCGCGCAGATGCGTAATTTACAACCCTCACACTTGTTGAGCCCAAGTGCATGACCGTGCAGGTCGGCTAAGGTAAGACTCAAATGCAAGACTCACGCGCAGACAACGTGTTGCTCATATGAGCAAGGACTGTTGACAAGTTCATACAAATGGAAGTGTGTATTCTTGGCGCTTAAGGAGTTCACTTACAACGTTCCGAAGATTGAGAAGGGCTATGCAAACCAGACACTCTACATCAACCTCTCGGACAACACTATTGAAATCAGACCTGTGGACGAGAAGATGAAGGAAACATTCACTGGAGGAAAAGGATTTGACCTCTGGTTAATGTGGAATGGTCTTCCAAAAGACAGGATAGTAAAATGGGATGATCCCGAGAATGAGATCTGTATTGGTACAGGTCCGTTAGGCGGGGTAACTCAATACCCAGGGGCTGGAAAGTCAATCGTAACCTCGATCTCTCCCATGACAGGAATTCCCATCGACTCCAATGTCGGAGGGTATGCTGGTCCGAACTTGAAGTTCTCTGGTTTTGATGCCATGGAGATTCAGGGTAAGGCAGACAATGATGTTTACATTTTCATAGACGGAGACCATGGCACGATAGAGATTCACGATGCAAGTGACCTGCCAGATACTGCCTATGATATCACACGTATTCTCGGTGAACGGCACACTGAAACGGAAGGCAAGGACATGTCAGTCGTAGCAGCAGGTCCTGGTGCTGAACATGCATGGATGGGCTGTCTGAATTTCTCATGGTGGGATATGCGTAGGAATTTACCTAGGTACAAGCAGGCTGGTCGTGGTGGTATTGGAACCGTCTTCAGAAACAAGAAGATTAAAGCTATCGTTATCAAGTTCGCAAAGATAACTCTGGACCTAATCAATGCTGCAGACCCTGATGGTGTCAAGGCAGCAGGTCGTGGTCACTCTGGTGGTATTCTCAAACTCGACCCGAATCAAAACAGAATGAGAGTTCTTGGTACTGGTCACCTTCCCTCAATCATGGACGAGTTCGATCTCCTACCAACACGTAACTTCAGAGCAGGCAGTGACCCTGAAGCAAAGGCACTCTTTGGTGATGTCTGGGAAAACATCTACACAAATTCCGGTAAGGGTTGGGATGGATGCTGGAGACCGTGTGCAATCAACTGCTCACACTGCATCGAAGGATTCGTTCCAAAGACAGGTTCCTTCAAGGGTAAAACAGTGGTTGTGGACGGACCAGAATACGAAACAATTGCTGGTTGCGGCTCGAACATTGCTCTCTTCGACCCTCACTGGGTTGCAGAGATTAACTTCTACTGTGATGCATATGGACTTGACACAATCTCCTTTGGTTCTACAATGGCATTTGTGATGGAACTCTTTGAAGAGGGACACATCGACGAGAAAGCTACTGGTGGTCACAAATTGAAGTGGGGCGCTGCTGAAGAAGTAATGGCAGTGTTACACGAAATAGCAGAGGGTAAGGGATTCGGAGGCGAGCACCTCGGTAAGGGGATCCATTACCTCAAGGGTTACTTTGGCGATAACTTCGGCGTTGACAAGAAAGTCATGCATGACATCGGAATGGAACACAAGGGTCTCGAATACTCTGAGTACGTTACAAAGGAAAGTCTAGCCCAGCAAGGAGGTTACGGCTTAACTTTGAAAGGACCTCAACACGACGAGGCTTGGCTTATCTTCCTAGACCAAGTTCACAACTATATGCCCACTTTCGAGGACAAAGCAGAGGCACTGCACTACTTCCCGAATTGGCGTACATGGTTCGGTTTGAACGGATTGTGTAAGCTCCCATGGAACGATGTGGTCCCAGCAGATAACGCAGATTCTGGTGAACCAGCCAAGGTTCCAGGCCATGTGGACTTCTATGCTCAATTCTTCGAGGCGATGACTGGTAGACCAACCAAGGGAGAGGATCTGATTCACATGAGTGAGAAGGTCTACAACTTCCAGAGGATCTTCAACATCAGACAGGGCAAGGGTCTCAGAATTAACGACTCATTCATTCCTTACAGAAGTGCAGGTCCAGTTACTGATTGGGAATACGAATCACGTGTAGAAAGATATG
>JAUWOU010000110.1 GCA_030612005.1 Candidatus Thorarchaeota archaeon | reverse complement strand
ACTCGTACGTTGGTGGATCAAAGAGTTCCCTTTCCACGCCAAGTACATTGTTAGCTTCTGCAACTGCTGTCGCCATCGCGTTTGATATGAGTGCAACTGCAGCAAATACTTCTTTGGTTCGTATCATGGAACCATACATTATCGAATCAGTAGCAAACATCTGAGATGTCACCGTGGAAGCAACAACTGTGGCCATATGAGTTGATTCGTCATCAAATCCTGGTTCTTTGATGAAGCGCCACGCAGAGGGAGCATTGTGGGGTCCAAGACATGTAGGGAGACCTAGTTCTGATTTAACTGCAAGCGTAGTACGATACTCTAGACCAAAACCGGCTCCAACAGGCATTGTTCCAGGATCAACTAGAGCTTTCTCAATACCAAGATCTTTAGACAGCTCTAGCATATCTTTGATTGTAACCATTCTTTCAGGAAGGGATGTAGCTTTTGGTGACCACCCAAGAACAACCGCCATGTTTAGAGAGCTGTTCTTCAATACGTCTTTTTCTTCATCTTTCATGGAGAGATTGATGGAGTTGTAGATTACTCGTTCGTTCAATCCAGTTTCATCACAGTACTCAATAGCTCGTTTCCTAGCCTTGGCATTTGCTGACTCAAACATAATCGGGCCATCGAAGTGCTCAGAAAGCCATGAGAGATGATTTTCCATAGCTGCAGGTGTACGCCCATAAGCTTGAATCATAAAGGGATGCCCTGTCTTCTCAACCATATTCATTGCAGTATTTACCCATTCCAGTGCAAGAGTCTTGTCAAAAAGACCTTCTTTGGTATTCTCAACAATTGGTTGGCCCTTGAAGAAGAGACCGCCAATCAAGACTGTAGGATTTTCTCCAGGATGACCACCTATTGTGACTCCACCGAAATCGTAAGACTGTTGTTCTTTTTTAAAGACAAACACGATAATTTCACCCCACTTTGGGTCTTGGATGCAGCCCAGCTCGTTTAACGAGTTCAGGAATGCTCTCCGCCCTTCCGATCCCCATCAAGTGAAGACCACTAATTCCTTTGATATTTCTGATTGACTTGATAATTTCTAAAGCAATGAGAAGTCCTTCTTCTCTCATAGCGTTTCGCCCTTCATCTTCCTTAAGACCTTTGCCAGCAGATTCAAGGCGTTTGATATATTCCTCAGGAATTTTGATTCCGGGTACATTTTTGTTCATGAAACGAGCATTCTTTGGTCCCCTGAGAGGAATAATACCTGCTAAGATTTTCAGCTTCAAATCACTCGCTAATTCCATGAAAGTTTCTAACCTAGCTGTATCAAAGATAGCTTGTGTCTGAAAGAACTGCGCACCAGCATCTCTCTTCTTTTCAGCTCTGAGAACTTGCATTTCAATCGGATCAGCATAAGGATCGAAAGTTGAACCCATGAAGAAATGAGGCGTTCCTTCAAGTTCCTCCCCAGCAAAATCAGTACCTTGCATTAGATGACTTGTAAGGTGGAGTGCTTGAATGGAATCAATATCAAATACCATTTTTGCATTGGAATGTGGACCCATAATAGTGCGATCACCTGTGACAAGTAGAACATTCCGAATTCCTAATGCATAAACACCATAGAGTTCACTCTCTATAGAAATTCTATTTCTGTCACGGGTGGTTAATTGCATAATTGGTTCTCCACCAGCATCTAAAACTAAACGTGCACATGCTGTACTACTCATAGTGGGGATTCCACGAACATTGTCAGTAATGTTGATAGCATCACAATAATCCGCAATCACTTTGGTCCGTTCAATGACGATATTGTGATCAGCACCTCTTGGGGGACCAATCTCGCCAGTAACTGCAAAGACACCAGCATCCAATATTTGTTTTAGTCGAGTATTTGACAGATTGCAAAACTCCGAGTTCGTGTATGCATCGGTACAGATACCGCTCCTTAATTTGCTTTTGCTGGAAGCGTATGATAAGAATGATTCAATCGGGAGATATCTTGGCAATACTACCAGGTTGTAATTCTCTGGTTAGCTTCTGAAATAAATCATAGTTGAGTTGAGCTGTTATCACAATGTTGCCCTCATTGTAGGATTCAGATTCAATAATTGCTTCTTCATGAAGCAATGAGATAGTGGACATACCTGTATCCCCATATGGTAATGTGATGGAGCACAAAATTAGCTGTGGTAGAGCGCGTTCCAATGCTGCGATGAGTTCATCCAGATTTGTCATATTCATAGCTGAGATAGGGACTACTTCAACAGAGATATCGGATAGGATCTCAATGTGGTCTTGGAGAGTAGTTGGATCTACTAGGTCAATCTTATTGAGTACTGCAATGATTGGAATAGTGTTTGCGCCAACATTATCGAATGTGTCAAGACATGCATCCAATTTTCGATTCATTTCCTCAATGGGGTCAGAGGCGTCTATAACAAGAAGAAGGACATCAGCATCCCCAATCTCCATGAGCGTTGTGTTGAATGCCTTAAGTAAGGTTTTAGGTAGATTGCTAATGAAACCAACAGAATCCGATAGAACAATCTGACGACCGGGTAAATCAAGGTCTGCGGCTTTAGTTGCCAATGTTGTGAAGAGCTTGTCAGCAATTTCCACACCAGAATCTGTCAATGCATGATGAAGTGTGCTCTTTCCTGCATTTGTGTATCCTGCAAGCGTAATCTCAATGAATCCTTCTCTTCCGCGTTTCTTCTTTTTCAGCCTCTGGGCGTCAGATATCTTTTCCAATTTAACAGATATCGCTGCAACCCTGCGGTTGATCTCCCTTATTCGTAGGTTTAGTAGATCTTCACCTGCACCAACCTGTTCTGCAACTGGTCGGTCTCCAGTATGTTCTTTCTGTAACCTCATTCGAATCTGGTGTCGTTCAAATGGCAGTTCGTACTTGAGTCGTGCTTGTTCAATCTGAAGCTTTGCTTGTTGTGTATGAGCATGCTTATCGAATATTTCGAGAATGACTTGTGTTCTATCTCTAACTTCTATCTCCCATAGCTCCATGAGCCTGAAGATTTGACTTGATTTTAGTTTCGGAGAAAACAACGCAACATCAGGAGAATTGACTTCAATCCATGTTTTGATTTCCTCAGCCTTACCACTGCGAATGCCGAATTTAGAGGACGGACCACTAACTACATCAAATCTGCCTATAATCGTGTAGTCTGCAGTAGTGGCAAGTGCAGCTAACTCATCCAGAAGATCGGGTTCTCTATACTTTCGTCTCTGGACAAGTAATGCAGTAGATTCGACCATTACTATTGACCAATAATGCTTGTGTCTTAAACAGTACTATTGAAGAATAGACGTAGAGAAAGATTCTTTGGTCAACCAATAGGATTTCAATGGTGACCACAAATGGCAAATTTCGAAATCAGAGCAAAGGATGGTTTAGCTAGACTTGGTAGATTCTCGACTAAACATGGAACAGTGAAAACACCATTGCTCATGCCAGTGATTCATCCTGGAAAATCTATAATTTCTCCAAAGGATATTGTAGATGTGTTTGGGTTCCAGATGGTGATTACGAATTCATACATCATCAACTCTCATGAGAAGTTCAGAGAGAAGGCTATTGCTGAGGGCGTACACGGTCTACTAGATTTTGACCATCCAATCATGACCGATTCGGGTACTTTTCAAATGTACTTCCACGACCTTCCTGAAGAAGAGATTGACCCTTTAGCCATACTCGAATTTCAAAAACAAATCAAGACCGATATCGGAACAATATTGGATGCTTTCTCAAAACCTGATGTGGGTAGAGAGAAAGTTGAGAAAGATGTTGAACTCTCATTAGAACGTGCGAAGATGTCTGTTGGTAAAAAGGATGAGATGATGCTCGCAGGGACAATTCAGGGCGGAATTTACGAAGATCTGAGGGAAAGATCCGCTAAAGCAATGGGGGCTCTAGATTTCGACGTTTATCCAATAGGTGGTGTTGTTCCTCTGATGGAGATGTACAGATATTCGGATATTGTACGAGTGACCTTAGCCACAAAGAAGCATCTACCTCCTGACAGACCTGTGCACCTTTTTGGATGTGGTCACCCCATGTTGTTTGCTCAAGCAGCTCTCTTGGGATGCGACTTTTTTGACTCAGCATCATATGCCAAATTTGCAGAAAAGGGAAGAATGCTCCTTACTACAGGAACTGTTCACCTCAAAGATCTTTCAGAACTACCATGTGAATGCCCAATTTGTAGCAATACAACAGCAGAGGAATTGAAAGCGCTGCCAAAGGATAAGAAAGACCTTGCCTTGATGCGTCATAATCTCTATGTTTCAGCGGCAGAGATGAGAAGAGTCAGACAAGCTATTGCTGATGGGAAACTCTTCGAGCTAGCGGCTCTACGAGCTAGGAGTCATCCAGCTCTACTTGAAGCACTTCAGGTGATGACTGAAAATATGGACCAATTAATCGAGTCAGATCCATTTGGAAAATCTTCATCCATATTTTACACTGGTGTTGAAACAGCTGTACGTCCAGAGATTTCCAGATTCCATGAGAGAGTACTAAGTCGATACCCATTCAAAACTACAGATACGATAATCATAGTACCGGATATCGGTGAACGTCCGTTCTCAGATACAGCAAGTACGATAATTGCAGAGGTTAGAAAGAGAAAACCAGAGGAAGTACTCCTAATGTTCTTGACGCCGATGGGAGTAATTCCGTGGGAACTTGAACATGTACATCCTGCGCAGCAGTGCATCTTCTCAAAGAGTGTTGACCCAGTAACTCTCAATATATCTAAGAAGAGATTGCAGGAAATCTTGGAAATAATCACTTTCAACAAGATTGTGTGGTTTGAACGTGAGAGTCCAACCAACCAGCTCAGTAAAGGTCTAAGTGACCAATACAATCTGACCAAAACAACAACTGCTTCGGAAACAATTACTGCTATAGAAAATCTCGATTCAGAGAAATCTGATTGGTATATTAGAAAACTAAGGGCAGTGTTGATGTATCAATGGGGTGAGAATGCAGGTGATATTGCTAACAAAGAGGGTATTCAAGTTGTATTCTCTAGGAGTACTGGAAAGATACGACATGTAACTCTGGAAAATGAGATTATATTTACAGTTGTACCTACCACGGGTTTGCTCACTCCGACCTTCAAAGGAGGAGAAATTCTACTACATGCAAATATCGACAGTACATTCCTTGTTACAATGGAGAAAGATGCAGCAGAGTTTGTTGCTAAAGGAAGATCAGCTTTGGCTAAATTTGTCAAGAATGCAAGCTCTAATCTGAAGGCAGGGGAAGAAGTACTTGTTGTGGATAATGAATCTAATCTTCTTGGTGTAGGAAGAACTTTGCTCTCGGGAGTTGAAATGCTTGTCTTCAACCGTGGTGTTGCTGTAAATATTCGACACTCTAGAAACATCTAGGACTCTGTACTTGCATATAGTGGATGACCAGGTATTTTCCTTAGTGCGTCAATCCCACCTATCGGAAGCACCATCATTTGGGAGAGAGGAGCATAGAGCTTAATTAAGGAACCAGGTTCCAATTCAGCATCAGAGGGTAATAATGATGTTGCAGAAACCTCGCCTACGTTGAAGTTAACTTCTATATTACTTCCAACAAAAACGACCTGGTTTACAACGCCAGAAATCATATTGTCCTCCAAGCTGGTGGCAACACTATGAAGATCCTCAGGTCTAACAGCACATCGTACTAGTTCATTCAATTGGAATGGATATCCCAAGAGCGGAGTCATACCTTTGACAATCTGACCATCAGGAAGACGTACACTAAGTGTATCACCGAGGGCAGAAATCTCTCCGTCTAGGAAAGTACACTTACCGATGAAATCAGCTACAAATAGGGTCTGTGGACTATCGTAGATTTCTCGAGGCGGCGCATATTGCTGAATATACCCCACATCCATGACTGCGACCATATCCGAAATACTCAACGCTTCTATTTGATCATGAGTAACATATACTGTAGTGATTCCAAGTTCGCCTTGGATTCTGAGTATCTCCTCACGCATCTCGACTCTTAATTTTGCATCCAAGTTAGACAATGGTTCGTCAAGAAGTAATACATCGGGTTCAATGACCAGAGCTCTTGCAAGAGCTACACGTTGTTGCTGTCCACCTGACAGTTGATGTGGTGTTCTTTCACCAAGTCCACTCATCTGCACTAGTTCAAGAGCATTATTGACACGCTTGTCAATTGCACTCGGAGTATATTTCATACCTTGAACACGCTTGATTTTGAGACCGTATGAGATATTATCAAACACAGTCATATGTGGCCATAGAGCATAAGATTGGAAACACATACCAGTATTTCGCTTGTTGGGAGGGATATCAGTGACATTACGATCGTCAAAGTAAATCTCTCCATGATCAGGTTCATAAAATCCGGCAATCAAACGTAAAAGCGTAGTCTTGCCGCACCCAGATGGTCCGAGAAGTGTTGATAGCTTACCGTCTTCCAAAACCATGTTAACATCATCAGTAGCTACAACTTCTCCGAAAGTTTTTCGCAAGTTTTTGAGTGTGATCGTAACCATTTCATAATCACCTAGATACCTGTCATAGCGGATGCTCTTGTCTTGAGGATAGCATTAGTCGCAACAATCACTATCATCTGTAAGACCATCATCAGAACACCAAGAGCTGCAGCTGGACCAGCCCCAAATAGAGGCGGAAGCCCTGCATTAACGTCACGAATCCAATATGTTAGTGGAGCGTCATTGTAGTTTGCACCGCCAAGTAATAGGCTGGTGCTGACTTCACTCACACAATAAACGAATGATAGAAGCGCCCCTGCAAGTACACTTACTCCAATCAGAGGCACAACAATGCTACTGAATGTCTTATTCCGCGTAGCACCTACATTGAGTGATGCTTCTTCCAGCTCGATAGGCGTTTGCTGCAAACCGGCGTAAGCGGCCCTTACTGTGAATGGGAATTTACGCACCAAGTAGGACATTGTAATAATAAATGCAGGTCGCCCATTGGGAAGAATGGTGTATTATAGAAGAGTGTGAAATATCCAGTAGCGATAACAATTCCTGGTAGGGCAATGGGTGATGTAACTAGCATATCAAGAGCGGTTTTTCCAGGAATATCTCTTCTAGATATTATATAAGCTGCAGAAACACCCAGAAGAACAATTCCGACTGTTGCTATTCCTGCATACTTTAGTGTGTTCATAATGGCCCCCTGAATATCACCATTCCATAAGATTGCATAATTGTCCATAGTCAACGGTGGAATAAGAGCAGTTGAACGATATTGTACCACTGATAATAGCATAACGCTGATTTGCGGGATTAATGCAAAGAAGAGTACAGGAATGATAACCAAGTACATCAATATCGTAGTTTTGGGACTTAGATTCCTTGTTCGTGGATTCCACTGACCACCCTTGCTGCCAGAGGTATAACTTCTAAGTGACGCATACTTGCGAATTGCAAGGAAACCAGTAAGTGCAAAAACGAGGAGTATCATACCTATCGCAGGACCCAGGGGGTCTATTTTTCCGGATTCACCTATAATACTATCAAAGACTTGGAATGCAAGGACCTTCTGAGCTTGTAAATCTTCAGAATAAACGATGGGAGTACCTAAATCTTCTATACTTAGAATAAAAGTTAGAATTGCACCAGCTTGAATTCCGGGCATTGCAAGAGGTAAGGTGACAGAACGGAATAGCCCAAAACCAGATGCACCTAGATTCTCAGCCTGTTCTTCTAACGCGGGATCAATACTCATGAAAGACGAATATGCATTTAGATAAACCAGGGAAAATAATGAAAATCCTTGAACTATGATGATTGCCATCAATCCATGAAATTCGAATCGGGTCCACTCTAACCCAAAGAAACTGAAGATTGCAAAAGCCCAGTTATTGAGAAATCCATTTGCATTAAGGAACCACTTGATACCAATAGCTCCAATGAATGGAGTTGAGAGCATCGGAAAAAGAAGAAGTGGGCGTAGAAGTTTTTTTCCAGTGAACTCGTATCTTGCGATAATAAATGCAAAAAATGTACCAAGAATAACTGAGATGATAGTTACTACAATAGCCACATAGACAGAGTTCAGAATAATCCCAAGATCGATTCCCCAATACTCAACGATACCAGCTCCTGTTGGACGAATCCAATTGAAATTACTTGGTTGCCACTGTGGTACATATGCAGGATTACTGAATAGTTGTATAATTAAATCGAACGAAAAACCCGATTCTGTGACAAAAGATCCTACGACTACACTCGCTAGTGGTGCTATAAGGAAAAGACCGAAGATGACTATTATCGCAATTAATTGAACCCAGGTTAAAGGGTCCATTTCACGCCATAATTGTTCAACAGCAGCCATGAATCGGACATTAAGATTTCTAATATTCTGACCGGGATTTCTAAAGAAGCTATAGATTCGATAGAGTTTATCATAACACCATTTTACCCCTGAACTAATTTTATTGAAAATCCAGAGGAAAACCCCCAATATGATAGAAAGAATCTGTATAGGGATGTCAGTTAATAGATACCTTGCATCTTCAAGTTCTGCATCTATTTGTTCTTCCATGGCGTTCATTTCCACAATAAACACATCCCTATACTCTATTTCGTTTTATGTCATTCATGACCCTAGAAATGCATTGAGATCAGCTAGTGTTGCCAAATACTGTGCGTCAGCAGCTGCGGTCCATGCAGTCTGCATATCATAGTAAAAGCCGTCGTCATAGATCAACTCAGTATTGATTTCTTTCGCGAAGTCCACTGTGTACTGCCTTAAGGTTGAATCATGGGTGACACTTACAGGCATCCCCATCATATCAGCCCAATCATCCAGTTGCCCCAGCGTAATGTCCTCATCATAATATGCAGCGACGAGAGCGGTCCAACATAGTACGAGATTGTCGTGGGCATCGTTGAAAACAGCCTCAAAATATGATGTGAATGCAGTGTTTATCTCAAGTGATAGAGTATCATTGAAATCAACGCCAACATTTACCTTAGTCTGATTGAAGAACTCGTATAGATCAGTTTTGGTAAGTCCTACAGGTGTTTGGAATGCAGACTCGAGGACTGGCATACGGTTTACACCAGGTGTGAACCAGACTGCTTGACCTTCAGCAGACAATACATAGTCTAGGAAGGCTTCAGCAAGGTCCATCTTAGGAGTGTCTTTTACAATTGCAATTGGGTCCCCATTGACTATAGACTCACCTTGAGGTAGTATATACTCACAATCAGCATTAGTGGCTTGTGTTGAGTAGCCATAGAAGTCAATAGACATAGAAATTCCAACATCTTGGTTTTCAGCAGCAGCTTGTGTTTGAACTGAACCCTGATATAATCGAGCACTTCCTGCCATTCTTGCAAGAGTTATCCAACCAGAATTCCAACCCATACCTTGAGTAATGATTTCGTAAATCCTAGTGTTGGATGTTGTCTTGGGAGCATTACCCATCGCAATAGTTGCGGTAGGTAATAGGCTACCCCATATCGGTTGAGCAAGGTGTGTCCAATTGGTTGGTGTAGGTAGATTGTTTGAATCTAGGAATGCGTGATTCACGGTAAATCCGAATGTTGAAATCGCCGCAGCTACCCAGACAACGTCACCATTACCATCCCGACGTTTCATATCAGCACCTGCAATTTCATCTGGAACGCGGTCAAGAATATCAAGCATTTTTGTGCTACTAAGATTCTGCAAGTTTCCATCACGCTGCATCTGATCGAATAATGTTGGACCACCACCCCAGAGGACATCAACTCCTCCAGCAGCAATTACATCATCCCAAAAGCCGCCATCCTGAGATCTCCAGACAACGTCGGTAATATGGTATTCTTGAGCAATATCAGACCCTAGAAATGCATTTTCATAGGCAGTTGTTATTGCTATGTCATGTCTTGTCAAAACAGTAAGTGTTTGACCAGGTTCCGAACCTCCAAAAGGATTGAGGACCAGAACTACTCCAGCAACTCCAATAATACCAATTACAACAACAGCTATAATGATATTTTTCATATTTCTTCCGGTTTCAAATTCTCCCGTAGCCATTAGTATCACCTACAGCGAATTGAGGTTTTTAACAGCACTCATTTTGTCCTTAGTGCCTTTCAAATCTCTTGTATATGTCCGCTAAGCATCGTTGAACCAAGGAGCAATATTAAAGCTTTGTTACCGTGTGAAGATTTGGAAACATGCATAGAACGATTAGGTGTGAAGAATGTTTATTCCATTTATCAAAAAAAGGTGTATTCTAATAGGTGATTAGTTGAGAGATAGATAAACAAAGGACTATTCGACTATTATCTGCGACTATCCTAAAAGGCTAAATACTAAACGTTGGAGAGAAGCACTATCTTCTCAATTGTATTTTTACAGTTGTATTGAAGGAGGATATAATCACGTTGAATATAGATTTACGAACGCGTAAGATAACAGCGATGTTAGTCATTGCTGCTCTTTTCGCACCCTATTTCATCAGCGTCGGTATTGTCCCAACTATTGCCTCAGCTGCACCGGACCCAATCACACCAACTATTGTGTTTGATATGAGTCACGGTCAGTACACGGATACAATCTTCGAAGCTGAAGATGCTTGGTTGGATGCAAACCTGACTGCGATGGGCTTTAATGTAATATGGGCTTGGGGTGGTCTCAATGATACCATTCTAGAAGATGCCACAGGACTCGTTATTGGTGCCATCTATGGATCCACTAACGGCTTTACTGCAGCAGAGATTGATGCGGTTGACGATTGGTTCAATGCAGGTAACAAATTCCTCTGGGTCGGATCAGACTCTGACTACGGTGGTAATGCCTACATCAACGCAAATGCATCTCTAATTCTTGATGCTGTTGGTTCACA
>JAUWOU010000043.1 GCA_030612005.1 Candidatus Thorarchaeota archaeon | reverse complement strand
ATCAACCATCTTAGTACCTAGTTGATTTGCTCTTCTTTGAGAACCACTAAGTTGAGCCTGCAGTGCTTCCATCTTCTGGTTTAAAGACACAATTTGCATTGTCTTATCCCGCAATCGTACGTTGACATCATCTGACATTGTTGGTCCCAATGAGAGTCCACAACAATCGATATAAACTAATTCCTACATTTTGGTGAGTGAACCTCAACTGCAAGAAATTTCTATGTTCCACCCGTCTCTTGCCAGTGTCACCACTTCCTAGTAAATTCTCAAAGAATTTACCAAAATTAGCAAGAGCTTTGTCGACGTTCATCGGGATGGGATCCCTCCTGAAGTCCTGGCTTCTTTCTCCTGTTGTAATCCTAGCTCATCACTTCCAGCAACAGAGAGCGTTTCCACAGTTTTTACCACGGCGGGGTCATTATCACTCTTACCAGTCCCTTCGCAGAAACTAACAAGGTCCGATTGGACAAAGTGAACAGCCGCGGACTCCCCAGAACCTGATGTTGGTTCCTTCTTGGAGAGTAAGGACTTCCCTTGAGAAGAAGACTTCTTTCGGGCTTTAAGTCGCGCACGGCGATTAGGTGTTCCTCGAACAACTGACCTAGTCCACATACCTAGTCCTTTCATGATATTCTATGTTGATGTGGGTATATTAACTCATACAATATCCAATCACGAAAAGGATAGCATCACTAGACGAGTAAAAGTAACCAATATCCAATCACGAAATAGATCAGCAGAAATCCAATTATTAATGACCAATCAAACGTTTCAATTCTGGTTCCGTGGAGGCAATAATGCGCAGATTCTCCCCCATAAAATAGACTTGAGGTTTCGCATCCATTGATGGCTTTGGTTCGAACTCGATTGAATAAGGAAGATTCAATCCCCTCCGTTGAAAGACATCAGTGACAATCTCGCGAACTTGCTGGTCATCTAACTCGATTGTATTTGATTGTTCGACTATCTTTGTTACTCCCCTATGAATCAAGAGTTTCATCAGGACAAATATGGTTTTGCTTGATTACTGAAACATCTTTTTCACAGCATTTGAAATCCCATTGATGGTCATCTCGATGTCGTCCTCGGTATGTGTGAACGAGAGAGCACCAAGTCCATGATACCCGAACACTCCTTCCTGCATGAGAAATCCCTGGAAGATGTCCTGTTGGTTGTGGTCAAAGAGTGCTCCGAGTTGCCCTGGTGTTTTGACAGGTTCATCTAATACAGAAGTGAGGTAACTGATGAAATTGATTGATCCATAACCCGTTCCAATGAGTGGGGCGTTCATGTCCTGAAGCATGTCGTTCAGTCGTTCCCTGAATGTGTCCCCCATCTTATTCAACCGTTCATACTCGCCTTTCTTCTCACGTAGGCGCTCAAGAACTGCTAACCCTGCTGCCATGGTCAGTGGATGACTTGAGAATGTTCCACCTCCGACCCAGCGACCACCCTCTGCACCAGGTACAGCCAAAGCCATGATATCTTCTCGACCACCGTAGACACCAAGTGGCATTCCTCCAGCGGCAGCTTTTCCAAGGGTAAGAAGATCCGGTTCTGCTCCGAACAACTTGTCACCTGCAGTCCCAAACCTAAGTCGGAATCCAGTGATGATCTCATCAAATATGAGGAGTATATCCCGAGAAGCGGTCTCTTCACGCAGGTATACGAGGAAATCATCATGCGGAGGGATTCCACCACCTGCACCAACCACAGGTTCTACAATGATAGCAGCAAGGTCCTTTCCATGCTCCTTCAACATTTTATCGAGACTCTCTCGGTCGTTGTAATCGAAGGATACCCCATTGTAAAACGGAGCATCAGAATAGGGATGACCCATATGATAGGTGAGGGCATCATTGCCTCCGTGCCATCCACCGAGAGTCTTTCCAATGAGTTTTCGTTTTGTAAATAGCCTCGCCAATCTCACAGAGTACATCGTCGACTCGCTACCGGTAGCAGTGAATCGCATCTTTTTGAGTAATGGTACAACTTTCTGAAGTTCCTCACCGTATTTGACCTGAGGTTCGTTAGGAATCCCAAAGTGATGCCCTCCTTCAACCTGGTCTATGATGGCTTTCTTGATAGCAGGGTCATTATGTCCAAGAATGAGGGAGTAGTGGGTCATCCACCAGTCGATGTATTCATTTCCATCAACATCCCAGATGTGACCACCCTTGCCATGACTGATGTATGGAGGATATGAATTGCAACTTGGCATCCCAAAGTTTCGAATGTTGTGGCTCACTCCTCCAGGAAATAGAGTGACTGCTTTTTTCCAGAGCTCTTTTGATTTCGGAGTTCTTGAATTATAATCCTCAAGCATTGTGTATTTCCTCCAGATTCTCTATTCTTCCTTCCAGAATCTCATGGTATTTCGTGGGACTGGTATATCCTTCATGGTCTTGAGACCTGGTGATTCATTGATCACTATTGGAATCAGATTGAGTATCATCCCAATTGTCCCATGGTCTCCCTGAACACCACCCTCGATTCTCTGTTGTATCCTAGGAAGTCCTTCTATGATAACCTCATCGTATTGTGGAGTTGCTTCAGCATATGCCTGGAAGTCAAGAGTAACAATCTCTTCTCCCTTTCTTCTCCCAACTCCTACACTCTTTAGACCGAGGACATCTCCCTTCTCGACTGTAGCAAATGAATTGGTAATCTTACTGTCTGCGATGATGGCTTCCGGGGGTAACTCCTCTATCTCGTCCAAATCTAGGTTAAGTGCTGCATCTATCATTTGAATTGACTCTACGAGACCCACATGTCCAGTGATCTTTCCTTCATCGATATTCTTCCTGAACTCCTGATTTGTCATTCCAGTTCCAATCTTCTTCTGGAATGAAGGTCTCCGATGGCTTGAATTCATGTGGCGAGTAACACGGATGGTGTCCACATTCTGACATGGTCCAGTGAGAACAATTGGAAGTAGATCCATTAGATAGCCTGGATTGATGCCAGTTCCCACTACTGTCTTGCTGTTTTGTTTTGCCACCCTATTGAGACTCTCTGCCAATCCTGGTTTCTTCTGATATGGAAAAGATAGCTCCTCGCAGATTGAGATTACATCCAATCCAGATCCAAGACACTCCTCAATGGTTGGTCCAACGACCTCTAACGATGATGATGTAGCAACAATAGCGATGTCTGCTTTTGTTGAGTCAAGGACACTGCTCAAATCATCAGCAATTGTCACATCACTATCAATGTCATCCTGAAGAAGTTCTCTAATCGGTTTGTTTGCAAGTTCAGGGCTTGCATCCACGACAGATACCAACTCAAGGTTATCTCTCTTCAAGATAGAACTAGTGATATGTTGGCCCAGTGATCCAAACCCAATTTGTATCACTCTAAAAGGTTGAGATTTTGATGTTGGCATTGATTACCTTCTCCTTGATTTAATGTGAAAGAGTAAACGGTTTAATCAGTGTATCGAGAATGCACCGAATAGATTTCAAATATGCAGAGTTATTGTACGAGTACATAACCAATCTTGGGAACTAGAAGGGGAGGAACTCGACTCGTGAGAAACGGGTCAGAGATTTATATGCGAAGGTGATTACGATGGCTCGGTCCAAGGGTGTGACAATCTCAGTAAAGGTCCCTATCAATTGGGAGTCTATGACTGAGAGGACTAAGCAACGGCTTAGACAGACTGTTGGACGAGACACCAGAGTGATTCGTGCATATCTTGGAATAATTGAACAACATGAAAACAAGTTACTAACAGGTAAGAACAGAGATAGAATTGATGATAGTAAGTTGAATCAACTGACCATGACTGTGCTCAAGGTAAAATCAGGAGCTAATAAGAGGATTAGTGTACCCTATGACTTCAAGGTGCGGTTTTCCCGAATCTCACAGAACGAGATGGCTGAATGTCAACAGACAGCAGTCGCACTCTATGAGAGCTATCTCAAGTTGAGGAAGAAAAAGGGTTGGAATGCTTCACGACCTACTTCAATCAATGGATCTAGAAGGATACCCCGATGGGTGTTCTCTCAGAGATTCAAATTGATTGAGAAGAAGACCTCTGTTTCTCGATGGTGGTTAGATATCAGGGACGCTCTAGATTCAGTACGAGAGAAGAGAACCTACCACGATCGATTGAGTATACCTCTCAAAATGTCTCCTTTCCATCTGAATCAGATTAGACGGGGTGAAGTGAAAGCGGTACAGCTCTTTATAGATAGGAGAAGGAAGTGGTGGGTGACTATTGCTGTCAGAATAACTCTTGATGAATCTCCAGAGCAGAATCTTCCTGTTGCTATTCTTGGAATTGACCTGGGTATCGAGAAGGCTGCTTGCTCAACTCTTCTTACTCCTGAAAAGACAAGAGAAACTCGCTACTTTGTCCAGAGAGATAAGGTCACGGTCATCAAGAAGTATGATAGGTTTGTTGCAGACCTCCAGAGAGAGATGTACACCCGGAGAAACAACAAACTACTATATGACAGGATTGCTGAGCGACTCCGTCGAATGCGTTCCAAACGAGAGCGCGTTGCTAAGGAGTATGACCGTGTCCTTGTACGTCAACTGCTTGATTACATTTCTGAACTGTCCAAGAAATACACACTGTATGTTGCCATTGGTCGCCTGAAAAATATACGAATGCGTGCGAAGCGAGGGAACTACCAAGGCCGAAGATTCCGAGGAATGATTCATTCCTGGGCCTTTGCTCGAATCACTGACAGTCTGAAACACGGACTTGCTCAGCAGGGCTGGAAGGTCGATGGAAAGGACCCTCGATTCAGAGCTGTTCCTGAGGGGTGGACTTCCATCATGTGCTGGAAGTGCGGAAGCAAGGGAACAAGACCTAAACAGAACTACTTCCATTGTCCATCCTGTGGTATCAGTATCAATGCTGATCAAAACGGTAGTATCAACATCGCTGCACGCATGTTAACGCTCACAAAGTTATTACACTCTGTGAGAGGACTAGGTATGTGGACTAGAGCGGTTGTTCGTGGAACAACTAATCGACGTGCGCGGCTGAAAGCCCGAAAGAAGATTTCAAAGAAATCTTCAAAAGGGAAGTCCTTACTCTCCAAGAAGGAACCAACATCGGGTTCTGGAGAGTCCGCGGCTGTTCACTTTGTCCAATCGGACCTTGTCAGTTCCAGTGATGTGACTGGTGAGAGTGATAATGACCCCGCCGTGGTAAGAACTGTGGAAACGCTCTCTGTTGCTGAAAGTGATGTATCAGCATTCAAACAGGAGAAGGAAGCCAGGTCTTCAGGAGGGATCCCATCCCAATGAACATTGACAAAGCTCTTGCTAATTTTTGTGATTCCTCGGAATTACGAAGAGGTGGTGACACTGGCAGGAGAAGGGCGGAACATAGAAATTTCTTGCAGTTGAGGTTCACTCAACATAAGATGTAAGATTTAGGTTATTTAGAAATCTCTAGAAAAAAAAGAGCATGAGGTTACACCAGTGGAGCGCCAAAAGAAACTCTATTTTCCAATTCTATTCGCAATTGTAGGAATTTTGAGTACATTCATAATTACCAACCTGTTATCACAAGGTCTACCCGAAGTTAGTTCAAGTGATGATTTTATCACTATTCTTCCTGGGCCAATCCAAGCGGATGTGAATTCTCTCCTATTCCTACTAATTCCAGCTTACTTCATTGGATTCTTCACACTAGTCATCCCAATGGCTCTACTGATGATACTATTCAACAAAGTGTCAAGGGCTTCAACGTACGAACTTGGCGTGTTCACCACTGGTGAGGGATTCAGTGCTACGAAAATGATCCGAAGAGCGCTTGTTCCTGCATTATTTGCACTTTCAACCGGGGAGCTTTTTGTAAATCTTCTACCAGATAGGATATTCGATCTTCCAGTTTTTGAGCCAGAAAACGCAGTTATCTTCCTGCGACTTTTCAATCCGCTCCAGACCCTTTTAGGATCTCTTCTTGCATTGATATTTGGTCTTGTAATATTCGCACCAACTTGGATTCTAAATGATTCCGGAATCGTTGTTCAGGTAAAATCAAGTCACATGACTGCAAGAAGGTGTCCAGATACTGAAGGAATCGGCAGATGGTTTTCAAATATCTTTGGTGGATTCGCAATATTCGCGTATCCGATAACAATGATCCATCGATTTTTCTATGTCCCGTATATTGTTCATAATGTTGCTCCTGATATTTTCAATCTGGTGAATAGCATCTTTTGGATTGTTGGAATACCATTCCTTGTGATGAGCTTTGTATTGCCATTCATTATCCTGAATGAGTTAGGACTTACTTGGGTCCGTCCAAAGATTCACAACTTTGCACGAAGACTTGGAGCTAAGGAGGTTCAACCTAAATCACTCATGCTTGAGATGCTTGAATTTAAGGATCATCTCAATGACCAAGTCGATGACCATGAGATTGATACTGATTCGTCAAGGATGAAACGGATGTGAAGCACTACTTCACCTGATCTTGGATACTGTGTTAACTCGGTTTAATGCCTTGCCTCAAGAACTTGAAGAACTCTCTGAAGTCTCTTGGTCTTACATGGAGTGCAGGAACCTTCTCTCTGTACTCTGCATAACCATCACCAAATCTTTCAATCAATTCGCGTTCTTCCCTCCTGATTTGAACTTTGAAGATTAGATACACAATCACGAAGAATAGTATCGAATAGATTGAGAAATTGAAAATCATCGCTGCAGCTCCAAGGATAATTCCTCCCATATACACAGGATGACGAACTACAGAATATATCTCATGATTCTGTACCTCGGATTCTTCAGGGAAGTAGAGATACACTACTGCCATATAATCTATGCCAAAGGAGAAGATTGTACTTCGAACTATGAGCATTCCTACTACGAATATGATTCCCGAAAGAATCAAGCGTATCCAGAAATCGAGTTCAGGAGTCACGCCCAACATAGGTAGGACTAAACTTGAGAATAAACTCGTCAGGTCATTGACTGGTTGAACCGGTTGTAGTAAGTGAATCGACGTGGCCGCGTGGAATATTACTGGCATAATCAGACCAATTCCAATCGCACCTTTTGATATCATCATCTGATATGAGAGCTGACCGTATTGTGACTTCATGGAATCCCGTCTACGCCAAAGAGTTCCAACCAACGATATTGCAAGAGCACCAATGAAAGTGGTACCAAGTATAGGTAACACTGGCTCAATTGTGACAAGTAAGGGGATGTCTGAAAACAAGCGTGGTATAATATCGAGGACAATTAGGAAGATGTACCCTAGTATTGCTGCTGCTAAGCCCTTCAAT
Organism: Candidatus Thorarchaeota archaeon; assembly: GCA_030612005.1. Taxonomy (GTDB): domain Archaea; phylum Asgardarchaeota; class Thorarchaeia; order Thorarchaeales; family Thorarchaeaceae; genus SMTZ1-45. The sequence continues at coordinate 15,163 of JAUWOU010000043.1, read as the reverse complement.
GGAAACAGGAAAATCTTCCTTCCCGGATATGCTGGAAGTTTCTCTCGAAGTTTGTCAATCCCCTTGAGTTTCATAATAAACTCTGATATCTGTCACGACTAATCAGTCTGTCTGTTTCAAAATGAGTCGAAGTGATGTTGCCTTGGCTCTCTTCCTACGTACTAACATTGAGGTTCCAATCCCATTCGATATTTTTGAGATTGAGCGTGTCCTTCTTTTCATGGATGTATTCACGAATGTGATTGGGCGCATATTCGCGGATGTATTCGGTGACAGTCTTCCCCGTTACTTCGAAGTCTTTTTTGTACCACTTGAAAATCATGCTGATATAGAGAATGTCCTCTTCTTTGTCCAGCCTGAGCCCTTCAGTACTACTAAGATAGAGTTTGGTTGCAGCATCAAGCTCCTTGTCAAGGTTTTCAGCACTATAGAGACCTTCCTTCAGCAGTGGACATCCAAGTGAAGAGCAATTCAAGGCAAAGTGTATCCTGGGGTCTTCAAACTCCTTTCTAATGTTGTCCTCGATAGTCTTCAGTGTGTACATCTTTCCCCCGACTTTGAATTTCTGAACCGCAAAGAACCTCGCTCGGCTAAGGAAACTCTTGTTTCCTCTGTTGGCAAAGTCCGAGTCTTTCTCCAGTTTCTTCACAACCCCATAGATAGACAATGCGTTGTAGCTGTTTATCCAGAATGCTAATTGTGCATCTCTAGTTTTTAGTGTACCCAGATCAAAACCAGAGAGGGTTTCAGCATAGTTAACCATCGATCTGTCAGCCATTAGAGCAAAGTAGTTCACATTACCATGGGAATCTCTATACCTATCGATTATTTCTCCGAGGTTCTGGTTCAAGATCATAAGTGGATACACCTAGTTAACAATAGTAAATTATGATGATATACATCTTTGTGTCCAGCAAACTTGTCACCAAATTGCATATCTGAGTGTTTGTCTGTCTGGAACTTGGAGTTCACCATTGTACAAGTTCTCAGATAAAAAGAATCGAGAAGATGTGATAGCCCTTAGATGGCCAAAGGCATGCTTGTCTTGTGGGACTGATATGCCTAAAACTGCTAACCCGCGACACGCTATTGTGGGTCTGTTTCACGTAGATAAGAAGACTATTCGCGGTGATAAGAGGCATACTCAGATACTTGTCAAACTCCCGGGTTTCTTCTATATGTGCAAAGAGTGTTCAGAAGTTATTGATTCTGCAGTAGATAATCCTCCAAAGAATCTTGAGAAACTGGCTGAAACCCTTCAAGAGAGTCCATGGATGGAATTCATTGAGGTGGAAAAATCCGGACATGTTAAACTCCCTGATGGTCTATTCAAAGAGAAATTACAGGATGCAAATCCTGATGCATTATTCAAGACGAAAGAAAATCCGATGAACAAATTGAAGCATGGAATGTCAAAAGAGAAGCGAGGTATGTAAATGGCTCACACTACTGAAGACCTTGCACCCTCTGGAGCAGAGAAATTCGAGAGAGCTAAACATCATCTTCTCCCCAATGAAGATGTCCAACTTGTTTGTCAAACACAAAAGGGTTTTCTTGTTCTTTCAAATCGACGAGTTGTGCTCTTGAAAGAAGAAAGTCGATTAGAATACCATATTGAGAAAGCAATCCCTTACGATTGCATCCTAGGCTTCGAACCAAAGAAATCTGACAGATACGAGGTCTCCGGTATTACGCCAGATCGATACGGTTGCCTCACCAAAGAAACCAGATCAATTGAAGTCAAGGCACCTCGAACAGAGAGTGGGGAGAACAAGGACAATGTCAGAAATCACTTTCAGTCTACGATGAGTCGGTGCTTTGATGTGGTAGAAGGGATTAGAAGTTCTGATGCTTTTACGAGCGACCAACCGCCTGTTCGTGATTATTCCTATTTAGAACAAATGCCAGAGAGTCTAACTCGAAATGCAATACTTGACCTGAACACCATTCTGCAAGACCAACCAGTTCCTAATGAGCTGGTTCATGAAGCAGTGAAGTTCCTCGGAAATGAACCGTTCCTTCTTGAGGAATCGCTTCGAAACGGGAATGATAATGAAAATGGTGTCTTATTTGCTGCAGGCAAACAAGGCTATTATTGGATACAAGGGAAGAAGAAAGGTCGCAATATGTCGAATGTTATCGTTGATACTGTTGAATGGAATCATATCCGTTGTTTCGTACATAGATGGCAGAATGAAGCAGCAAACATCGAAGCTACTTACACACTAACTGAAGATGGTAGAGATTCAACGGTACTGTATCAATGGACCCCAACAGTCAATGAGGATACACTCCAACTTCCTTGGTTATTGCAACAGCTGAATGGTCCTTGGATATTAGCGGATGTTATGGGCAAATACTCTGGGAAACCAATGCCTGCATCATGGATAAGGGAGAGGAATTCAGACCAATCTAAATTGTGTATCCAGAGGTACTATCACTGATTCTGGTACCTGCAGGGAATAGTACCGCTGCCTTTAGATCATAATCTTTCGAGGTCTTATAGATTCGTTCAGTGTAGACGAGGTTATCGTATTTCCCCAGCACGAGCACTCGAAGTGGGTGTTGCCCCTCTTCTCTTACGGTTTGGATGATTTTATCCAGCGCCATCTCAGTATCCATTCGGAGTTGAGGTTCTGAGAGTGCATCGACTACTCCTTTAGGCGCATCTTCCTTATACTTGGTAATAATACGCAACATCATTACGCTTGCGAGAATAATAAGTGCGATAACCACGACAATTGCGACGTACATGAAGTCCTCCTCGCTGACTACTCCAATCATATACAAAACCACTGCAATGAGAATAATAGGGATTGACGCAAGCATTCCGTAGATTGTGATCCTTATGAACCAGATTTCCTTGGAAGAGGTTTCAGGTTTCAGCTTCTCTTTGAGGGTTGAAGTCCAAATTTTGGCTAAGCTTGGATCAATCTGTTTTAGGGTGTAGACTGCTGAACCAAAGCCTAAAGTCATTGTTCCCAAGAGTTCATCCGGTCGTGGAGAATCTGTAACTCTGCCTATATCTGCGTGGCCTTGATGAACCATATCAAGGAAATGAATCGCCTTCGACAATATTTTTCGGTTTATACCTCTAATCCCGTATCGACCTTCGTTCCTGATCACTGACCTACCAGCTGCTATGGTGAGAAGAGTCCCAATGAGCATTGGTACAATCATGAACATGAATGCAAACTCATTCGCTAGTGACTCTAGGCGGATAAGAATGATGGCCTCTAATATGATAGCTACCACACCTCCTAGAACAATCGGTATGTATATTCGGCGAACATCGTCTATCGACTTCTCAGGATAGACTCTCTGTTCACCGTTCTCTACCAAGGCTAGGAAATCCTCTTGTTCCGTCATCGAGATCGTTATCCCTCAGACTGTATCTCTCTCGAAACCTAATTAATATAATCATAGATTAAGTGTGGTAGAACCCATGTTTCCATCTTACTCAACAAATTGAGCTACTCCGCGAACCAATACCGGAATGTCTTTTGCATCTCTCGATTCAAAGTGCACAACATGGGTTCCATCATCTTTGATTCCTGCATCGTAAACCTCTGTCGTTAGTATCTGGTCCATGAGCAAAGGCCTTGAGAAGCGAACCTCCATACTTTTCAACCGACTTGGATCTCCATTTAGGAGTTCATCCACAAGCACTTGTGAGGTGAAAGCCATAGTGCATAACCCTTGAAGGATGGCACTGGGAAGTCCTACACTCCTGGCAATTTCATCACTAATATGTATTGGATTATGGTCTCCGGAAGCCTCTGCGTATCTTATGCCCTGGTCATCCGTGACAACAGTCGTTTTCTTTGCAAGCAATTTTCCTCTCTCAATAACCGGAGTGCTCCCCTTAGGCTTACCATCTCTTGTTGCCTTCTTACCTCTGACCAATAATCGATAATCCATCTCAACTACTATGGTTTCTTCTCGTTTACAAAGAATGTGCATATCCAAGATGTCATTTACTCCACGTTGTTCCATGTTGACGATTTTTGCAGTTGTGCGGATTTGATCCCTAGGACGAATAGTTTCTCTCCATGACATCTTATGTCCCGCATGGACCACCCTCAGGATGTTAAGGTCCATCTCTTCCGAATCATCCACAAGCATGCTAAGGATTGGGGGTAAGAACACAACTGGATAGAGTGGAGGTGGAACAAGTTCAACATCGGGCTTTGTGCTCAGATATCGTGGATTTTTCTCATTGGTCGCTAGAGCATATTGACGAATACTCTCTGGTTCCACTATCTGAGGCTCAGTACTGTATTCTTTTCCAAGAAAATCTCGGTTCAGTTTAACAATCTCATCAGACAAGACTATGCCTCCAAATTGCAAGGATTGCACCCGTTTAGTGACATTTGTAATTTGTGTATTCGAGGAGAAAAAAGAGTGGGGAGAGAGGAAGAACCTCTCTCGATTAGAAAAAGATAGACTCATAGAATCTGTCTAATCTTCTGATGTCCACCTAGGACGCGGTCTTGGCTTTCTCAATCATCTTCGGAAAATCAGGCTTAGTCAGATTGAGTGCGTCGTATGCCTTCTCAAGACCACCGATTATTTTATGGCGTCTATCAGTAGGCCAGTCATACACTTCATCAACTATACCTTGGTAGATAGATTTGTCAACCTCTTTTGGTATTAACGAACCAGCTTTGGCTCTGCCAATGTATATGGCATGTCGCTCTTCTTCTGTTCGCACAGAAAGTGCTTCAGCTAGAGCGCATTGAAACACAGCTCTTCGTTTCTCATCGAGCTTGGACATACCTATCACCATCCCCTTAACGGATTGAACCCTTTGCTCTTCGGGTTGAGAAGATATCATCTTTAGTCTGTCAGCAAGCATTGATTGTCGCTGCTCTGGTGCGGCATCAGCAATCGTTTTTGTCATATTGTACGCGTCTGTTTCTTGACTCGTTTTAATCACCTCATTTTTTGTTTGCATTTTTGAGTAGGTGAAATGAATCACCGAACCCAGTATAACTATTAACTATTGTTATTTTACTTATATGTGTTTACAAGTGTGACAATTGGAAAATGGCATTTGCAGATGTGAGCAGGTGATTTGATGACAAAAGAGCGAAAAAAGAAGACTGGCAAAGAACAGGTTGATAGCTCTTACCAGCCTGGCAATATTGGTTCAATGGCTGGAACATTACCGTCAGTGAAAAAGAAAAAGAAGCAAAGGTAGTATAACCCAGTAGCGATTATGATTTCATTGGCACCTCTGAATTAGAAGAAAGGTTATCCTTTTCATCCCACTAGTCTACACATGGGCACAGAAATCGACGAAGGTAATGAAGCAGGACGTGCTTGTGTAGGCATTCTATTTCTTATAGTCGCATGGATTACAATTATTGGTCGAACGATTCACTATATCGATCTCATTGTTGGAATAGTAATCATTGCACTTGCTGGCGGTGATATTCTCATTTGTCTCTTTAGTATGATTAGTATGATATCTGACTCATCAAAACCAACAGATGCTCCTGTAGGAATCACTTCCTACACAATTTGTCCTGATTGTGAAATGGGTTTCCCCTACACCTATGAATCAAAGGATGCATTCGGAAGAGTGAGTTGTGTACATTGTGGCAAAACTTTCAGCCCTCTCAAGTATGCTGATTCTACTTCTCATGTCGAGCAACAACCTCTAGAATTTCCTCAAGGTAATCCTAGTCCGTTAGCATTAGATTGTCGTGAGTCACAAGCGGCAGCCAGTCTGGGAAATACGCGACTATCGTATTCCGTTACAAGAAAGGCTGCACGAGATATTGTTGCATCTCTTGGTATGAACGAAATGGAAGCATTACTTCTAGTAGGGTTTGACTACTTGAATGCTAATAGAATCGGAGCTGCACTTGCTTGCTTTTATGAGGCAGAACTCCTCAATTTCGATCATGAAAAACTAGTGGAACTTCGGGTTCGGTTTAATCGTCCAGGTTGTAGCTTTAATGACATTGCTGAAGAATACTTCAGTGACTCTTAGTGTGCGAGATAGTAGTAAGCAAACTATTTCCTTTTCTTCCTAAGATATTCAGAGGGAGGAATCTGTATTGGAGAAGGATTTGAGAATCTTTAAGCTTTGGCAAAATATGCAGCTACTAGAAGTCATGAGCGATCCAATGTATATGATGGGTGATAAACACCGTCTCGATGATTTAATCCTAAGATTACGAGCGGCCACCACCTACTCAACTAAGGAAAAGACTGCTTTTCTGTTTAGTGAGGCAATGAAGTACAATAAAATGGGATCTCTAATTGGTTCCATGCATTTACTATTTGGAGCTTGTCAAATTTCAATACATCCCGCTGTTGTTGCAGAGTTCTATCGTGTAATGTTTAGCTACTATCGACATCGCGGAACAGGTTCTGTGGACAACATCATTGATGCTCTCGACAATGATTTGAAGATTTTGAACAGCCCAGAGATTTTCCAGTGTAAAGCACAACTCCTCATTAAATTAGGAAATTACGACAAAGCTCAATCAACACTGAAAGAAGCACTCTTACTTTCACCATACCACCAATCAATAACCACGATACTGGCTGAACTATACATTGCATTGAAAAATCCTGGAAGTGCGGAAGAATTAGTTAATGCATATCTTAAGCAAAAGCCGAAGGATGATCAAATTCTTCGTATTGGGGCTACACTTGCATTCAATAAGAACAATATTGACACTGCACTGGCACTACTAACAAAGGCTTCAAAAATCAATAAGAAGAATTCGGAGTACAATCTTCTCTTGGCTGTGATGTATCAGCAAAAGAATGAACCCAAAAAGGCACTGAAGATTATTGATAAATTGATGAAAGATAACCAATCTAGCGACAAGGCCTGGCGTGCAGTTGGGGTATATTATTCAAGAATTAATGCATGTGATTTAGCAATTTATGCTTTGGAAAAAGCTGTCAAACTCAATAACAATGAACCGGAGCATGTGAGAGACCTTGCGATGGTCTATCGTAACAAGGGTGAGCTGGGCAAAGCTATTTCATTTGCCGAAACCAAAGTCGCCCAGCATAAGAACTCTGATAGAGTCACTCGAATCCTCGGAGCTCTCTACCTACTAAAGAAAGATTTCGAGAAGGCTGAGATAAACATCCGGAAAGCTCTTGAAATCAAGTCTCGGGATCCATTTCTAGTTGTAATGCTAGGTGATGCACTCTATCAGAAGGGGAATACTCAACAAGCTGAGAAAGAGTTCGAGCGAGCTATTGAGATGAACAAGAGTAATCCTGAAATTAATGTCCGTGTCGGACAGGTCTATTTTAACCTTCTAAAGCTCGATGAAGCTGAAGTGTACTTCAATGCGGCACTGAAGATGATTCCAAACTACGCACCAGCTCTCAAAGGTCTGAGGTACTTAGAAGCACTTTCCAGTAAGAAAATCTCAGTTGAGAAATTCATCGAGCAATTTGCCTCTCAGATGAAATCTCTCGAATCGGGAGACTTACCGCCTTCCAAGAATGGGAAAAAGATCCACTTCAATATCTGGGATGCTCTGGTCGATGAACCCGAAACTGGGTAGTAATTTCGTGTGTTTAACACTCAAAGGTCTTTTCTCAAACATGATGAGAAAAATGAAGGATGAGTAGGTATATAATCACAATAAAAATTCTCATTTTGAAATGCGCGATACTGCTACCAAACCCGGGTCCATTCGAAGGAATATCCAACTAAGTAATACCGTCGACATTGTCCAAAAGCGGGATCAACGCACAGGAAAACTTACCCGTGGTGTAGTGAAAGACATCCTAACAAACTCCCCCAGTCATCCTCATGGCATAAAGGTGCGTTTGCAGACTGGTCAGGTGGGACGCGTTCAGACAATTATCAAAGGGGCCAAATAACAAATCTGTTTCTTTCTTTCCCTTTTCGAATTAAAGACGATTTCTGTTTCTCTTGTCAAGGTTGATACTCAGGTCTGAAAATCTTACGAGCTATGACGATATGAATAGAACAGGAGGTTTTATTCCCAATGGTGTTTCCTTTTGTTAGTGCTGAGTCGGTGGTATAGTGACAAAGAAAACAAAGAAAGGTGGACAAAAGAAGAAGGATCGACCACAATCAGGTCCCGAATCTCCGAAAAACCTTGAAGCGAATGCGCAGGCGTATTTCCAAAATGCGGAATCGTTTCGAAAGAAACGCCAAAGAAGGAGTATGGCGGAAGCTTACGAAAAGGCGGTGGAGCTGGGTAGAGCAAGTGAAACTCCTGATGGGTTAGCAATTGCAGCTGAGGCTTCCCTCTACCTTGGCCACCGAGCCAAGACTAGCCTTGCCTGGGGTGAAGCTCTGGAGAGGTATCAGGAATCTATTGATCTTGGTCGAAAATCAGGGACCCCAGCTGGCTTCTATGCGGCAGCAAGAGCTGCTTGGAACCTGGGTAATACCTACGAAGAGGCAGGAATGGAGGGTCTCGAATCAGCCTTCCGTGATGCAATCCAACTGGGTCGGGATTCAAAAATGCCTGATGCACTTGAAGTAGCCGCAAAGGCTGCATTCAATCTCGCTGTAAACATAGAACCGGAAGAGGGGTCTGTTAACACTCAGCTTATTGAAAATGTGGCACAAGTTTGGCGTGAAGCTATCGACTTGGGTAAAGCAAGTAGCACTAAGGAAGGTGCTGAGGTTGCTAACAAGGCTGAGCAATACTTAGCCGATCTTCTGGAAAGAAAGGAAACGAGCTAAACAAGAGTGTGAAAGGATATGTCCGGACAATTTCAAATTAAACTCGATAATTCTTTTGTAGATATCTGTCTGAAGCTCATCGAAAATAAGATGAAAGATAACTTTGATGATCTAATTGCCCACCCTGCTGCAATGAAAGTCCATGCGCACGCAGTCCGTTTTGGTAACACGAATGAGCCAATAGAAGCTTTCTGGAGAAGCATAACTGAGGATAATTTCAATCAAGAGATGGAGAACCGCATTAATTCTGCAATTGAATTCTTAGAAGAAAATAAAGATCTGTTTGCATCATCTATGGACGAAGTTGCTGAACACCTTCCCAAGGAGCTTCAGCTGAAGTGTAAACTGTACACAATGGTAGGATATGATATCGGAATCGTATCAGAGGGTTCAGCTTTCTTGAATATCGCTCACCCATATTTCGAGGAGAACCCATGCGAATTAATTTTCATAGCAATGCATGAGGTACACCATGTTGGATACGTCCATTATAACCCAACTTTTTCTTTTGCAGAGATTAAGAGGTTGTCAGATTTGAAAGATGCTGTCCGCTATTCAACTCATCTAGAGGGTCTTGCTGTTTATGCGCCACTAAGAAAAAGAGTAGAAGCAGGGTGTATTGTTCATGAAGACTATTCAGCACTGATGGATGAGGAAATAGCACAGCAGAGAATGCTGCAGTACTTTGAATTGGTGACAGAGTTAGAAAGAAAATCGGACAGGACTATGACAGATGACGATTTCGGAATATTTGAACCCATGAGTGAACCAGGGACGCGTCTGTGGTATGTGACAGGCGCATACATGGCTAAGATGATTGATGAAAGGTTAGGTAGAAAGGAGCTCATCGATACTGTTAGGAAAGGACCAAACAGTTTCTTTGATCTCTACAATTCGGTTCGATGAATCCTGATTTTGGTATTGTTACTTTCCAATCCGTTTAGGATTGAAACGAAAAAAGAAAATGGAAAAGGGAGCATAAGCCCCCTTCTTGAATTTTGAAACCACATCTATTTCTCTTAGCCTAAATATCAAGCGATTACCAATTGTTTACCAATGGGATTCTAGCATCTGTTGTCAAGTTCAGACCTAATTCTTTCAGAGCTTTCTCACATCCACGACCAATAAGATGGGTACTATGCATCTCACATCCAGAGAGATTAGTTAGTACACTGATACATTCTGTGGCGTTTGGATTAAAGACCGCACTTACAGCAAGAGCATCGAGTACTTCCTTAACATCGAGACTGGTGTCAAATATGCACATCTGTTTCTTGAGTTTCATTATACTCTCTATGATGATTGGTGAAAGTACATCAATTTCATCTGGAATGCCTGCTAGGTGCTTGACAGCATTGAGGAGCACAGCAGATTCTGAATTTAGAATCTTTGACCGTTTTCCGGTAAGAGTGATAGGGGTGTTATCCTTTTGATAAATCTCGATAGCAGCTCCGGTGTGCATTCCCATTTGTGTCATTTTTGAATTCTTCAAGCTTTCCTCTAGAGATTTATTCGCACGAGCTGCTACAATACGATGTTCTGGTTTTGCCTTCACACGGAGCATTATACTATCCATGCGTTCAAGCGTGTCGTTTGTGACATTGCCTTCAACGAAATCCCTTTGATATTGGTAATACCTTCGCACAATCTCATCAATACTTGCTTGTTGCACTACATTATCGTCAACAATTCCTTCTCTTGCCATATTGACTCCCATATCTGTTGGGCTCTTGATATCTACCAAGGGGTCTCCTTCATTAGCAATCTTTTCAATGATTTTTTTAATTATAGAAAAGTTCTCTACATCTCTATTATAATTGACCACATCTTTTCCATACGCTTCTTTGTGATGAGTATCAATACAATTGTAGTCGCCTATGTCCGCAGTTGCAGCTTCATACGCAATATTCACTGGATGATCTACAGGTAGGTTCCATATGGGAAAAGTTTCGAATTTTGCAAAATTACTCGCTTTACCATTTCGTCTATCATGATAGACCTGACTCATAGCGAAGCTCATCTTACCACTTCCAGGTCCCGGCGCTGTGATGATGACAATCTTCTTCTCAGTGCTTACATAGTCGAATTTTCCATAACCCTCATCACTAACTACTCTATCTAGATCTGTGAGATAGTTAGGGATTTCAAATGTAGTGAATACCCTGATTCCTCTGTTTTCAAGACGTTGTTTGAATTTGTCAGATGTATGCTCTCCATTGTACCTAGTAATCACAACAGCAGAAACATCCAATGCCAATTGCTTCAGGTCACTGATGTCCTTGAGTATTTGGTCATCATATGTTAGACCAAAATCACGTCGTATTTTTCGTCGCTCGATATCTTTTGCGCTGATGCAGTGTATAATCTCGATGTCGTTGCCCAACTTCTTGAGCATCTGGACTTTTGTATCCACCGCAAAACCAGGAAGTACTCTCGAAGCATGATGATCGTATCTGAGTTTCCCTCCAAACTCAAGGTAGAGTGTATCAAATTGATTTACTCGTTCCATAATCCGTTTAATCTGAGCAGAGAGATACCGTGAAGTATCAAAGCCTTTCTTTCTTATCATGAATATCACTTAGTGAGTTTTTGTCAAGTCACTGAAAATCATTACAACACTTGCGACTGTTATCACTCCTTCTATAAAACCTTCGAACGATGAAACACAGAAAGTGGGAAGAGAGAGTAAGAACCTCTCTCGATTGAATATTGAAACCTCAGTGTGTCAGAAGGTATTTCATGTCATTTGGAATATGTTTGATGTAGACAAAATCCATTGGAGATGATCCCAAGTTGCAGATTCCAACGTTCAGAGATGTATTGGCCGCTCAGAAGCGTATCAAACCCTACTTGAAACCTACACCCCTGCTTAGCTATCCAGCCATCAACGAATTTGTAGGGGCTGAGATGCACATCAAACACGAGAACTGCCAACCCGTAGGAGCGTTCAAAGTTCGTGGAGGTGTCAACCTGATTTCACAACTCTCCGATGAAGAGAGGGAGCGCGGAGTGATTGTTGCATCCACTGGTAACCACGGCCAGTCAATTGCTTATGCATCAAGAATCTTTGGAGTGAGAGCCACTGTTGTGATGCCTGAGAAGTCCAACCCTGGAAAGGTTGCGGCTATGAAGGCTATGGGTGCTGAGATTGTTTTTAGTGGAGCGACATTTGATGAAGCAAGAATCCATTGTGAACAACTTGCCAAGAAGCATGGGTATCGTTATGTTCACTCAGGGGATGAACCACACCTGATTGCCGGTGTGGCTACTGAGGCTCTTGAAATGCTTCAGGAGGAGCCTGAGATTGAAACAATCATCGTACCAGTGGGGGGAGGTAGCGGTGCCGCAGGTATTTGTATTGCAGCCAAGACTATTAATCCCGAGATTGAGGTTATTGCTGTCCAATCTGAAGCTTCTCCAGCGGCCTATGACTCATGGAAACTGGGGAGTCTTGTCGAACGGCCCAATCGCACCCTCGTTGAGGGGCTCTCTACAGGGTCTGCATTTGAGCTTCCGCAGAGTATCATGAAAGAGCATCTGGATGACTTCATACTAGTGAGTGAACAGGATATCATGAGAGCTATAGTATGGATGATACGACTTGCGCATACTCTTACTGAGGGAGCTGGAGCTGCCCCTCTGGCAGCGGCATATAGGATTCGGGAGCATCTGAAAGACAAGAAAGTTGGGCTCATCTGTTCCGGAGGCAATGTGTCAATTGAGAAACTTAGAACTGCTCTTGATTTTGCAACTGGCGAACTGAATACGTAATTCCCTCAAACACTAAGGATGGTATTCTGCTCCGAATATTTCTCGTGCCATGACGAATAGGTACTACTTTGTTCTGTACTTTTCTTTGCTTGTTTTATAGGCTGTAATGACGATGATGTCCTGTTCTCGTTCAACAAAGAATATTCTCAATATTATTCCATTACTATCAAGCTGAGCAATCGAGTGTCCTAGGATATCTTTCATCTTTTCCTTTGAGTTTGTCAGTACGTGAATGACCTCATCTTTTGTAATTGCACGTTGCATCATTCTATCCAGCGCGTGCTTTGTGAAGATAATCACGCGGTAGCGACCTCTGCAACCAATTCTTCATCACGAAGCTTTACCAGGCGATTGAGATCTAGATTCTTCTTTGAAAATGCAAGCACCTCGATCCCACAGACCTCTCCCTTGGAATCATAATCGATGATAACTCCTTCAGATAGTTCAACACTCTCTGAAACATCCTCTCCTTTCAGTCTGAAATAGATGGCATCTGCAACTTGATCATACTCGACTTGCATAGGACAATCTCCTCTTCATATCATTCTAGCAGTTATTCAATAATATCTTCGTTGATAAATATGCGCTCCTGTAAAGTTCAATATCACATTCGGTTATACAGAAAGAGAGTGTGAGAGAGGACGACCCTCTCTCGATACAATATTGAATCTACATCTGTTTCTTATGACTTCTCTGTCATGAAAGCGATTCTGAATCCTGAAACTCAGTGAAGGTGCGTTCGTCTGTTCTTTGATCGAGGATCTTAATCCTTGATGCCCCACCAGTCAGGGACCTCGTGGTCCAACCAAACGGGGTCGGGTGTGATTCCATCCTCTGTGTCTTTACCAGGACTGTCATGGATTATACTGTTGAATGTCTCACTTACACTCACTGTCATGTCATCCTCCACTAGTACCTGACATGCGAGGAAGACAGCAGGGTGATCGAATTGGGATTGGCCAGATTTAATCGCTCTCTCAAAGCGTTCATGCTGTGCCTGAGTCTTCTTTGTTGGTACTCCCTTGTGAATGGTGACCCTGCAGGTAGTGCATTTAGCAATCCCCCCACAGGTATGGACTATGTCGGTATCATGATCAATAAGGGCCTTGAGCAGCTTTGTCCCTTTTTCCACTGTGATTTCTTTTTGAACTTTCATCATGAAATCGACAACTGATACTATTGGCATAGCCGTTACGTAGATATCTCTCCTAAAATGTATTTCGCGAGAGTGGTGCAAGATTGTCCTAGGAATGAGAAGAGAGGGTTTTAGCTTGGACTGTGCGTCTTGAGAGTCGCTCGAGCTCCAATGACTAATCCAAGAATCCACAAGATGCTCAGGGCAATCGTTCCCCAGAATGCAATTGGGATTGCCGGAGGAATGAGGAACCATGCTGGAAGCCACACAGGCACATTGATAGTGAGAATGAATAGCAGTGCCCAACGCTGTCCCTCCCTGAAGTGTCGCTTAAGGACCATGAGCGATACAAGGCCTATTGATATCTGCGAGAATCCCAAGAGTCGTTGAGCTAGCTCCAATGAACCTGCAAGCAAGGGAGAAAGCGCAACTATTTCAGACCACTCCATACCGATGTATTCCAGGATGAATGGCGGTGTTCCGAGAACTGCAAAGATCACTCCGAAGACCATTGAACCAAGTGCCACGATAATTAGTAAAAACCAGCTTATTTCTAGCATGTCAAGTTTCCGCATAAGGACCACCAATCCCCATCTCAAACTGAGCTTTGTACAAAGGTTTGCTGACCTATAAGGATACTGAATCTTTTGAAAGAGTGAGGGAGAGGAGAAGACCTTCTCTCGATTTGAAAATCGAAACTACGGAATTCTGGTCCGAAAATTTCTCGAGCCATGACGATATTACAGTAGTTTCTGCAAATCATCTAGAAAGGAATCCGCTCTTTTTATTCCAAGGGTCCAGAAGTCTGGTCTGGTGATGTCGTAACCCATCTCCGCAATCTGCTCTCTTGGGCTCATACTGCAACCCCTACTCAAGAGCAGCTTGAAACGCTCTTTAAAGTCAGACGCATTTTGTTTATAGTCCTCATAGAGAGCAAAGACAAGAAGCTGAGCAAAGCTATAGCTGTAGTTATAGAAGCGAAAGTTAGGAAAGAATAGCGGTTTCATTCTTGCCCATCCATAGTCAAGATTTTCAGTCCACTCTACAGTGTTTCCAAAGATTTTGTTTCTAGTTGTTCTCCAGATATCACAGATCCTGTCTGCATCTAATATCTCTCCTGCGCCAATCGCTTCATAGATGTTATTTTCAAAGAGAGCGTAGACGCCCAGGTTAAACGATGTCCCGTAGAAGCGGTTCAAGAAGTTAGCGAGTACTTCAATCCTAAGTTCAACATTGTCACACTCTTTCAACAACTGCTCAGTAAAGAGTAGTTCCCCGAAGATTGAACCAGTTTCAGCTACGCAGGCAGACACTTCGGCGTTCAGAAAACTCTGACTTCTATTTATAAAATGATTATGCACTCCATGCCCCAGCTCATGAGCTAGCGTGTATGCATTGTTCAACGTTCCGTTGTAGGTGCTTAGAATAAATGATGTTTTCTGCTCATAACATCGCCAGCAGAATCCACCGCTTCTCATCCCACTTCTGTCTTCAGAGTTGATACGACGGTCTGCAAAAAGGCTTCTAACATGATTCCCAATCTCATCATC
>JAUWOU010000152.1 GCA_030612005.1 Candidatus Thorarchaeota archaeon | reverse complement strand
TATATGACCCACTCACACAAGAGAAAATTGCATCTGTATTGTTTGAGAGTTATGCAGATACATCCCTTCCCACTATTTTCCCTGACTTCTATGGTACACTGGAAGGATGTCGTAATTGTCTTGAGAATTGGGTTCAATCCGGGAATATCTTTATTCTCAAAAGAAATCAGAATCCAATAGGTATCTGTGCAGTCAGTTTCAAAAGCACTAATCTATTTGTTAGCAATCTCTCCTTATTGTCAGCATATAGAGGAAAGGGGTTGGGCAGAGCATTATTAATTCTATCGCTACTAGAAGAGCCGGATGAAGCATCAGAAGTTCATAGTGTACGCCTTGAAGTGAATCATGGTGATAACGCATATTATCTATACAAGAGTCTTGGCTTCGCTATTGAAAATTACAATTCAATGTTTGTTTGGACAGAGAAAGAGTGAGGAGAGAGGAAGAACCTCTCTCAATCTGTAAAACAAATTTACTATTGTTTCTCTTGCCTGCAAGGCAGATACTCAGGTCCGAAAATTTCGCGTGCCATGACGATCTTAGATCAGTCTTTAATTGAAGGAAAAACTAATATTACACGCTTGGAATGATGGATTTGTATCTGTTGCATAAAACAGATTAACAGAAGGGGGCTTCTAGTTATGAATGGTGGATCAAAGTATTTTCAATTTTCCATGGGTCTAACTGTGATGTTGTTGCTTGCAACCTCACTGATTTTGTATCCAACGCATACTCCCCTTACAAATCCGTCCTTAGTAATAGAAGATCAGCTACCTCAGACCCAAATTTTAACTTCATACGTTTCTCATGATCCCATTGCAATCACGTCAAATGATGACTTTGAAACCCAAGGGTTCCCAGGAAACGGATCGGTTTCAAATCCTTACATGATTGAAGGGTATCAAATCACATCAAATGGTGATTGTATCCGCATTCAGAACACAGATGCTTTCTTCCTCATACAGGATTGTTTACTTACAGGAGCAGGTCCCCCGTACCCAGGTGCTGGAGTTAGGATGGATTATTTGGCAAATGGTATCATAAGGAACAATGTAGTCAATCAAAGAATGACTGGAATTTTCATCTATTCCTCATCGAACATTACTCTTGTGAATAACACAATCTCGAATAGCTATGGGGGCGTGGGTCTTAGTTACTATTCTAATAACAGTATCTTAGAAAACAATACGATTTTTGGAAATCAAGACTTTGGTGTGACATTGTCCCGTTCGCAAAACAACACTCTGGACAACAACACAATCTACAACAACCGAGTTGGCGTATATTTCTCCTCTTCTACTGACAATACCGCCCTGAACAATACAATTCATGCCAACACATATGGCGTGTATTTATATTCATCTCAAGAGAATATCCTTTTGTCAAACAAAATGACTGATAACGGTGTCTATATCGGTGGTCTAGAATTAGAGCAATGGCGGCAAACAATCACATCAGACAACCTGGTGAATGGAAAACAAATAGGCTACTTCTGGAACAAGACTGGAGGATTCATTGATGTGCAGCAATACGGGCAGGTGATCCTCGCAAACTGTTCTTGGGTGACCGTGGAAAATGGAGTCTTTATCAATAGTACGGTCGGAATAGAGTTGGCTTTCTCCTCCCACTGTACACTCATGAACAATACAATCTCAGGACATGCAGTTTATGGTGTGTATGTCTATGAATCAAGAAACAACATGTTGGCAAACAATATTCTCATGGGAAATGACAAGGCAATTCGTCTCTTGTACTCCTCGAATGAAAACTCGATAATAAACAACATCATCTCAGGTAGCGATAGAGGTCTGGATTTAGGTTATTCCTCAGATAACAATCAGGTTGTTAACAACACCATAATGGGAAGCACCTATCATGGACTTCTGTTGAGTTCTTCCTCGAATAATCTGTTTGCAAATAATAATCTCTCAAACAACAGATATGGAGTTGAATGTGGGGCTGGAACTGAACAGAACCTTTTCTATCTCAACGTGATTGCATATTGTGACGTTATGATAGCAGAAGACACTGGTATCGATAATCATTGGAACACCACAGGTTTGGGAAACTACTGGTCTGACTACGGTGGCACTGGAGTATACAATATCTCTGGGAGTTCGAATTCCATTGATTACTATCCCTTCGTCTATCCTGGTGAATCCACTATCCCCACAATTGACCAGCCCTCTGACATAGATTATGAAGTGGAAACTTTAGGTCACAGTATAACTTGGACTCCAAGCGATACTAACCCTTCTCGCTATATGCTCTATCAGAATGACACACTATTAGTTCTACATAATTGGAATGGCAGCTCCATTCATATCGGTGTGGATGGTCTTGGTTTGGGGATCTATAATTACACGATTGTTGTATATGACACCTCTGGAAATTCAGTCACTGATTCTGTCTTTGTTTCAGTATTACCGCCATCAACCACTACAACCACAACGACCACAACGACCACCACTACTACGACTCCCACAGTAACAACACCACCTGACAATACTATGTTGCTTGTCTTCGCAGGAGTGGGAATGGCTGTAGTCGTTGTACTGATAGCTGTCCTGCGAATCAAACGAAAGTAGTTTGTTCAGAGAAAAGTAGGGGAGAGAGGAAGAACCTCTCTCGATTGAATATTGAAACTATGACTGCTTCTCTTGGCTAAGGGAGGTATTCTGCACCAAAAATTTTCCATGCCATGATAATGGTCGAAAGAGTTAATTGGTACGATGGATTACATGCGCTAGGATGGTGGGATGGTGTCTGATCAACAGAGTAGCAATCATTTTATTATTTGGTTTCTATCTTTCTCAGTGATTTTGTTTTTCATTACATCCATCTTACCCATTTTCATTGTACCCAATTATCATAGCTCTAATATCCCCAACACAATCGAATATTCTATAACATCAAGTCATGATGACTATGATTTGGGTGTCTATCTTGAATCAGATATCGGTATTACCTGCTCCGATACCCTTCTGTGGTTTGAAGATTCATTATTTTTCAGTTTCTTCATGAATGCTACATTAGATACAGGTTTTATGGATACAATACAATTAGAAGTCACTCAAATTCAGGTTTTTCTCGACGTAGATGGTGAACTTGTTCTCGTACAAAATATCATGGGTGATAATTTAACACTATTATCATCTGAACCAGATTCCAAGGACTATGGATTGATCATTGAATCAAATCTAACTGAACCCATTTGGGATTTATATTTTCAACATACAGATGATAACTTTCTATTGCAAACCAAATTGGAATTTAGAGCCGACCTTAGAACGACGAGTGAGAAAACCAACAATACATGGGTTATTAGTAGTTACGAGTCTTTTGGGATTGGAGATTGGCCAGATAAGGATCTACCAATGACTCTTGACGCACCTTGGGTTCGTTACAACAGAGTAGTAGACCAATTCTTTTGGGTTATTCCTTTGATAGCTTTACTGTTATGTTCTCCCCTTGTAGTCGCAGGATTCTTCAAAGGGTTTCGTCGTACTGCTCCTTCGTGGACAAAATTCGATCTCACTCAACCCATAACAGCTACATTAGTTTGGTCTGCCATCACGCTTGCAGCTCTTTATGGGGCTATTAATGCAATTTCCTCCTACAGTACCTTCCTCGATATCTTGGCAAATGTTTCAGTAGGGTCTTACTATTCAATCATTGCTCTTGCTTTTGCTCCGCCAATAATCATCTCGATTTTTATTATTACATATAGACGTGGAGGAGAAGAGCTGAGTATTACGATTCGTCAACAAGTTGTTTCTTCAATATATTTCGTTTACTTTCTTATACAAAGTCTTGTTTTAGGATATTGCTCTCTTGCTCAGGTCATTCCCTCAATTCGAGGTGTAACATTAATCACAACCGTTTTGTCATTATTCACTGCGATAGTGTGGATTTCCCTAAATCGCTATCATAACGAAACTGAAAACAAGATTGCTTCAAATACTAGATGGGAGTTAGCTAAGATATTGTTGGGTATACTGGTGACTGGTATCTGTGTATTCATTGGTTCTTCTTTACTATTTTGATATTCAAGTACTGCTGGATATCGGTTCTGAAAATTCCTTATCCCATGAAAATCTATTCCTCGTATATCATCTGTATTCTTTGAAATTCATCTTTAAGCTGTTGCTATGCAGAATCAAAATCATCTGCTTTTCCTCGAAGATTTTTCAAATGAGTATCGAAAAAAATCGACCATATTCCCTGAATTTCACGAAACTCTTCTTTGACTGAAATTCTTACAAAGTTTGGTGGTCATGCCTTCTATCAAGTACTTGCTCTCCCTGCTAAACCTGGCAGAATAAACAGATATGCAGCAAAACACAAGCTGAAGTCTGCTTTAGAAAAATCCCACAGAATCATTCTAGCATTGAAAAATAAAAAAGAAATGGAAAAGGGAGCATAAGCATAAGCCCCCTTTCTTGAAAATAAGCCTACATTTGCTTCTCTTGACGATACGGAAGGAATTCCGGACCGAAAATCTCTCGTGCCATGACGATTTATTCAGCATTGACAGAATTCAATATAATGAACGCTCTAAGCATTGCAGAAACTACATGTTTCTCAGTTCGTTCGTATATATCGACATCTGTATAGAGAGTAACATCTAATGTTGTGGAGTGGTGTGTGAAATTTCGTGTCAATAGTGTGATGGTAAAATCCTGGTGAGGTTGATCAAGTGTTTCTCTATATTGCCAACCTTCCATTATCAATCTGTTTTCGAGTAACATCTGAAGCTTATTTGTAAAATCAGTTGACTCATTATTTTTATCGAAACCACCATAGAACTTGAGAGCTTTTACGAATATTTCAGTTGGGAACAATTTTCGAAGAATCATCCCCATTGTCATATGAGATTGTATTCTAATCTCATCACAAGATTCTGCAAGTTTCATTATAATTCCTTCAAAAGCTTGGGTTAGGGAAAACAAAGCAATGCTCAGATTGTAACTTTTATTTTCTGTAACCTCTGAGCGAGCAAATTCCAATCCGAAATGGAGAAAATCATCAATTCCATTTATCTCTAGGAATTGAAGAAACTGTTGAGAGGCATCACTAGAGAAACTGAATTCAACTGATATAGTTTCTAATATTTGCATTGACTGATCTCTAATTTCTGTTAGTTCCTTTACTTCCAATGTCTTGTTCTGCAGCTCTTGGAAGCTCTTCTCTAACTCAATCAACCTAGATTGGTATCTTTGCTTGTGAACCCATGCATACGACATCACACCAAGAACTGCCACGAAACTCACGGTCAATGTCCAGAAAGCGATATACCAGATTATCGGGATTACTCCTACAATAATTGTCTTCGATTGATAATCCTGATGAATTATATTAACTGCAACTGGATCACCAAGATATGTGAACTCAGTTTGACCACTCACATTTGTGACACTTTGAAACAATATCGAACCGTTTTGTTGGGTGACGTATACAGTCGCCTCTCCTATCGGATAGCCAGTTCTATTATTTACTGTAATGAGAATATCTGTACTCGGAAAGATTGGTTGAGAAGGATTGGCACTCACATCCATAAGCGGTGGGGCTGTTATTGACATCATAATCGGGTTACCAATCATCCATCGGAAAAATACGCTATTCGTAATTGTAAGTACTAATGCTGGTGTTGCAAGGAGAATGATGAGAATTGTTATCCTTTGTCGTTTTTTTAGTTCGTTGATTAATGACAAACTTGGAATTGACGATTTCGTATTGTGGACTCTCCTTTGCTACTAGATCTATAATTCCTTGCATAATCTCAAAAATCAACACATTATGAATTTTTCTGTCATCATCTACCAATGTGGAAAAAGCTTGATGATTTGTTGAATTAAAAAGAACGAAAGTATTCGTAACATTTCAAAGAGGTGTCTGGTTTTGTACTATCATAGCAGATACTCAGGTCCTAAGATATCACGAGCCATGACGATCTTTTGTGATTCAATATTGAATTTCTATTCGTTACTATTATATCTTGGATTATGTACACAAATAGATGTCATTTGTGACAATGATGGTGGGGTGTAATCGTGAAAAGAGAAATAAAACTGGAAAAAAGGAGAGCTAATATAAAGTGAATACTGATGCTATTGAGCGAGAACGATT
The DNA here is from genome assembly GCA_030612005.1 of Candidatus Thorarchaeota archaeon. Lineage (GTDB taxonomy): Archaea > Asgardarchaeota > Thorarchaeia > Thorarchaeales > Thorarchaeaceae > SMTZ1-45. The sequence continues at coordinate 2,081 of JAUWOU010000152.1, read as the reverse complement.
GATAGCATTTATTGACCTATTGGGTTATGGAGCTGTTTTGAAAGGTATTATTCTAAAAGGACACGACGAGATTTGGAAACATTCCAATGTTAACGATTGAGCTTGGTTATACATCTCAGCTTTTTATGAAAAAATCGCTCCTATATTCTCGCCTGATTCGTTCAGTGATTTACGGATAATTGGTTTTTCTGACGGAATCTTCCTAGTGTTAACTGCTGATGATGACAAAGGTCTGGATAATTCAGAAATAATGATTTTCTGTCACAAAATGAGTGAACTACTTAGCACATGCATAGCTGATTATTTGCCACTAAGAGGTGGAATATCAATTGGTCAGGTGAAAGCAAGAGAAGATTTTGCATCTTCAAATATGAATTACTTGGCCGGTTTGGCTGTGAATCAAGCTGTAAAGATGGAAGAATACCAAGAATGGGTGGGTATTTCGTTTATCCCCCCTAGAGAAATAAAGAATCTTGGAAATAGACAAAGATATTGTAGTCTGTTGGAGTGGCTCTCAACGCAAGATAAATCCCCTGTTTGTAGATGGGATATTCCGACTAAGGGTGGATTAGAGGCTACGTATACCATCATTCCTATTGATGTAAATGAATCAATTGCTAAGACAGTTGAAATACGTGATTTTGAGAAAGAACGAAAAAGTCCTGAAGCTAACAAGTATAGAGGTACAATTCAATTGCTGCGGTTTTTGGTGGACCCACAGAATAAAGGTGATGAACAGAAATGCAAAACACTGATGTAAATCATGTGCCTCTCAAAGCCACTTTTTCTATTCAGAAACTCGAAGGACGAAAATCCGTTACACAGCACATTGATCTTAGCACCAGATTCCGTCTAATATGGAAAGTCAAGAATCAAACAAGTGAAGAAATTCTTGTATATGGATACAAGTGCCCTCTGCAACTTGATGGTGAATTCATTGGCTACTATGATGCTGCTCGAAACAAGTTTCTTAAAACCGATTACATAATTACTAATGACCGCTTCCGAACCTTTCTTCGACCTGAAGAGAGAAGAGAATACGTTTGGGCTTGGATTTATCCCAGCTATTATGGCATCAATGAAATAGGAAGATGGACATTCAATCTGACTATAGTATATCAACGTGCTAGTAAAACCGAAATGACAAAACCGAAGAAGGCAAACGTAGTTATTCAGGATATTAGCAAAGAAATCAAGAATATCTATCGGACTATGGCAATGGTGGTTTCTGATGGTATTATTCTTGAAATATTGCAGAACTATTTTGGTAAGTTGGAACCTCTATTTGATATACATAATTCCAGATTGTTCAAAGCAGGTCCAATAGGGCGTATCGATTTTCTCGCAAAGGATGATGCAGGTCCAATTATTATTGAAGTTAAGGTGAAGGCAGATACTCTAACAGTCCAACAAGTAAGAAGATATTCAGTGTGGGTGAAAGAAAACCTTAGCAATGTTTTTGGTGATAATGTTAGAGCAATCATCGTTGCTGCCAAATTCGAAAAAATCACTAGAAGGATATTAGATGAATTTCCAGTTCCCCTTGCTCTGGTTGAATTTCGTGGAACGGACACTCTTAATGTTATCAATAAATGGTAGGAAAGGTGATTCTTTCATACTGCTAAGAACTGAGTAAAAAGAAGAGATTGAAAGAGGTCAATAAACCTCTTTCACTGATTAGCATATTACATCTGTTTCTCTTGGCGGTACGGAAGATATTCTCGATATAGGTGGATTTATGGATGGGCTAGGTGTGTGGATTTCCCTTCAGGTAGCGTCTCAAGAGTTTCCAAGCTTGGTCCCTTCTCTCAATCCAACCGGTATCATCAGGATTAGTCATCTCACTAGCAGTTCCCCAGAAGATTTCAACAGCACGCCATGCTGCTTGGAAAAGTTCTAGTTGCTCTAATTGCTCATCAGGTATGGACCGTATCTCCATGTAACCCTCTAGTAGGGCTTTGCGAAACGCAGACCAGACATCTTCGCCCTCCCAGTCTACAAGTGGGCAGGCCAAATCAAACATCCAATAGCCATATCCACCATCATCAAAATCAATCGCTCTTGCCTCTCTGCCATGAAAC
>JAUWOU010000069.1 GCA_030612005.1 Candidatus Thorarchaeota archaeon | reverse complement strand
GCTGGGGGTCATTCAGAAATCACTGAAAAAATTACCCAGCCTATTGTTGTTGGTTTCATGATGGGTGTTGCTTCAACAGGAGAATATGTTACATCTAGCGGTGCTAAGCCTGGAGATAAATTGGTAGTGACAAAATCTATTGGTATTGAAGGAACTTCGATTCTCGCCACTGAAGGGAGTTCATATCTGACAGAAAAATTGGGTCCCGACGTTGTTCGAGAAGCTCAAAAATTACGGGAATCAATTAGTGTTGTGAAGGATGGGGTGACTGCTTTTCAGACAGGATTTGTACATGCAATGCATGATCCCACAGAAGGAGGTTTCTCTGGGGGAATTCATGAACTTTGTGATGCAAGTGGAGTTGGGTTTGAGATAGATAGTGATTTGATTCCAATAACAAAAACAACCAAGCTGATTTGCGATAGTCTACAAATTAATCCACTAGACCTAATTAGTAGTGGAAGTATGCTGATTAGTTGTGATAGTGAAAATGTGACTCATGTGATTGATAAACTTGAATCTGCCCGCGTTCGAGCCACGATAATTGGTTCTGTTTTATCAGATTCATCTCATCGTAAAATTATCATTGACGGATCACTTCAGAACCTTCCAAGACCAACAACTGACGCGCTTTGGTCTGCACTGAAGAAAGTTAATCCTTCATAAAATGTTCCAAGCGTTCAATATCTGCATCTTTAATCCATTCTAGAATTACAGGAGATAATGCAATATTCTTATTGATGAATACCTCATAGGCATCTGTTCCAACAAGTGGGTCTTTTTCAATACCTAGATACCAATAGTATGGTCTACCATTGGGGTCTACTCTGCGTTCTATTTCGTTATGCATCCTTATTCTAGTTGGTTTTGTGATTACTAGCTTGCTAGTTTCGGATATATCGGATGGAAAGTTCAGATTGAGAAGATCTATCTTTTCTGGCATTCCTTTTTCTAATACTCGCATAACTAAATCCTTAGTTATATCACAGACTTTTTCACAATCATTTGTGGCTCCAGTTGAATCGAACCATTCTTCAGGAGTTGCCTGACGCGACACTGCAATGGCAGGTGTACCCCGTAATGCCGCCTCAAATGCTGCACCTACAGTTCCACTGGTTAGCATACTCTGGTAGCCAACATTCGCACCAGTATTAGGTCCAGAAATGAATAAATCAATATCACTATTGAATGACTCACCTAAAATGATAGAGTCTGCAGGAAAGCCATCGTGGGTAACAAAACTATATCCATACTTTTCGTGTTGCTCAGTGACCCTGATGGGTCTCTTCAGTGTAAGTGCCTTTCCAGTGGCGCTTCTCTGACCGTCTGGGACCACAACGAAGAGTTCTACATCATCTTTCAATTTATCCGCAAGTCTTAGAAGTCCGTCACTTCGCGGACCGTCATCATTTGTAAGACAGACTCTGTACATCAAAAATATCTCCAATTATCTGTAGCACTCACACCGAGTTATGATGCTGATAAGATTGGTGATATGAAAAATAAAGTCGTGGAAGCAATTACGCTTCCACTCCCGGTATCTTTAGACTAATGGATTTACAAATCGTAAGGCTTGAGAGTCTTACGCTTGTTATCCTTTGTCCGTTTGGCAGCATCGTTTAGCAACTTTTCGATTTGAGCATCGAGAGCTGCGTAGAATGCTCCAGCTACTTGGACATTATTCTTCTTAGCATAGTCTTGAACTGCTTTCTTAACGACATACGGCATTGTTACATTCACTCCTCCTAAGAGTGCTTCAAAGTGCACGCTAATGACTTATAAGGCTTTACAGAGAGGCCTATTCTATCGCGCCCTTTGGCCATATTAAAGCGTTCTATGAAAAATATATGGAAACGGCTCAAGAACCCATTTTAATCGCATCAGAGGGTCTAATAAATTGCATCTATTATCTTCTTTGATGCATCTCCATCCCCATAAGGACATTTTCTGCTTTTTTCAAGTCCTTTTTCAATTGCGGATGAAATCAACTTCGGAAAACTCTCTGGATCAATTCCAACTATTGTTGCATGACCTGAGTCTACAGATTCAGGGCGTTCGGTGGAAGTTCTTAGAACAAATACACTCTTGTTGATAGAGGGAGCTGTCGCTTCTTCCTGAATGCCTCCTGAATCAGTAAGAATAAAATTGCATTTTTTCATCAATGCGATAAAATCAAGGTACCCAGGTGGTTCTACTATATGGATTCGATTATCTTCTTTAATTTCAGACATCAATCCAAATTCATTCAATCTTGCAACAGTTCTCGGATGCGCAGCGAATATGATATCGGAATCTAATGATTGAATACCCGCAAGAAGTCCTGTCAGAATTTTTTTGTCGTCGACATTTTCAGCTCTATGCATTGTAAGAAGTACAAATTCCTCAAGACCCAATTGATCAGCAACGGTTTTTCGATTCATGATCAATGGAAGTCGACTTTCTAAAGCATCAATTACTGTATTGCCTGTGATGAAGATTTCTCCCCAGACTTTTTCGCTTTTCAATATATCCGCTGATTTCTGAGTTGGAGCAAAGAGGTAGCTCGATACATGGTCTGTTAATCTTCGGTTGTGTTCCTCTGGCATGCGAATATCATAGCTTCTAAGTCCAGCTTCAACATGCCCCACTGGAATACCAAGCTTGGCTGCTGCAAGTGCGGCTGATAGGACTGCATTTGTATCTCCTTGAACAAGTACAATATCTGGTTTCTCTTTGATTAATGCTTTCTCAATACCGACTAGAGCTTTCGCTGTTTGTTCAGAGTGTGTTCCTGAACCTATATTCAAATTCATATCGGGTTCTCTTAGGCCCATATCGTCAAAGAACTGCCTGCTAAGACTTTCTGAATAATGCTGACCTGTATGAAGTAAGAATAGTTCGATGTTTCTCCTTTCACACTCATGAATAATTGGGGCCATCTTTATGATTTCAGGTCTAGTCCCGATGACGAAGAATGGTTTCAAACAAATCACTCAATCCATGAAGAATCCTTGAAACACATAAAGCTAATGGGAGCAGTAAAATGTACGCTTTGGATTCGATAACAGAATCCTCAAAACACCTAAAAGTGTCATCACATAGAATTGCTTGGGACCAGTGGTCCTGAGGTGAGATTGAACAGTGAGATATGCACATGGAGTTCTCATTGGTGCGGTATTTCCAGGAGTAATCTTCTTGGTTGCAGCTGCTATCAATATAACAGGAATCGGGGCAGATGCAGCTGTTCTTGCATCACTCTCGCAAATCTATACGATTTGGTTCGCAGCAAGTATTGCACTAGCTATCCTTCCTTTAGTTATCATCTTCGCTGTACGAAGAGATATGTTCAGAGAGTTCCTGATTTTTGAAGCAGGTGGATTTGGCTTCTTCTCACCGATTTGGATATTCATTGCAACTGATATCTCTGGTGATCCATGGTATAGTATACTCTTCGATGGAATTACAGATGGATTGATTGGACTTGATCCTGGAGGCAGAATCATAGGTATCGATATTAGCAATCTCTTCTTGATACCCTTCCTGCTATTTTCATTTGTAGTAGGTGTGATACTTCTTCGTCCATCTTTTATTGCCAAGTATGGCTATGCGGGGGAGATACCTGAGCTTACTGAGTTGAAAGAAACCACCGAATCAAAAGAAGAAGGTTCAACTGAAACTGAGATGCCAGAAATGGTTGCCCCGCCTACAACCGCCGATTCTGTCGCTATCCTAAGAGATGTTCTCGTAGAACAAGGCACTACTGATCCTATGATTAATCTTATCCTTAATTCTGGGATTGGCACGACAACAGATTTAGCTGCTACTAGCGCAGATCAACTAGTAACTCTAACTGGAATGGATAAACATCAGGCAGAAGAACTTCTTATGGCGGTACAGAAGAAAGTCTGGTTCAGTGGAATTTGATTCGGTTCTATTCAGATTTCATATTGATATTAAGGCATCTAGAGAAACAGTTACCAAATCATCCAGTGGTGGTTTTCCAACTATCTTTGCCTCTTGATCTACATTCTCTCCAATAACTACACAAGCTGCTCCTACTTTGACGCCCCTTAGGTGACCAATCACAAATAGCGCAGCTGCTTCCATTTCTGTGGCCAATACGTTTGCATCTTTCATAGCAGTCCATTTCTTCCGCATACTATCAGGGTCTGCAACATAATCTGGATGTTCACTATAGAACGCATCTTTACTATGACCAATCCCAACATGGTATGTAGCGCCTCGCTTCTCAGCCGCCTGCGTGAGAGCAATAACAGTATCTGGATGAGCCACAGCTGGAAATTCTATGGGTACGTATTGTCGCGATGTTCCTTCATCTCTAACTGATCCACTAAAAATGACAATGTCTCCAGAAACGACCTTGTGACTAATTGCTCCAGATGTTCCTACTCTGATGAACGTCTTACATCCTACTTTCACAAGTTCTTCAAGTGCAATAGCAGCTGACGGGCAACCAATACCTGTTGAACAGACTGCAACTGGTATATCCTTCCAAGTTCCTTTGAAACTCCAATACTCCCTCTTCTTAGCAATCTCTTCAGGATTATCAAAAAACCGCTCTGCAATCTTCTTTGACCGGTCTGGGTCTCCTGGCAAAAGAACAAGTTTGGGAATCTCACCCGGCGCAATACCAATATGATATTCTTTCTCTGAATCCATTGGTCAACACAAGCGCGTCAGTTACTTGGCAGAGAAAAGGCTTTCGCAAGAAAACTATCATTGCGTATGCTTAAGTCCAAATTTCACAATATCAAAACTGTGGTGGTAGATATTGAGCGAAGACCTAACAGATTTCCAGAGAAAGATATTAGCAGTGATTGTTCGAGATAACCGCAGACCTTCTTCAATAGCATTTGCTCTTAGACGTCGTGATGAAACGGTAGACCAGAATAGAGTAGTGTTAGCTTTGGTGGACTTGGAGAAAAGAGGACTGGTAGAACGAAGTACATCTAAAGCATGGATTGCTATGAGCAAAGGGACCGATTATCTCGATGAAGAATAATACGTAACTAGAGAAATTCAACTAATGTATCTACAATACTGTAACATAGATTGATATTCTCTTCACAAAATATGTCAGTATTAACAGTGTTAGATGTCACGATTTTGTGATTACATTTCTCGACTAATCGTTCAAGTAATTCTTCTCCCCTGAGTACGAGGGGAAGAACATGTGCTACTACTAGTGCTACATCCTTTGCTCCTTGTTCGATTAATCTATCTCGTGCTTTCAATAGAGTGTTTCCACTTTTAGTGAGGTCGTCGATTACAATGACATTCTCACCCTTGACATCTAGATCTCCATGTAGCTTGACCCGATACGAATTAGTTCGGCTCTTTCCGAATCCATCAATCTTGTATCGTTCTTGAGCTCCTTCATCAGGAGCTATAACAACACAATCTTTGAATCCAAATTCTTCTTTGGCAAATTCAACAAGATCTGGAATAACATCAATAATTTTGTACAGTCCTTTGTCCTTGAGGTCCTTTACCCAATCCAAACTATCTGGTGCGTGAGGGCTCACAACATACACCTTGTTACACGCTTTGGTGATAGTTTCAATTGCCCATCTTCCAGAAGACGCTTCACCGGTTTCGAATGATTTGTCCTGAAGTGCATATGGTTGAAAAGTCAATACCACTTCAACCCGTTTTGGTGGTGGGATTGGTTCGCAATTGTATTGCTTGTGGCCGCACTTTTCAACATCTAGTGGTCTAGAAAGCATATCCAGAAGAAGAAGAAGTTCAGCAACGCGGTCCGATGTACTATATTTTTCAGTTTCAGCTGGTCCAGAACCTGTGCAGCTCTGAATAACCACTACCCTCCTATCTGAGAGTTGTGCTACTTTTCCTATCTTGACATAGATGTCACTGTTTGGGAACATCCGTTTATGATCGTAATTCAAAGCAGAAGTATAGACACGGAACCCGAGTTCCTCAAATCTCCTTTGAAGATGCTCTGCTCCACTAGCCAAGATGACATCATAATCCTTCATGATATGCACCGTCGATTGAGGCCGAAATGAACACCCTAATGAGGTTTGTCACTGCGGTATTAGTATCAGTATCTTCTCTTTTTCAGTAGGCATAACCTAAAATGACTGTCTTGCATTAATTTTCTTCCACCAAAGGCTGTGCTTTGATGAGTCTTACTGCTAGAGAGCTATTGCACAAGGTTGCAGATGATGCGGGTTTAACCTATCAGACTGTTGCAAGACGGATAAATCGTATGATGCGAAAGGGAAGTGGTTTGATTGAGTCTGTACATGAAATAGCAGTAGAACACAATCTCAAACCTGACAAGTACAGAATAGATCCTGTAAAGATAGTTTCAGAAACCGAGAAAATACTTCGTGAAGATTATACTCAAACACTCATGATTTCAGCTGTCCTTGGTCAGATGGTAGAGGCAAAAGGTCCTGATCGATTTCCCTCACCAGCTTTCTTTGCATTTACAGAGATGTTATCTCAAATTTCTGATGCACGACGCGATACAAAATCTGAAACTTCGATTGAGATTGAAGATCGTACAACCCGAATTATAGAGTTGATGACTACTCTTGTATCTGTTTTATGTGAATGGTCTGAACAGGGAGTAGTAGGCATTTCCCAGGACTGTCCTGATTCGTTAAGGGTTATTGCCAGAGTAATTTTCAGAAAGACTAAATTGTTACAGGGAGGGCTCTGGACTTGTATCTCTTGTGGAAATATAGTCGACGTAAAAGAAACACGCGCTTTGATGTGTCATGAGTGTGATATTCAACTATCTGGTAGTCGAAGTATTGAAGACCGTTTCGAATCCTTTGGCGGAAGAGACCGTAAGGGATATGGTAGAAATTAAGTTACCTTTTTTTCCTTCTCGGTTCTTTAAAACTAGGTTTTTCACTTCTCTCCCGTTTCAAACCTACAGGAAAGGCCTTTCCAGATCGGTCTACATATGAATAGTCCATAGCACGAGCACCACCCATACCTGTAGCAGTTTCCTCAGTTGGTCTAGTAATCCTTGTTCTACCACCAGATCTCATACTACTATTAAAAGTTAAAGCAGCACAAATCAATATAAGAAACACAATTGCTATCAATTCTAACATTTTATTCGCCTATTTCGCATTCTCTTAATTCAATTCTTTCGAATCGCCTACGAAATGCAATCCCAGTTCCTAATTGACTTAAAAGGATATAAATATTCATGCCTGAATTCTGTCCCTATTCCCCTTAGTAGGAGAGGTTCATGTCCAAACCCTTGTCAAGTATGTCTAGAGCAAGATTTACTTCCGATTGAGAAACGGATACATCGCCAATCTGGAGAATTAGATCCTGGTCCTGAGTTTCTTCCATGAAAAGAACTACAGGATCGAGACCTGCAACATACCCTGCACTGATTAGGGGTGCAGTGATACCATCATAATAATCCGCTCTTCCAATCGGTATCTCCATTCTTTTTAGGAGATGGTTTCCTTTCTTGGATAGAACCTGACCACAAGTTGGACCTTCATGAGTGACCATTGAAACGACAAATCGAGTAGGAACATTTCCTCTGAGATAGAACAGCATATCGGTCATCCAATCATACTCTTTGACCATGACATCACCAAATATCAACATGATATCATCTGACACCATTCCGTGTACAGGCACTACTGGAGCCTTCACATCAACAGGATACCGATTCCAAGAAGAAAATGATGGTGAGTTAAAAATTAACACTGTTTCGAAATGGTTTTTCTCATACAAATGTCGACATAGTGCTTGTCCTAGGGGGTTCAATCCAAGAATTACAGTGTATGTTTCTTCAATTTTCCTTTTCTTGAATGAATTTAGGACTGGTGAAATCCATTCTTGTTCAAATATTGGCATATTCTTGGCCCACCTCGTTAGTTCATTATTCCTCTAATGACTCTTCGTGTTACTTCAATTCGTTGTTTTCTAGTAAATTCGTATCATCCGATTGATTTATGAGCAAGGCGTAATCCGAGCCGACTCGTCTAACACTACTGGTGCGTGTGATTTATGGATAAATACATAGAAAGTGTGTACAACAAAGTAGTCGAGAAAGACCCCGGTCAGAAGGTCTTCCATCAAGCTGCGCTGGAAGTTCTCGAAACTCTAGAGCCTGCAATTAAGAAATATCCAAAATTCCAAGAATTCTCTATTTTAGAGAGAATCACTGAACCTGAACGTATTATTCAGTTTCGTCTACCTTGGAAAGACAAGGATGGTAAGATTCAGGTCAATAGAGGTTTCAGAATTCAATTCAATTCAGCACTTGGACCTTACAAGGGCGGTCTACGACTTCACCCAACCGTGACTCAAGGTATGCTAAAATTCCTTGGATTTGAGCAGGTCTTCAAGAATAGCTTAACCACCCTTCCAATGGGCGGCGGTAAAGGCGGTTCTGATTTTGATCCAAAGGGTAAGACTGATGGAGAGGTAGCGAACTTTTGTGAGAGTTTCATGTTTGAACTCTACCGACATATTGGTCAATTTATTGACGTTCCCGCTGGAGACATCGGAGTCGGTGCACGAGAAATCGGCTATCTTTACGGTGCATACAGAAAGATAACAAATATCCATGGTACTGGTGTTTTAACTGGTAAAGGTGGTGGTTGGGGAGGATCCTTAATCCGACCTGAAGCTACTGGATATGGTTGTGTTTACTTTACACAGGAGATGCTCAAGACAAAGGGTGAAGACTTCAAGGGCAAGAACGTTGTTATTTCTGGTTCTGGAAACGTTGCTCAGTATGCCACAGAGAAGTGTATCCACCTAGGTGCGAAAGTTATTGCACTAAGTGATTCCACAGGTTGGATTCATGATCCTGACGGTATCACTAAGGAGAAACTTGAGTACGTTATGGACCTGAAGAATGTCCGTAGAGGTCGTATCAAAGAATACGCTGAACACTTCAAGGTAGACTACACAGAAACCGCTAAGGCTTCTCCATGGAGTCTCAAGTGTGACATTGCTCTACCAAGCGCAACCCAGAACGAGGTTGATGGCAAGGAAGCTAAGATGCTTGTTGATAATGGCGTTATGGCAGTTGGTGAAGGCGCAAATATGCCCTGCGTTCCGAAGGCTGTTGAACTCTTCCTTGAGAACGATGTTCTCTTCGGTCCTGGCAAAGCTGCTAACGCTGGTGGTGTTTCTGTTTCCGGTCTGGAAATGGCTCAGAACAGCATGCGTTACTTCTGGACCCGTGAAGAAGTTGATGCCAAGCTACATCAGATCATGGAGGCTATCCACGCGAATGCATACAAGACATCTGAGCTCTTTGGAAAGAAGGGTGACTATGTCATGGGCGCAAATATCGCAGGCTTCTTGAAAGTAGCCAATGCAATGATCCAACAAGGTCATTACGCATAAACAATTAATCTGTGCAGGATCCTAATGGGTCCTGCTGCTTCTTCTTTTTGTAAAAGTAATCGGTATTATCCTCTGATAATATGAAGTAATTCTGCTAATCGACGTTTGACATCAGATTCTACTACACTTAGCTCTGCAAGTTGTCGTATTTGACCAATTCGAGACTCTCTATATTTTTCATCAGAGATTGCTCCACTTCTCCTTTCCATCTCCTTCTTATCTGACTCGGCATTGATTTCTGACCTTCGCGCATCCACGAGATCGAATCCCTGTTTGAGGCTCATCCACTCAATCATGGCATGACTCCTCTCTAGTTCCATTTTCTCCCTACGGTCCTGTTCAATTTCCATCTGCTTGAGTTGTTTATTAGCTGCTCTAATCTCTCTCTGAATCTCATACAGCCTGCTTTCCACTTCTCTCTTTACTTGAATCATTTCCGTTGATTGAGCCCATTTCTCACGATAGAGTTTGATATGCTCTTGGTCAGTGATTGATCCTGTTTCAAGCCTTTTATCGAGAGTATTAAGCTCCTCTTGAATGTCGGATAACTGCTGCTTAAGTTCGTCAAGGGACTTTCTTAATGAAACCCATTCCACACTATACTGAGTTAGCACATCCTTTGGGTCCACATAGAAGTCATCTTGTGGGGAAGAACCTTCGCGGTGACTCATATTCATGTACTCCATTCAATCTTGAGCTGGATTAGATGTGCATTGATTTAAGACATTCCCTTATGCCTATTCCAAACCTATCCTCTTAAGAGGGAGATATGTTCTAAACGAAAAATGCTGTGGGATATATGAATATCAAAATGATTCTAACTTCATCCGATACTTTGAAACCGAAACCTGCGGATGCTTTGAAGATTCCCTTCGGGACTGTCTTCACTGATCATATGTTTTCCATGGAATATCTTAATGGTCAATGGAACGGTGCTAGCATTCATCCCTACAGAGATTTGTCTCTTAATCCTGCAGCCCTTTGTTTACACTATGGGCAAGGAATCTTTGAAGGACTGAAAGCATACCGCCGCGGTGGCAGAACTCTTCTATTTCGTCCTGAACGAAATTTTGTTCGATTGAATGAATCTGCGTCTCGCATGGTTATGCCAGAAGTTGATACTGATTTTGCTCTCAGTGCTTTGAAACAATTACTCAAGGTTGAACGTGATTGGGTGCCTGATGTCCAAGGAAGCTCTCTCTACATCCGACCGACAATGATTGGGACTGAAGCTAGGTTAGGAGTGAAACCATCTGATGAATATCTCTTCTATATCATCCTGAGCCCTGTTGGTCCTTACTTTAAGGAGGGTTTCAGTCCGGTGAAAATCTTTCTGAGTACAGAGCACGTAAGAGCCGTAAGAGGTGGAGTGGGTGCAGCAAAGACTATGGGTAATTATGCTGCGGGACTTCTTGCTGGTACAAAGGCTGCTGAGGTTGGATATTCCCAAGTACTCTGGATGGATGCGCTTGACCACAAATATCTAGAAGAAGTTGGTACGATGAACATCTTTGTCAAATTTGATGATGAACTAGTTACTCCCCCTCTTAGCGGTTCAATCCTTGCAGGGATAACTCGAGACTCTGTTTTGACATTGACCAAAGACATGGGCCTAAATGTAGTAGAGCGTCAGATTTCAATAGATGAAGTAATTGAGGGAATTGCATCTGGAAAAGTAACAGAGATGTTTGGGTGCGGTACTGCAGCAATTATTGCACCTGTAGGGTCCTTATGGTACAAGAATAATAGCTACACTGTTTCAGATGGAAATACCGGTGAACTCACGCAACATCTGTTCGATGAGCTTACCGGTATTCAATCTGGTGAACGCGAAGACCCCTATGGCTGGGTTGTAGAAGTAGACTAGTGTGTATCACAAGTCAAATTCTTCTTTCTCAGCATCTGAAATTTTTGGCTCTTCAGTTTCTAGAGAATCCCATGCAGGTGGAGGGTCTAGCGTAGGTTCTGTAACACCAGCGGGAAGTGGAATAGGTTCCTCTTCTTCCTCCTCTACGTCACCAAGAGTATCTGGAGGTAGTTCTTCTTCAACTTTCTCCTCTTCATCTGCTTCCTCTTCCTCCTCTTCTTCCTCCGCATCTTGCAACTTGAATTCGGTTACAAGTTTCCCTTGTTCGATCTTCTCTAGAAGTAGTCTGAACATACGCTCAACAACTACACTTCTACCTTTAGCTTCAAATTCGATATTTCCTATCTCAAATTCGACTTCGGCGTAATCAGATTTTTTCTTCTTGCCTTTGTCATCAGTTACTTCTTCTTCTGCCATTGCGTACAACCTAGCCCATCTTATTATTCCAACCTTAATAACCGTGTAGGCTACTTATCATTACACTATTCATGCCAAAGAATTATAGAGAGGTAATGTCTGACATAATAGACCACGAGGTGGTTTACTTGCCATCACAATTGATAGTTGATTTCAGTAAGTGTACAGGGTGTCGAATCTGTGAGCTGGCTTGTTCAGCAAAACATGAAGGCAAATTTCAACCAAGCCTTGCCCGTTTGAAAATCATTCGTTATGATGATTTGGGACTCGATATACCAAATGTCTGCGGACCTTGTGAAACAGCACCATGCGTAGACATTTGCCCTGTCTTTGCAATGCGTCGAGATCCGATCACAAAAATGACCTATCTTGATGAAGACATGTGCATTCTCTGTAAATCCTGCGTGGGTGCATGTGTGAATGGAGTCATTCTTCTTGACACAGTAAAGATGAGAATTATCAAGTGTGACCATTGTGGTGGAGATCCCGAATGTGCAAAGGTGTGTCCAACTGGAGCAATCACGTACGGACCTGATACATCACTAGCTACAGTCGATAGACATGGAAAGATTCTGGGTTACCTGAAAGAGATTGAACGAACAGATAAAGTGCATGGGACCGGGGCTGAGTAATTGTGGCCGGTGGTTATACAGGAAAGATACTTCGTGTCAATCTAACTGATGGGAAGTTTAAGATTGAAACTCTTCCGGAAGAATGGATTAAGCCCTACATAGGAGGAGACGGTTTTGGAGCTAAACTCCTTTTTGAAGAACTCCCCGCTGGAATCGATCCATTAGGTGAACAAAACAAACTGATTATCGCCACAGGACCAATAACAGGGACAATGTGGCCAATGAGTGGGAGAACTGTTCTTATCTCAAAGGCTCCATTGACTGGAATCTGGGGTGAGTCTCATGTTGGAGGTTTTCTGGGAGCTGAGCTGAAGTATGCTGGATATGACCTGCTTGTAATCGAAGGAAAATCTGAGGAACCTGTTTACATTGATATTCATAATTCCGACTTACAGCTAAGAGATGCGAAAAACAAGTGGGGTCTTACTACTGACAAGGTGACAACTGCCATCAAGAAAGACAAGCGTGATCCCGATGTTCAAGTTGCTGCAATTGGTCCTGCAGGCGAACGAAAAGTCCGATATGCTTCTGTAATGATTAATCATGCTCGTGCAGCTGGAAGAACTGGAATGGGAGCTGTTTTAGGAAGCAAGAATGTCAAGGCTATTGCTATTCGAGGACATGGAGCTGTAGAAGTTCATGATCTTGAAGGTTTCATGAAATTTGCCAAAGAAGGACATATGAGAGTAAGAACGAATCCAATAGCTCAGGGAATGAGTAAAGTTGGAACATGGGGTCTCGTAGCTGTCAAACAAGAAATTGGAGAGTTTCCAACATACAATCATCAAACGGGAGTTTTTGATGGTTGGGAGAAATTAAGTGGAGATTACATTCGTCCTAGACACACAATTGGAGATAGAGCCTGTTTTGGCTGTAGTCTAGGTTGTAAAAAGGTGAATTATATCAAAGATGGTCCATTCGCAGGAACATTGGAAGAAGGTCCTGAATATGAAGGTCTCATGGCCTTTGGGAGTTTACTAGGTATTGATGATTTTGCAACTACTCTGAAAGCTAATCAAATCTGCAATAGGTATGGAATGGATATCATATCTGCAGGTTCAACAATAGCTTTTGCAATCGAAGCCTTCGTTAAGGGTGCAATAACCGAGAAGGACACAGGTGGGCTCAAACTAGAGTGGGGTAACAGAGAACAATTAATCAAATTGCTTGAGATGATTGGTGAACGCGAAGGTTTTGGTGAACTCTTGGCAGAAGGTAGCAAGAGAGCTGCAGATTCACTTGGTAGAGGTACTGACAAATTTGCGATGCATGTGAAAGGAATGGAAGTGTCGGGCCAAGATGGACGAACACACAGAAGTATTGCCCTAGGTCATGCGACCGGAGCAAGAGGGGCTGACCATCTCAGAAGCCTGGTGGTTGTAGATCAACTGGGATATGAGGATGTAGCTACAAAGCGTTGGGGTGCAGACAAGCTTCCCGAGATTATTGATCCATACACAGAGAAATACAAAGCAAATGCGGTCTTTGAATCTGAGAATGCGTATTGTATTCGAGATACCCTAATTGTATGCTGGTACACAGTTTCTTGGCCACCTATTTTCTGGATGGATGACTTTGCAAAGATATTACCTCTTACAACTGGAGAGAATTATTTCAGCAAGGTTGAGAATCTAACTGAGATAGCGGAACGTCAGGTCACTCTTAAACGGTTATTCAATGCACGCGAGGGGATAACTAAGAAGGATGATTCATTGCCTGATAGGTTCACAAAGGACCCAATGCCGGAGGGACCTGGAAAAGGACAGGTTGTCGATTTAGAACCAATGTTACGGGACTACTACACACTTCGTGGCTGGGATCTAGAAACTGGTCTACCTACTGAGAACACATTGAAAAGATTATCATTGGAGTGGACAAAAGCCCACTCCTAGATAGCAGTTAGATTATCACATTCGAATATAGTCGACGCGATGTGTGGCACTACATGCAGGACATGCATATTGGTCTGGTCCAGTCCAATTGATTTCCTCCCATGACATAGGTGCACCACAATTCGTACATTTGTTCTTGATAACTGGTTTCACGAAGACAGTACCCGCACCACCATTACTTGCAGTAGTTTCCATTTCTTGGGTTGTTTCAGTAGCTACGGGACTTGGTGTGATGCTAGCTGTTTCACTAACTATGTATTGACTTAGTGGATGATGAGGTGTGATGTAGCTAAACGGTCTAACCAGCCAGTCTAAATGCTCTTTCGGTAAATTATCCCAAGCTCGTGTTTGCCACACTCGGACCAAATGGTCTTGCCTTGGTATTCTACCTCTTAACTCAAATTTACCACTAGTCGCCTTGATCTTTAGCTTGCTTCCCTTCGCCTCAAATGTTTCAACCATGTATAATGGGAAGATGAATAATTTTCTAGATTTAGCATCAAATTGATAGAGTCGATAGTTTGTTAGAATGAAACTCTCTGGAAAGTATGTGAACACCTCTTCTCCCTTCAGCCAAGCAAAGGTCTGATAGAAATGTCTTGAAAAAGGTCGATGAAATCCGACTGAAATCCACCGATTGTAAGGATGGTCTGGATGAACAAATGGAATACCACTGACCTCACATAACTTTCTCTGACCGCCCACACGAAGACTTTCAAACTCTCTAAGACCCAAGGCTGCACGCATTTCTTCCTTCTTTGGCATCGCACCAACGACATTCACAATTCCATTTACGATTTTGAACATTGCTGAATTGGAAGTAAGTTTGTACTCCTTTATGACGTGAAGTGGAAGACTTACACTACTTCTGGAACCTCGATCGAACTGAATGAGTCTATAGTTCGTTAGAATATATTCTTGATGTTGAGCAAGTACTCGCTCATTTTCAATTGGGATATAGGTTAATGATGACACAGTTCATTTCACCAGCTGATTCAATTTGTCTGAATATCAATGAAGGACCCTTAAGCAAATTAAAACATTGGTTGTACAGGGTCGCTTTGCCCAAACACCATTTAACCCTGCATCTGACCTTGCATCTGTCTTGGAATTGAAAGGTACAACACATCTTCGAATCCAAGGATTCCATGTCCACTGGGGTTTACAAGTTTTACATAATCATCAAAAACATCTTCAACTCTAACATTTGGAATCTTAGCAAGAGTGTCTTTCTGTGTATATCTAAGATACACAGTGA